>NZ_JAMAUV010000003.1:0-406975 GCF_023714155.1 Neobacillus sp. MER 74
GTAGGAGTCTGGGCCGTGTCTCAGTCCCAGTGTGGCCGATCACCCTCTCAGGTCGGCTACGCATCGTCGCCTTGGTGAGCCGTTACCTCACCAACTAGCTAATGCGCCGCGGGCCCATCTGTAAGTGTCAGCCGAAACCGACTTTCAGCTTTTCCTCATGAGAGGAAAAGGATTATCCGGTATTAGCACCGGTTTCCCGGTGTTATCCCAGTCTTACAGGCAGGTTGCCCACGTGTTACTCACCCGTCCGCCGCTAGACTCCGAAGAGTCTCGCTCGACTTGCATGTATTAGGCACGCCGCCAGCGTTCGTCCTGAGCCAGGATCAAACTCTCCAAGAAAGTTGATTAGCTCATTTGTTACGTTGGCTTAGTTTCATTGCTGAAACTAAAATTTATTGTTTGTTTGCACGATTTTGTTTGTTTAGTTTTCAAAGAACAATTTCTAATAAGCGAACAAATCACTTAAATTTCAATCGACCGCTCGAAAGCGACTTCACTAATTTATCACATCTTACATCGTGGTGTCAACAACTTTTTTATTTCTTTTTTCACTTGTTGACCCGCTCGATGAGGACGAAATTTAATATAACATGATAAATAAATGTTTGCAATATAATTTTTGATTTTTTTCGAAACTGATTTCTAACTAAGTAAGGCAAACAACATTTATATGCTTCTTCCATTAGATACTCGTTTATGTGTAGAATTAAGGAAAGGTATTCTATATTTATTTTGTAATCAGTATTTTTTCAAAAATCAAAATTTCAGTCAACGACTGTATAAATGGACGTGATTTAAAATGAGTAGTGTCGATATGCAAATTTTAATTAAACTTGGTGTTTCTGCAGTGTTTGGTCTTATTATTGGTCTTGAACGTGAATTAAAAAGGAAACCGGTAGGCCTCAAAACAAGCCTAGTTATTTCTGTTGTAAGTTGTCTGTTAACGATTGTATCCATTGAATCAGCGTACATGTTTCCTGATTCAGATGATGTCAAAATAACTATGGATCCGCTTCGCTTAGCAGCACAAATAGTTTCAGGGATCGGTTTCTTAGGTGCAGGTGTAATCTTAAGACGTGGAAATGATAGTATATCTGGTTTAACAACGGCAGCAATGATCTGGGGTGCAGCAGGAATTGGAATTGCAGTCGGAGCTGGTTTTTTCATAGAAGCATTTGCTGGGGTAGCATTACTTATACTTAGTGTTGAATTTGTTCCATTTTTAATGAAAATCATTGGGCCGAAACAATTAAGGGAAAAAGAAATTATGCTGCAACTATTTATTAGGGATCAATGTCAAATTGAAAAAGCTATTTCCTTCCTAATCGAAAAAAATTATATCGTTCGCAGGCTCAAGATTAAGGATTTAGATAATGGCGACCATCTCGTTCAAATATTAGTTGCCGTTGACTATCGTGAAAAAACAACTGATGTGTATGCCTCTGTTTCTAATTTAGAAGGTATTCAAAAAGTAGAAATTGAAAGTATAGGTTAAAAAATTTATCCTTACTTAAATTTTCTCTTGCAAGATTATAATAATACAGATATAATTTTTCTTGTACCAAATATCCGGGGGATTAGCTCAGCTGGGAGAGCGCTTGCATGGCATGCAAGAGGTCAGGGGTTCGAGCCCCCTATTCTCCATTATTCGAAAACCTTTGCGCTGCAGAGGTTTTCTTTTTTTCAAAGGTCAATCTAATATAACCTCATCACCACAGTAAAAATGCCCACTAGTGGGTATTTTTACCTTTTTTTAATTTCCTATTGCATATTACCTTATCACTATAATAAAATCATAAATGTAATTTAAAAATTTAGAAAAATCTGTATTTAAGGAGGGAGAATTCTCTAATTAAGTTATTCAACATGCTTCAATCTATCGTTTCCTCAGACACCGACAATCAGCATTGTCTTTATTTACCTCAATTTGAACAATAGGTTTTATTTGAGAGGAGGACCTTCCATGGAGGCCAAAAAAACTAAGACTTTTTCTGAAAACGATTACACCTCAATTGTCCAGTCTTCATCATTTCAAACATTACTCTCCGAAAAGAAAAAGTTCATCATCCCTGTCACCATATTCTTTTTTTGTTTTTACTTTGCTTTACCTGTACTAACTTCTTATTCTACTGTGTTAAATCACAAGTTTATCGGCAGTATTACTTGGGCATGGGTTTTTGCTTTCTTACAATTTGTCATGACTTGGGCTTTATGTATGATTTATTCGAAAAAAGCAGCAAGATTCGACGAATTGGCGAATGAAGTCATTCAGGAAAAGGGGGCTAACTAATGAATACTGCTGCTTTTACAATGTTTCTTTGTATCGTTTTTGTAACATTAGTAATTACATACTACGCTTCAAAACGAACAAAGAATGCTAGTGAGTTCTATACCGCTGGCGGTGGTTTAACTGGCTGGCAAAATGGACTTGCCATTGCTGGGGATTATATGTCTGCTGCTTCGTTCCTTGGAATTGCAGGTGCAGTTGCCTTAACAGGCTTTGATGGTTTCTTTTATAGTATTGGTTTTCTCGTAGCCTATCTGGTTGTACTTTATTTAGTTGCTGAACCACTAAGAAACCTAGGAAAATATACATTTGCTGATATGATTGCTGCTCGTTTTGATGCTAAAAAGGTCCGTGGCTTCGCTGCCATGAACACGGTTACGATTTCTATTTTTTATATGATTGCACAGCTTGTTGGTGCAGGTGCACTTATTAAATTATTATTAGGCTTAGAATATACCACATCCGTATTAATCGTTGGAGTCCTTATGACCGTATACGTTATTTTTGGAGGTATGCATGCAACAAGTTGGGTACAAATTATAAAAGCTGTTCTATTAATGGGTGGTACCTTAGTTATTTCAATTATTGTTTTTGCCAAATTTAACTGGAGTATTACCGATATGTTTGCGCAAATGAAAACTGCCACGCCATTAAAGGAAACCTTCTTAAATCCAGGTGTAAAATACAAAATTGGCCTTGATACTATATCGTTAAATATGGGATTGGTTCTTGGAACAGCTGGTCTTCCACATATTCTTGTTCGTTTCTTTACGGTAAAGGATGCCAAAACTGCTCGTTCTTCGGTAGTTTATGCCACATGGATCATTGGGATTTTTTACGTTATGACCATTTTCCTTGGCTTCGGCGCCGCAGCCTTTGTTGGTAACAGTGCAATTGTATCTGCCAATCCCGCAGGAAATATGGCAGCCCCACTTTTAGCACAAGCACTTGGCGGGAATATGCTATTTGCTTTCATTTCAGCCGTTGCTTTTGCGACAATATTAGCTGTTGTGGCTGGCCTAGTATTGACAGCCGCCTCTGCATTTGCTCATGATTTCTATAACGTCATCCTGAAAAAAGGAAAAGCAACAGAGAAGCAGCAAGTTGGTATGGCCCGCTGGGCAGCGGTTGGCGTTTCAGTTATTTCTATTATTCTAGCTCTAGGGGCACAAACCCTAAATGTTGCCTTCCTAGTTTCACTCGCGTTCGCAGTCGCAGCCAGCGCCAATCTTCCGGTAATTCTCTATACTATTTACTGGAAACGCTTCAATACAACTGGTGCCATTTGGGCGATGGTAGTTGGCCTTATTTCAGCCATCGGTTTGGTGATTGTCAGCCCGAATGTGTTCAGCCCTGAAGTTGGAAAAGCCATTTTTGTTGGCGAACCATGGTTCCCATATACAACTCCTGGAATTGTTTCGATTCCACTAGGATTTATTGCAGGTTACCTTGGAACGATCTTCTCCAGTCAAAAAGCAGATGTGAAAAGGTATGAAGAAGTTTTGGTTAAGTCTAATACTGGCATTAACATTGGTGGTTAAATTACAAAAACGCTAGTGCGCTGGAGCTAGACAGTAATCTTATTTGAAAAACCTATCATATATAAAAAGAAATGGGACTGAATTGCGTCAGTCCCATTTTCATTATCCTTATTGAACTTTTCCTAAGAAATTTATTTTTGTCCTTTTCTTCCAGATCCACTGTTAGAACTGTTACTTCTAGACTTAATGGTATTGGACCTCTTATTAGAGCCCCCACTTCGACCAGTTTTATTCTCTCTTCTTCCTGATTCGTTTCGATTTCGTGGTGTACTTGGTTTTGCTTTTCTAATTCCATGTTTCACTTTTTGAGTACTGTGCTCTTTATTATCGTTTATTTTGCTCTCATTGCCCTCTTTGTTATTTCCCATATTTTGTTTTGGAATCGTGATATTTAGCTCAGCTTCAATTGTTTCAAGCATAGGTCGATCTATCGAAGTATAAAAGGTAATTGCCAGACCAGTCATCCCCGCTCTTCCTGTTCTGCCAATGCGATGGACATAGCTTTCCGTATCTTGAGGGATATCATAATTAAACACATGGGTGACCCCCTCAACATCAAGTCCTCTTGCCGCCACATCTGTCGCAACGAGCAATTGTACCTCTGCATCCCTAAACCGTTTCATTACCCGTTCTCTCTTCGCCTGTGACAAATCCCCATGTAATTCATCGCAAGAAAATCCATTTGCCTTCAGGACATCAAACAGTTTACTTACACGGCGTTTTGTCCGGCAGAAAATAACCGCTAAAAACGGACGATACGTTTCTACTAGTTGAATAAGCGTGCCTTGTTTCCCACGATCAGTCGTATGAATCGCTATTTGTTTCACCGTTTCAGCAGGTCCTTGGGTTTTTTCTATTTGAATGTATTCTGGATCTCTCATATGCTTTTTTGCTAATTTACGAATTTCAGCCGGCATGGTTGCTGAAAAAAGCATGGTTTGCCTGCTTACTGGTGTTTCTCTTATAATATCTTCCACTTCATTGAGAAACCCAATATGGAGCATTTGGTCTGCTTCATCTAAAACAAGGTAATCTATTTCTGATAAACGAATGGTTTCCCTTCTAATATGATCCAAGAGTCGCCCGGGTGTTCCTACGACTATCTGCATTCCCCTCTTTAACTTTTTTAATTGTTTATCAACATCCTGACCTCCATATACGGCTAGAACATCGATACCTGTTAGATTGGAAATTAGTTTTTCAATTTCCTCTGTTATTTGCAGGGCTAATTCTCTCGTTGGCGTTACGATCAATGCCTGGACATGCTCCGCTTCACGTTTAATTTTTTCTAATATTGGCAGGATGAATGCAAACGTTTTTCCCGTTCCTGTTTGCGCCTGTGCTATGATATCGATACCATTGATCACAAATGGAATGGCTTGTTGTTGAATCGGTGTTGGTTTAGCAATACCGTGACCACGTAATGTTTCCACGAGTGGTTCTGAAATACCTAATGATAAAAAATCTGACAAAAATACCCCTACTTTCTATTTATCCAATCAATTTATTTTGATTGTTTATCAATACAATTGCAAATATACTTTTCAGTTGTTTATCCAAAAAATTAATAAATTATGAGACAATGATTGCCTTTTTCGTTTAAAACAACTATAATCTCAATAAAACCAACTTATTTCATCGGAATAGTAAAAATTAAAAATTAGGTGGGGATTAAATGAACCAACAAAGTTTTGTTATCATTCATGGATTAGGCGGTAGTGGAACTGATCATTGGCAAACTTGGCTGGCAAATGAATTAACTAGAAAGAATTTTCATGTACAATATCCAACTTTTACAAACTTCGACTCGCCTAATAAGAGCGTTTGGCTGGAGGAATTGACTACTAATCTGCGGATGGTCCCAGAGGAAAATAATTTAACAGTCATTACACACAGTCTAGGCTGCTTATTATGGCTTCATTATGCTTCTACTCAAAATAAACCAATTGCCAACCGGGTGATTTTAGTCGCACCGCCTTCTCCAAACCACATTCTCACTGAAGCAAAATCATTCTACCCTGTACCTTTGGATAGAAACAACCTAAAGAATGCAGCTGAAAATACATTATTTATCCATTCAACTAATGATCCGTATTGCAGCTGGGCAGATGTAAAAAGCTATTCAAATCTTAGCTTTCCTTCCATCACCATCCCTAATGCAGGTCACATAAATACACAGTCAGGACACGGAAAATGGCCATGGATATTAGATTTATGCCTGGCGGAGGAAAAGCATTCTCTAATTGTATAAGGTAAAAGAAGGAGTGATGAAATCTGCACTCCTTCTTTTTATTTGATTGCTAAAATTACTTCATGCACAGGAGATGATATAATGATTTCAATATTTTATCTATTTTACCAATGTGAATTATCGATTTTATATATTAGGGGATGATTAGGATAGATTTACATCAGTTGTATGTTTTTACAAAGGTGGTCGAACACAAAAGCTTTTCTAAGGCAGCAGATGAAATATTTTTAAGCCAATCAACGGTTAGTTCTCACATTCAGGCATTAGAGAAAATGCTTAATATAAAGCTTTTTGATCGAGTGGGAAGAGAGAGTATTCTTACGCCGAAGGGGGAACGTTTGTATCAATGGGCCCTTAAACTCTTATTAATTAAAGACCAAGCATTGCTCGATTTAAAAGAGGGAATGACAGATCTGAAGGGGAAGATTCGGATTGCCGCCAGCTCTGTCCCAGGGCAATTTATGATTCCAGGCATGGTTAAACAATTTAGGGAACAATATTCTGAAGTAATATTCCATATCAACCAATCCTCATCAAAAATTGTTGCTGAAAAAGTGTTAAACGGCTCTGTGGATATCGGTATATTAGGTGAAAAATATGATAATGAAAAACTTCGCTTTATCCCACTTTTAAAAGAAAGATTAGTCCTAATTACATCGAACCAAAACGAAATGGTTGGTCCAGTAAATATTCGCGATATTTTAAACTATCCGTTTGTGATGCGTAATTCAGGCTCAGGAACAAATGCCCTTTTGGAACGGGTTCTTAAAAAAAATAACATTCACAAGGAGCAATTAAATATCATTGCCTATACGGAAAGCGGACAAAGCTTGATGCAGTTTGTCATCCAAGACATTGGTATTTCGATAATTTCCGAAATCGCGGCAAAAGTATATTCTTCCAACAACATGCTTAAGATGCATGCAATAAATGGATTTGACGAAGAAAGATACTTTTATTTAGTCTATAACATTAATAAAACACAATCCCTATTATCAAAATTATTTATTGATAGTGCCGTGCATTTAGTCGACGGCAATTTGCACAAACTGGGCTGAGACTGTTCGGTCTGGAGCCCAGTTTGTTTGTTCTATTCCTCGTAAATCATTTTTTTCGTCATTCCCCCATCCACCACTAAATTAATCCCTGTGACAAAATTATTTTCACGATGGGTTAGATACAAACATGCTCGAGCAATATCACTTGGTTCACCAACACGTTTTGAGAAATGCTGTTCATGGTCGAGTTTTGTTAATTGTGATTTATCACCATTATGTATCCACCCAGGCGATATAGCATTGACGGTAATTCGATATTCACTTAAAGATGCAGCCAAAGCATGGGTAATCGCAACAATTCCTCCTTTTGAAGCAGCGTAAGCTTCCGAGTTAGGCTCTGACATAATGGCCCGTGTTGAGGCAATATTGACAATTGATCCTCCAGATTCATTCTCCCGCATATATTTAGCCACTTCTCGCGAACAGAGGAAGGCACTTCTTAGGTTTGTATGAATCACATCATCCCATTCTTCAATTGTTAATTCTAGGGGAGACTTAAATACCCCTTTGCCTGTATTATTAATTAAAACATCAATTTTTCCATACTTTTGTTTTGTTACTTCTACAAGCCGAATTACGTCTTTTTCTCTTCTAACATCTGTCTTTACAAATAAAACGTCCCCTCCGCAATTTCGCATCTCTTCCGTCGTTAAATTCCCTATTTCTTCGTCAACATCTGCCAGGATGACTTTAGCACCAGCGGTGGCATATGCACTAGCAATACCTTTTCCAATCCCATTGGCAGCACCTGTTACAATGACCACTTTATTTATAAAATCCATTAGTCTCCCACCTTTTCTTCTTTTATTTGTATTTAAACATATTATACGTGCCAAACTAAGTTAAAACATGCGTGGAGATTTTTTCTATGCAAAAGAATTATTGACGAAAAAACTATTGTAATAAAACAAATTAGAGGAGGATTCCAATGCCTGAAAAGTGTTTTTATTGTACCAATGATGTTGATGAAAGACAGATGCACCATGTATCCTTTATCTCTTCAAACAAAGAAAGAGATGAAACATTGTGTGATGAATGTTATCAAGAATGGCTCGAAGGTCTGAAAGGTTAAAGGTCTTTGGAGTCGATTCTTATCAAAACAGTTATGACTCATCCTGTAATATCCTATGGGTCACAGCTTAACCTGAGGTGTTGTGTCATTGTCAATCAAAAAAAAGATGCCACTGATTTTTTGCTTGCTAGTATTTTTAATTTTAGTAACGAATAATACGATTCATTTTCTTCGTTCAAAAAATCAGCTGCTTTCAAATAACGAAAGAGAAATTGATATGATCACTAAAGAAGTGTCGTTCCAAGTTGAAAATATTAGAGAGGGTTCATTGTATGTTGAAGATATTCTTGGCAAAGACTTACGAACGGCTTCGTTGGCGATTAAGCACGCACTGCCGCCAAACTATAAGGATATTACAAATGAACAGTTAAAAAAACTGGCCCAAGAAGTAAGAGTGTCACATATAACCCTGCTAGCACAAACAGAAAATGATATTATTGGAGTAAAATCCTCTGACCCAAAAGAAATTAATATGTCCACAAAGGGTTGGGGTTATTGGTATGATGCCTTCCAGCAGCTATTTAATCTAACTCCTGTTTCTGTTGGAAAAGGTTTAATCCTTCCCCATTTTTGGTCTGGTCCGATAGAGGTTGCTTCCTCCAATCCAGATCATACCGATAAATGGGGCTATTTTTTTGATGGGACAACGAACTATATTATTAATCCATACTTTCGTGACAATGCAGTATTAGATTATGAAAGACGATTTGGTCCAGGAAAGGTAATTAAAGGTTTTACAAAAGAACGCGGGGTTTTAGAAATCACTGTTTTCAATCCCAAAAACTTTGGTAAAAAGAAAGAAATTGTTCATTTAAACGGGAATAGTTATATTCGGATATCCGCCCAACAAGTATGGTATGGCTCATATAAGTACCGTAACGAAAAAGTTGATGCCTCCTATATTAAACGGGCGATAAATTCAAAACGAGTACTATCCTACAAGGATGATATTCAGGGCAGAAATTTGATGAAAACCTTCGTTCCTGTTTATTCCACACCAGAACCATTTGTCATAGGACTTGCTTATGATTATGGACTCATTAGGAAAGAACTCACACATGAACTAATGGTCCATGTTCTGCTCTCCTTTATCGTTATGATGATTGTCTTTATTATCAGTTTGATTTTCTCCCACTCCATTACTCAGCCAATTGGGTATATTGTTGAACAGGTTAATGATATTGCACAGGGTAACTTTGGAAATATAATGCATCTAAACAGAAAAGATGAATTAGGTTTGCTCACAGAAAATGTGAATGCCTTATCGAAAGACCTGCAGAATTACGTAAATGATTTAAACAAAAGTAAAGAGCTCATTGAATATCAGGCATATCACGACCCATTAACTGGCTTGCTTAACCGGAGATATTTGCAAGAAAAGTTACAATCATTTTTCCAACAGGCAAATCAAACTAGTGAAACCGTATCAGTTTTATTCATCGATATGGACCGTTTTAAACATGTGAATGACTCTTTTGGACATAACAAAGGGGATGAAATACTGAAAATCATTGCTGAACGGATTAACGCAAGTTTATCCAGTAATAATGCGATTATTACCCGGCAAGGCGGCGATGAATTTATTATTTTGTTATTAAGTCATAGTCTTAAGGAAACAAAGTCCGCAGCAGTAAAAATCGTCAATAATCTAAAAAAGGGATATCTTTTAGATGGAAACGAGATTTATCTCAGTGCCAGCTGCGGTATTAGTTTGTTCCCGGAACATACGGACAATATGGACACACTGATCGTTTATGCAGACCTTGCGATGTACTCAGCTAAAAAGCTGGGGGGAAACAAAGCCATCGTTTATTCGGAAAAATTAATTCAATCGAATATCGAAAGACCAAAACTAGAAGCACGGTTACGGAGGGCAATCGAAAGTGGAAGTGTGGAAGTTTACTATCAACCGAAGGTTAATGTTGAATTAGGGGTAATTTTTGGAGCGGAAGCCCTCATAAGATGGAAAGATGAAGAATTAGGTTACGTCTCTCCTGATTTGTTTATACCGATTGCTGAAGATACTGGATTAATCCATCCCTTATGGGAATATGTCATGAAGGAGGCGTGTCAACAGGTTAGTAAGTGGAACGAAACACGTTCGCTCCCCCTATCTGTTTCAGTAAATTTTTCAGCTCGGCAATTTCAAGAACCTTGCAATATGGTAAATCAGGTCAAAGAAATTCTAGCTGCAAGTCAATTAGAGCCAAGCAATTTTGAAATAGAAATTACGGAAAGTATCCTTTTAAATAATTCCTCTGAAATTGTCGAATCATTAAAAAGCCTTCAGAAAATGGGGATTAGGATTTCCATTGATGATTTTGGAACAGGTTATTCTTCCTTAAACTATTTAAAGAATTTACCGATTAATATCTTAAAAATTGATAAATCATTCATACAAGATATCCATGAAGATTACGCTAATTCAGAGATACCTGAAGCGATTATTAATCTTGCACGCAGTCTCCATCTTCATGTAATCGCTGAAGGGGTAGAAAAAGAGTATCAAAAAGAATTCCTATTATCGAAAGATTGCATATATATGCAGGGTTACTTATTCAGTAAGCCTTTAAATAAGCAAGAATTTGAGCATTTTCTTCAAAAAAATTCAAAATAAAAGTGGAGAGATTATTTCACAAATCTCTCCACTGAGCTAACACTGCTTCCACTAAAATCAATCGTCAGGATTTTTGTAGACATCCTTGAAAACTCACTTTTCAAGCCACGTTCGACAACCTTCCCTTTCCCTTTCTCCGTAAAACATAGAACAGTTGGTCCTGCACCACTTAACGCGACACCGAACGCACCAAGTTCTTTAGCCATTTCTTCTATTTCCTGATAAGCGCGAATAAGTGGTTTACGGTATGGATGATGAAAAAGGTCTTGGCTCATCATTTTCCCTGCTAATCCCCAGTTTTGAGTTAAGAGAGCTGCAACCAACAGATTAGCCGTTGAAGAGGCTTGGATTGCACATTCACGAGATAATTCTGCAGGGAGTACCCCGCGGGAATCCTTTGTTAAGAGAATTTCATCTGGAATGACAGCCACCATCTCAAAAGAAATGTTAGAGATGCTGAGCATGTCTACTTCGTTATCCTGATAAGAGCCAATGAATAATCCGCCGAACAGGGATGCACCCACGTTGTCAGGATGTCCTTCCACTTCTGTCGCGATAAGCAATTTTTCTTGCTGAGTTAAACCGATATTTCCTACTGAATCAGCAAGTTCAATCCCTGCAATTATGGCTGCGGCACTTGAACCCAAACCACGAGCCAAAGGAATATCACTGGCCACTTGGATTTGACATGGCTGTAAATTGACTCCGTATTTACTAGCAGTTTTAATGGCAATTTGCAGGATAAAATTGGTCTCATCCGTTGGGAAGCCCTTCAATTCATCACTAACTGATTGAATGTTCCACTTGTCACTTTTCTCGACTTCTAATGTTAAATACAAATCGACTGCAAGGCCCATTGAATCGAAACCTGGACCTAGATTAGCTGTACTAGCTGGTACTTTAATAATAAAACGATCATTTAGGGTCACCCATGGACAACTCCTCGACTATGTTGTGTGACTGCTTTTATGCTAATTCTGTCCCTCTTACAACGTTTTTCTCACCACTCGATAAGCACTTTTAATTTCCTTAACCGCATGGAGATCATTCAATTCTACTAATATTTTATCATAATTGGATAATGATGCTTTGTGAGTGACAAGCACAATTTCTGATGTTTCATTTTTCTTAACAGGAAGCTGTAAGATTTTTTCAAAACTAACGCCATATTTTGCAAAAATGGTGGTGATGTCAGCGAAAACACCCACTTCATCTTGCACATGGATTCTTAAAAAGTATTTAGAGTATTTTTCATCATTATCTTTCAATTGCTTTGGATATTGTGGAGTCACCGCACTTCTTCCATTTACCCCTAGTCTCAGGTTTTTTATTACCGCAACTAAGTCTGAAACAATGGCCGTTGCTGTTGGCAAACTTCCGGCACCAGGGCCATAAAACATAGTCTCACCTACCGCCTCACCATAGACATAAACGGCATTATACTCATTTTGAACAGATGCCAGCGGATGATTATTGGAAAGGAAAGTTGGTGCGACACTAACCTCAACCTTCTCCCCTTCACGATGAGCATAACCTATTAGTTTCATGGTATATCCCAATTGTTTCCCATAGCTCAAATCTTCATCGGTAACTTTGGAAATCCCTGAAACTTGGACATCTTCTAAATCAATATGCATAGAAAAGCCCAATGTAGCTAGGATCGTCATTTTACGAGCAGCGTCTAGTCCTTCTACATCTGAGGTCGGATCAGCTTCAGCAAAACCAAGCTCTTGTGCCTCTTTAAGGACCTCTTCATAGGTACGGCCTTCTTCACTCATTTTAGTTAGTATATAATTGGTTGTTCCATTTACAATTCCCATAAGTTGTTTAATTCGGTCAGAGGCAAGTCCATCAACTAATCCTCTTAGAATTGGAATTCCCCCTGCCACACTTGCTTCATAAAACAAATCACAGCCGTATTCAGAAGCAACTGTTAACAGTTCAGAGCCGTGTAAAGCCATTAAATCCTTATTAGCAGTGACAACATGCTTGCCTTGTCTTAGTGCAGTAATTAAATAATCTTTGGTATCCTGAAGCCCGCCCATTACCTCGATCACAACATCTATTTCATCATCAAAAAGGATTTCATCTGCATTTGAGGTTAATAGCTTAGTATCTACTTCTACGGGTCTGTTTTTATGTATATCCTTAACAAGGACCTTTTTAATAACAACCGGGCACCCCACTTGGTGGATCAATTTATCTTGATTTTTTTTGATAATTTTCACTACACCACAACCAACAGTACCTAAACCTAATAACCCAATCGTGATTGCCTTCATGTGTTTTCCCCTCCTACAAATGTCCTTGTGTGGCGCACATTTGTTTTTGTATTGTAGACATTATATTATTCTCTGAATTTTTTTACAATAGATTTGTTTCTAGCTTTCCATTGTGTAAACGCTTACCACCGCGTCATAAAAGGATAACATTTTTTGAACAAAATTTTTCGTCATAAATTTTATTAATTTTTTCTTCTTTCCCTTTACAATCCTTAAGGTTTGGTTGTAGAATAATCCCTATATTTAGTTTATTTTTGAATATTCAATCAATTATATTATTCTATACATGACAAGTGATGACGAAGACGACATTAAGAATATGGTCCAGCATACGAGGGTGGTACCACACGTCGATACACGTCCCTCATAACAAGACAAATCCGTCTGTTATGAGGGGCGTTTTTTAATTAAAGAATTAAAGGAGGATTACGAGTCATGTATAAGGTACTTGTAACCGATGGAATTAGCAGCACAGGATTGAAAAGCTTAACTGAACACCCTAATTTTACCGTAGATCGCCAGCCAACACTACCGACAGAGGAGTTAAAAAATATCATTGGAGCATACGATGCTCTGATTGTCCGGAGTCAAACAAAGGTAAGTGAAGAACTGCTCAAAGCAGCGGGCCGTCTCCGTGTAATCGCTAGAGCAGGTGTTGGTGTCGATAATATTGATGTGAATGCGGCAACTAAAAAAGGGATTATCGTCATCAATGCCCCCGGTGCCAATACCATTGCAGCAACGGAGCATACCTTAGCAATGATGCTATCCTTGGCACGGAAAATTCCTCACGCCCACCAAAAGACAGTATCGGGACAATGGGACCGTAACTCTTTTAAGGGTGTGGAATTGTACAAAAAAACTCTTGGCGTTATCGGCATGGGCAAAATTGGAACAGAAGTGGCGAAACGGGCAAAAAGCTTTGGGATGAACATTTTAGGATTTGATCCTTACCTATCCGAAGAACGAGCAAAAAAGCTGGGAATAGCGAAAGCGAGCCTCGATGTAATTGCACAAGAATCAGATTTTATTACCATTCATACACCTCTTACTAATAACACAAGAGGCCTGATTAATGATGCCTATTTACGGAAAACAAAAAAAGGTGTCCGGTTTGTCAATTGTGCCCGTGGTGGTGTGATCGACGAAAAGGCACTGGTTAGAGCCATTCAGTCCGGCCATGTTGCAGGTGCAGCTCTTGACGTGTTTGAAAAAGAGCCTGCTTCCGACCTAGAATTATTGCAGAATCCAAATATTATTGTAACACCACATCTTGGAGCTTCTACCGTTGAAGCACAGGAAAAAGTGGCTCAAGAGGTAAGCGCGGAAATCATTGAGATTTTTGAATCTCAATTGATTCAAAACGCTGTGAACATGCCGCAAATGTCAGGCGAAACCCAAGCGAAACTACAGCCGTACCTCCTTCTGGGGGACCAAATGGGGCAACTTGTCATTCAATTATTAAATAAACAGGCTCCTGCTAAAATAGAAATCAATTATTATGGCGATTTAATTGATGAAGATACAGAATTGTTGACACGTACCATGTTGAAGGGTGTCTTATCCTATCATTTAAGCGATTCTGTTAATCTAATTAATGCTTTGCACTTACTAAAAGAGCAAGGAGTTTCGTATAATGTCGTTAAAAATGCAACAAATAAAGGATTTGCTAATTATATGGAACTAAGTGTCTCCAATGATAATGAAACAGCCAAAATTGGGGCAACCGTCTTAAACGGGTATGGAGCGAGAATTCTAAAAATCAACCAATACCGAATTGACGTAAAACCGGAAAAATTCCTATTATATATCAAACATCGAGATGTTCCAGGAATGATTGGCAAGGTTGGTTCACTCTTAGGAGAGCATCAAATCAATATTGGGACGATGCAGGTGGGGCGTACAGAAGTAGGCGGTGAGGCAATCATGGTATTAACTGTGGACAAAACATTAAATGCCAACGTCATTCATATCTTAAAATTAATTGATGGACTCGAAGAAGCACAAGTACTGGAGTTATCGAATGTGGATACATTTGAACCTGGGCGAGTGGAATTAGAGAAGATCGAAAATATATAGATAAGAATTGAGGGATTGCGACGGGGCAATCCCTTTTCTATATTTATCATATTATCCTTTTCAAATCGAGGACCGTATCAAGAATGTAGTCTGCTTTATGTTTTTCAAAGTCACCCCTGGCATCTTTTCCTGAAAGGCCGGTTAGAACAGCTGCAAACTGACAGCCAAGTTTTCTTGCCGCTAATAGATCGGCCAAGGAGTCCCCTACGACTAAAACCGTCTCAGCATTTTCAAGCGGTAGTCTTGTATTTAAACACGCTTGAATAGGTGTCTCCTTCCCAAGGAGTCCCATGATATATGTAAATGGATGGGGCTTCGATAGCGACATTCGTTCTGGCAGCTCTAATTCCGCCTTTAGCACATCATCAGCGGTTACGATTCGATTTTCATCAAATTGCTTCAACCAATCTAAATGTTGAAACGGCTGAATAGTTTCCAGTTCTGGTCTGCCTGTCCCGATACCAATCATGTATCCTGATGAATTCAGGAATTGGAATAACTCGTCAATTTCTTGTCTAGGGGCTAATGTTGTTTCATTGGCCAAGAAGCCCTTTTTCCCATGTTGAACGGATGGCCTTCCAGTCGAAGCGAAGACATGTTCATCCCCCACATACCACTCTTGGGAAACATGCTCACAAACGGACCAAAGTTCACCCTTGTTAAAAATAGAAGTTGCAACCCCCATTTTCTCTGAGGCTAATTCGTTCAAATAACTAAACAACTCCTGCTTCGTTGCCTCTGAGCGTGCAAACTCCTGCTCAAACAAACTGAAATCTAGTTTCACATGGTAGTTACTTAACACCTTTCCCATCTCAACTAGGGTTTCACGATCGATTGGTGCCTGACACCAGTTTTTAATTTTCTCCAATTCAGTATCTTTAATTTGCGAGAGCAGGTGGATCAGCTGGTGGCTGAATGATAGGTAGATCATGTCCCAGTTGGCGTTTAGGCCGCGTGATTTCATAAACTTTAGAACTTTATCGTTTTCAAATACTAATTCTCTTATTTCCTGAATTTCCTCATCATTATAGTCTGTTTTAAACTGCATCGGTTCGAGCCCCAAGTAATTAGGGCTGATCAGCATTTCCCAAACAGTTAAAGCAGAAGCATCAAAATAGTGTTCTTCGCTTAATAGTACCCCATCAACGTCAAATAAAATGGTTTTAATCAAAAATTCTCACCCTCATTTCCTCTTTGCTTTATTACGTTATCGTAACACAGTAGGACAACTTATTTGAAGTAAATTATTTAATAATACAATAATAGTAAAAGAACAAGCCGTGTACCAGTTTTCCAACTGTACGGCTTGTTCTTTTTAAATAAATTTACCCTTTTATTAAACTTTCTTCAAACGGCCAGGCTGGAAGCATCTTCCTTAGTGGTTTATCCTCACGATAGCCTAGGGCATATTCTCCCTGCATGATGGTATGGATTTCTCTTGTTCCTTCATAAATTACAGGTGCTTTGGCATTTCGTAAATAACGCTCCACTGGGAATTCATTGGAGAAGCCGTACGCCCCGTGAATTTGGACCGCATCGTTTGCAGCCTCAAAGGCGGCGTCACAGGAAACCCATTTGGCTAAAGACGTTTCTTGGGTATTCCGTTTGCCCTTATTTTTTAGCCAGCCAGCCTTAAAGACTAGCAAACGTGAAATCTCTAGATTAGCGGACATTTTTGCAATCATTTGCTGAACGAGCTGATGTTTGCCAATTTCTTTGCCAAAGGTCTTCCGCTCCTCACAATATTTGACGCTAGCTTCCAGCGAAGCCATAATCGTACCACAAGCACCTGCAGCTACTGTAAAGCGGCCATTGTCGAGGGCGGACATGGCAATCTTAAAGCCTTCTCCTTCATAGCCCAACAAATTCTCTGCTGGAACCCTTACATGATCTAAGAATATCTCCCCCGTATTTCCTGCCCGAATTCCCAATTTCCCTTTTATGGCTTTAGTGGAAAGCCCTGCAAATGACCGTTCTACAATAAAACAAGAAATCCCATGATGACCAGCTTTCGTGTCTGTTTTTGCAAAAATTAAAAAGTGGTCAGCCACATCACATAGAGAGATCCAAGTTTTTGAACCATTTAAAATATAGTAATCTCCATCTTTGACGGCTGTCGTTTCCATGGCCGCCACATCGGAGCCAGCATTCGGTTCTGTTAATCCAAAAGCACCTATTTTATTACCGGCTGCTTGTGGAAGAAGGTATTTTCGTTTCTGCTCCTCAGTCCCCCACTGTAATAATGTCATACTGTTCAAACCAGTATGTACTGATACCGCGGTTCGGAAGGCCGTGTCGCCTCGTTCTAGTTCCTCACAAACAATGGCGAGGGTATTATAGTCCATGCCCACTCCGCCATATTCCTCAGGAATACATACACCCATTAACTGTAATTCTGCTAATCTTTTTAAAATATTAATTTCAAAATGACCTTTTTCATCCCACTCCTTGATATAGGGCAGAATTTCTCGGTCTACAAATGATCGAACCACCTTTCTAACGCTTTTTTGCTCTTCAGATAAAGAAAAATTCATAATGAGTACCTCCCCTAGATAATATGATCTTGTTTCATTTTTACGATTTCATGCTTGGAATAACCCAGTTTAAACAGGATTTCATCTGTATGCTCACTGTGCAATGGCGGATGCCTATCGATTTTTATTGGGGATTTTGAAAACTTTAATGGTGAACCGACAAGTTTTAAGTTAGAAATCGTTGGATGCTTTATCTTCACAACCATTTCCCTTGCGATCGCTTGTTCAGAATCCAAAGCCTCCATCACATTGTTAATCGGTCCATTCGGGATCCCAGCTTCATCAAGTAACACTTTCCACTCTGCCCTTGATTTCGTTTTTAATTTTGCCGTGATGACTTTTTCCAGTTCATCCTTTTTTTGCAGGCGCCCTGAGTTTTTTTTATATTGGTCACTTAAAAGGATTTCATCTTCCAGCAGAATTGCTAGCTTCTGATATTGCCGGTCATTTCCAACAGCAAGGATAAATTCGCCATCGTTTGCAGCAAACACTTGGTATGGAACTATGTTTGGATGTGCATTACCGAGCCTTTCAGGGATCCTCCCAGAGCATAAAAAATTACTGGCAACATTCACTAACGCAGCCAACTGGGAATCAAATAATGAAATATCTATCTCTTGCCCCTCACCAGTCCTATTGCGATGCTGGATGGCTCCTAAAATACCGATACAGGTGAAAAGACCGGTGAGTACATCTGCTATGGCAACACCGACCTTTGCAGGCTGCCCATCCTTTACACCTGTAATACTCATCAAACCTGACATGGCTTGAATAATATAGTCATAACCTGGAAGATGGGAATAAGGGCCAGTAGCGCCAAAACCACTGATTGAGGCTAAAATAATTCCTTCATTCACCTTTTTCATTTCCTCATATCCGAACCCTAATCTGTCGAGGGTTCCCGGCTTAAAATTTTGGACAACCACATCAGCATCGCTCACAAGCTTTTTTAAGATTTCAAGGCCCTGAGGGGTTTTTAAGTTTAAAGTAATCCCCTGTTTATTACGATTAGCACATAAATAATAGGCGCTCTCTCCTTCTAAAAAGGGCGGTCCCCACCCCCGTGTTTCATCCCCCATTTCGATACTTTCTATTTTGATTACTTCTGCGCCCATATCGCCTAAGATCATCGTGCAATAAGGACCGGCTAGCACACGTGATAAATCGACAATTTTTAATCGGTGGAGCGGCCCAGGCATTTTTCTACCTCCTTTCTTTTAAATTGGTAGAGTGATTCTATTAAAAAGACTATTAATTTTCATAATAGAGAAATAAATATAAAATCAGCAAAAAGCATTCCTAAGTCCAAAAAAAGCCAGCGCTAACAATCAATATTCAGAAATACTTTGATTGTGCCACTGGCTTTTAGTCATGTCCGTATCTGGATGAAAAAAGGTCTACTAAATATCCAAACCTATCGATATATATTTTACTTCTAAAAACTCTTCAATGCCGTAGTGTCCACCTTCGCGTCCTAGACCACTCTCCTTAAAACCACCGAATGGGGCTTGAACGACTGAAGGCAGGGCATCATTTAGGCCAATAATACCGTACTCTAGTTGTTCCGTTATCCTAAAGGAACGGCTTAAATTCTCTGTATATACATAGGCAGCCAATCCGTAACAAGAATTGTTAGCCCGTTCAATAACTTCTTCTTCGGTACTAAAAGTGGAAATCGGAGCGAGTGGGCCAAATATTTCATCTTTCATACATTCCATCTCATCATTAATATTGGTCAAAATTGTGGGTGCATAGAAATATCCGTTATTTTCAGCTGGGGTAAGCCCGCTATAAATGACCTTTCCACCTTTCTCAACTGCGTCCTTAACCAGCCCATCTACTTTTTTATAAGCGGCATGATCAATTAATGGACCAATATCAGTTCCCGCTTCCAGTCCGTTGCCGACTTTAAGCTTTTCTAATTCTGCTTGAAAAAGCTTAGTAAATTCATCTGCAATCCCTTCCTGTACATAAACACGATTTGTACAAATGCAGGTTTGACCAGCATTTCGAAATTTTGATTGTACAAGTCCTTCAGCGGCCTTCGCTAAATTTGCATCATCCATTACAATAAATGGGGCATTCCCACCAAGCTCGAGGGAAACCTTTTTGACAGTATCAGCGGCCCCACGCATTAACGTCTTTCCAACCTCGGTTGACCCTGTAAAGGTAATCTTTGTTACGCGTGGATCCTTCAGCCACGCTTCGCCAATTTCTGACGACCTTCCAGTAATCACGTTCAGCACCCCTGCAGGAATGCCGGCTTCATGGGCTAGTTCCGCCATTTTTAATGCTGTAAGAGGCGTTTGGTTTGCAGGCTTCACAACAGCCGTACAACCTGCTGCTAATGCAGGTGCTACTTTTCTCGTAATCATGGCCGCCGGGAAGTTCCACGGTGTAATCGCTGCAATTACGCCAACCGGTTCTTTTCTAACTAGTATTCTTTTATTTGGATGGGCGGCTGGAATCGTTTCACCATATACTCGTTTCCCCTCTTCGGCATACCAGGAGATAAAACCATTTGCATACTGAACCTCACCGAGCGCTTCTTTAAGTGGTTTACCTTGTTCAATTGTCATGATCCTTGCAATTTCATGTTTGTTTTCCTCAATTAAGTAAAACCATTTCATCAAGAGTTGATAGCGCTCATCCGCTGTTTTTTTCGACCAGAGTTTAAATGCTTTATAGGCAGCATCCACTGCTTGTTCTGCTTCATAAGCACCACCTGTTGGAACAGCACCAATTACTTCTTTTGTAGCTGGATTATTTATTTCAGTTAAAACCTCATAATCATTGCCAACCCATTCCCCATTAATATACATGGGATAGATTTGATAATTTTTATTTACAATATCCATTTTTATTCCCCTCCAACCGATAAGGCAGGATCATTTGTATACACTGCTTCTACCGCCTCTTCCATAATTTGCAAACCTTCTTCGAGTTGATCATCTGTGATGGTAATTGGCATGAGAAGGCGAATCACATTGCTATAAATCCCAGCACTTAGTAACATCAGGCCGCGTTCTCCAGCAGCTTTTACAATTTTCCCCGTCGCCTCTTTATCTGGTGTTTTGGATTGTCGGTCCTTGACTATTTCCATCGCACACATCGCACCAAGACCGCGGACATCACCAATCCCCTCGAAACGCTCTGCTAGAAGATGCATTTTTTCTACGACGCGATTACCAATTTTTCTTGCCCGGTCATTTAGCTGTTCATTTTCAATAATATCTAATACTGTCAGTGCTGCCCTGCACCCGAGCGGGCTCCCAGCATAGGTTCCACCGATTTCACCAACCTCGGCAGTATTCATAATTTCCGCCCGGCCAATCACGCCGCTGATAGGGACACCTGCACCCATTGATTTCGAAATCGTAATTAAATCAGGTACCACTCCAAAATGGTCAATTGCAAAGTACTTTCCTGTCCGAGCGAACCCAGTTTGTATTTCATCGGCTATAAACAAGATACCATACTGTGTGCAGATTTCTCTGACCCGTTTAACAAAAGCGGTGTCAGGCACTATAAATCCGCCTTCTCCCTGCACAGGTTCCATCACGACGGCAGCAATCGTTTCAGGTGCAACTTCTGCCAGTAAAAATTGTTCAAATTGGTCGATCATCATAGCACTATATTGCTGTTCATCCATTCCTTCAGGGCGGTGGTAAGCATATGGGTATGGCGCCTTGTATACTTCTGGAGCGAATGGTCCAAAGCCGAACTTATACGGCTTCACTTTACTTGTCATTGTCATGGTCATTAACGTCCGGCCATGGAACCCCCTTGTGAACGAGACAATTCCTTGGCGCTTTGTATATTTCCTGGCAATCTTTACAGCGTTCTCAACCGCTTCGGCACCACTGTTAAAAAAAGCAGCCTGTTTGTCAAAGTCACCCGGTGCAAGCTGACAAAGCCGCTCGGCTAAAGCGATATACGATTCATACATCATTACATTAAAGCCAGTGTGGATAAATTGGCTTGCTTGTTCCTGAAGGGCTCTAACTACTCTAGGATGAGAGTGACCGACGTTTATCGTTCCAATAGCACCAGCAAAATCAATATAACAATTACCGTCCACATCTTCTACCAGAGCTCCTTGTGCCTTTTTAACAAAGGAATGGCAGTTATTGCTGATTCCTTTTGGGACATATTTATTTCTTCGCTCCAAAATTTCCTTCGATTTAGGACCGGGTATTTCTGTTTGGAGCTTGACGTATTTCTTTTCCACTTCTGTGCTCCCCCTTTTAAAAAAATTATTAAGCATCTAATTGTTCTAAGACGGTTTTGAAGGTGCTAACTACTTTATTAACCTCTTTATAGCTTATGGTCAATGCTGGTTCGATACGAATGGTTTTTGAATTAATTAATGTCCCAGCTACAAGGATTCCTCTATCAAACATTCCTTTTGAGACCTCGTATCCAATTTCATCTTGATGGAATTCGATGCCAATCATTAAGCCTTGACCACGAATCTCCTGAACCTTATCTTCATGTCCTTGTGCTGCCTTTTTCAATTCTTCAAGGAAATAGGCCCCCACTTCCGCTGCTCTCTCTGGTAACTTATCTTCAATTAATACTCCAATTGTGGCAATCGCTGCGGCACATGCTAACGGATTGCCGCCAAAGGTGGTTGTATGCATAAATGGATTATCAAACCAGCTCTTAAATACTTTTTCACTAGCTACAACAGCCCCAGCTGGCATCACGCCGCCGCCAAATGCTTTTGCTAGACAGATAATATCTGGAACTACTTCATACAGTTCTGCGGCGAACATTTTCCCCGTTCGGCCCATTCCTGTTTGAACTTCGTCAAATATAAGCAAGGATCCGTATTGATCACATAGTTCACGAACTTGCTTTAAGTAGTTTTCCGGTGGAAGAATAATTCCGCCTTCACCTTGAATCGGCTCTAAAAGAACAGCAGCTACATCTTCACCAACCGAGGCACAGACCTCAAAGGTTTTTCTCATCATATCAATATCGCCAAAAGGCACATGACGGAAGCCCGGGATTAATGGTAAGAAGGGTTTACGGAACATCCCTTTCGCGGTACCTGACAACGAGCCTAAACTTTTCCCATGGAACGCACGAGTCGTAGAGATAAACGTTGTCCGCTCGCTGTACATTTTGGCAAGTTTCAGGGATGCTTCAACACTTTCTGTTCCGCTGTTTGTAAAGAAAGCATATTTTAAATCCCCTGGGGTAATATCTGCTAAAATTTTTGCTAACATTGCACGAAGTGGATCTAGCAAATCCTGACTATGGAGCGCTTGACGTTTTAATTGGTCAGTTACTGCCTTAACCACCTTCGGATTACGATGACCTACATTATAGATGCCAAATCCGCCTAGGCAATCGATATATTCTTTGCCATTGACATCCTTAAAGCAGGATCCATTATCAGACCACTCCACTGCTGCAAATTGGCCGCCTTCCGTAACTGTTTTGCGGTATTCTAAGAATCCCGGATTTACGTGTTCACGGAAACCATCAACGGTTTCTTTGGTTATCCAAGCCGCTTCCTCACTATTAATTTCCTCTTTTTCTATTAAGTTTAAAACCTTATTAATATATTCACTAACCTTTTGATTTTGCTCACTTTTTAATTCATTTTTTATATCGATACTCATAATATTATTCCTCCTATTAAATGATTAATTAGAAAACCAGCCAATTGGTTCAACCTGTAAATTAATATTTATCTGTTTTATTTCTTGAAACTCTTCAAGTCCAAACGTTCCAAGACTGCGGCCAATTCCACTTTGCTTATAGCCGCCCCACGGAGCTTCGTTATAGGTAGGATGATAGGAATTTACCCAAGTAATCCCTGCACGCAGCTTTTTAATGACCCGTAGTGCCTTTGCACCATTATTAGAAAACACACCACCGGCTAAACCATAAACGGTGCCATTTGCTAGTTTAATAGCTTCTGCTTCGTCCGTGAATTTCTGAATAACTACAACAGGACCGAAGATTTCCTCTTGAACAATTCTCATCTCTTGGTTGATATTGACAAATACCGTCGGTTCAATAAAATAACCTTTTTCTAACCCGTTAGCGACAACCCGCTTTCCACCGCAAGCAACTATCGCACCTTCTTCCTTGCCAATTTCAATGTAGGAAAGGACTTTTTCTAAGTGCTCCTGACTGACAAGCGGACCCATTTCTGTTGCAGGATCATCACCAGGTCCTACTTGAATTTGTTTTGCCCTTTCAACAAAACGCTGGACAAATTGATCATAGATGCTTTCTTCAACAAGGATCCTGGAACCAGCGGAACATACTTGACCAGAACCTGCGTAGATTCCAAATAACGCATAATCCACTGCCGTTTCAAAGTCAGCATCAGCAAAAATGATATTCGGCGATTTACCGCCTAGCTCTAACGAAACTTTCTTCATCGTGTCAGCAGCTGTTTTCATAATATGCTTGCCCGTTTTTGTACCACCTGTAAACGAGATCATATCGACCTCAGGGTGGGAAGCGATTTCATTTCCAACCACCGCTCCAGCTCCCATTACCAGATTAGCAACCCCTTTTGGCAAACCAACTTCTTCAAATATCTCGAAGAGTTTTTTCGGTGTAACTGGTGTCACTTCCGATGGTTTAAAGACAATTGTATTTCCTGCGGCTAAGGCTGGGGCAATCTTCCACACACTCATTAACAGTGGATAGTTCCAAGGAACAATCAATCCGCATACCCCTACCGGTTCACGGACAACCATGGCCTGCATTGGATCAGCGACATGATAGGTCTGCCCATCAGGCTTTGTAATCAATCCTGCATAATAGCGAAAACAGGCGGCTGCATCACCGACATCAAAACCCGCCTCTCTCAATGGCTTCCCATTATCCATCGTTTCCAGATGGGTCAATTCATCGGCATATTCATCAATTTTGTCAGCAATTTTTAATAAATAGGAGGATCGTTCCTGTGCAGAAATCCCAGACCATACACCTTCTTCGAAGGCCCTGCGTGCTGCATAAATAGCTGCACGGGCGTCATCTCTTGTTCCTTCTGGGGCATATGATATAACCTCACCACTTGCAGGATTTAATACTGGGCGGGTTTCTTGATTTTCAGCATCTTTCCATTCACCATCAATGAACATCTTCAGGTTTACCACTCGTTTTTTTACCTCGACCATTTAAATTCCTCCTTTATTTACCCTCATTAACTATAGTTGCAAGAAGCGTGCCAACCTTTAAAACCTGCCAAAATAAATATCTCTCAAGAAATTTGATTGATTACTATTCAAATCTGCATAACCCTATGATTGATTGAATAGGTGAAAAATAGTACGCCTATATTTAATGTTAATTAAAAGGCTGTGTTAAAGGTTAATGTTGATTTTGGAACTCTGTTGATTGGAGAGGAAGGCACGAAGACTCTTGCGGGAGTACGGGGCAGGGGAGACCCCACAGGAGCAAAGCGACGAGGAGGCTTCCCGCAACGCCCGCGGAAAGCGAAGTGCCTGGAACGGAAATCAACAGACAAGTTTAACACAGCCAATTAAAAAAGCTGCTTCAGATCATTAGACCTGAAGCAGCTCAATTAAAAGGGTGATAGGTTTTCCATTTTAATATTTTTCTCATTTACTATTTTTTGATACTTTCTACTAACAGATGACTGACTGATTCCTAGGGCCTTTGCTGCTTTTGTTGTGGTTTTGTATTGGTTCATTGCCATCACAATTAACTGCTCCTCGACATGGTCGATAGCCTCCTGTAACGGAATGACCCTTGTAAAGACTGGCTTCATCTTTTTATGTTCCAAGCCCGTGGATAAAAATTGGCTGACGAACTCTGCATCAATCGACGGATGTTCGGCCGTGACTACTAATCTTTCAATAATATTTTGAAGTTCCCTGACATTACCCGGCCACGGATAAAACTCTAGTACATTAATAGCATCAGGAGTTAGATGGTAGTTCCGATCATATCTCTCATTCAATTGCTGGAGGAAATGAAAGGCAAGCAGCGAAATATCCTCTGTCCTTTCCCTTAAGGGCGGGATGTGAATCGGTATGACATTCAAGCGATAAAATAAATCTTCACGGAATGTCCCTTCCTCAACCATTTTTTCTAATTTTTTGTTCGTAGCTGCAATAATCTGCACATTCACCTTAATGGGGGTAGTACTGCCAATTGGAATAACTTCCTGCTCCTGAAGAACTCGTAATAGCTTCACCTGCAAATGAATTGGCATCTCACCGATTTCGTCTAGAAACAAAATACCGCCATCTGCTTGTTTAAAGTAACCTTCTTTTCCATTTTTATCCGCACCGGTAAAAGATCCCTTCGAATATCCAAATAGTTCGCTTTCGAGTAAACTTTCCGGAATTGCCCCGCAATTTAATTTAAGAAAAGGCTTCGCCTGGCGTCTGCCTAATTGGTGGATCGCTTGAGCAATTACTTCTTTTCCAACCCCAGATTCTCCGTTCAAAAGGACGGTGGAGGAAAAATCAGCAATTTTCTTGGCCTGATTAATAACCTTCTCCATCTTCGGACTACAATAAATGAGCTTTTTCAAAAAACGGTCCTTACTCTTAAAATCATCCAATTCCTTCTTATATTGTTCTGATATCTTTTTCATTTCCTGCAATTCACTTTTTAGTCGGGTGGTTTCGGTAATATCACGAGATGCAATGATAATCCGGTCAAGTTCATTTTGATCATTGAAGACCGGATTTCCGACGGCAAGAATTTTTCTCCCCGTTTTGGTTTCTTGAACAACAGAGACCTTCTTTCCTTTCTCCAAAACAAGTCTTGTGACCGAAGGTGTAAACAGCCCCTGGTCTTCAAGTTCGAGAATATTCTTTCCAATCAGCTCTTTTAAATCAACTTTCCAGAAATCTTGGATAATGTTTTCACTAAACCTGATTAGCTCTCCTTTGTTATTCACCACGAGAATTTCATCATAGATACTAGACAAAATCGCATGCAGGTCCTTATTTAAATCTTTAATATACTCAATTTCCATAGCCATTTCTTCGACCATTGGCAAATCCTGGGCAACAATGATGATTCCATCGACTTCATTCTCATAGTTCAAGATAGGGCTATAATCGACGAGAATCCCCATTTCATTCTTGATAACCAAATGGTTAAGAAGCGTCTTACCGGTGGAAAATACCTGTTCAAGATGGGTGCGGCTAAAAATTTCTCCTGCTGGAAGATTCATAACCTTTTCTGCGGTCGAACGAATCATTTTTAAACCAGCTTCATTATAATTAATAATTCGCTTTTCTTTATCCAATACAAAAATGCCCATCGGAATCGAGGTCAGAATAATTTTAAGTAAGTCGACACTTTTATTTTCCTGTTTAAAAAGCTCAGCAAGAACATCTTCTCTGCTAATGTAACCAGCTGGATGACCATCCACATCTCTAATAATCGCAAAAGGTTCGCCAATAATTTGGAACAACGCAGGCAGAGAGATTTGTTCACTAAGATGGCAAATGCTCTCTAAAGATTTCGCTTGTTCAAGTAAGGATTCAATCGAGGCATGCTCTTTATTATTGTTTTCAAGCATGACATATGCAAATAAATGATTTTGTCTTTTTAAAAACAAAAAGGGTTCTTTAAGGTTATTAAAGGTTGATTGAAAAACTACTTCACTTTCATCCACGTCTACTGAAATAATTGGTTTCACTTTTTCTTTGGCAACAGAAAACATCGTTTACTTCCCCCTTAACACCTAATCTACCTAATACTATCATTTTCTTTGAAAAATATTAATTTAAATATGACACAAAAAAGAAGATGAGCGACCCATCTTCTTTTTCAAGCCATTAATCACTACCTGTGACAAATAAATCTTCCTTTATATACGCAAGAACCATCCCGGGAATAACATAATCTCCTTCCTGTACTTCGAGCGATTTTACTTCACCACTTAAACATGTCTGAACCGTTTCCTCCTTTCCTGATTCGGAAGTAAGGATAAATAGGGTTTCCCACTCATAAATTCTCGACTCACTCTTGATCCTAATCCTTTCCACCTTGCCAAAACATGGGCTTAGAACAACGCCATAATACATGGAATCTCTCTCCTTTTTCGTTTACTAATATTGCTCGTGAAAAGGTCCTGTCTGTAATACTTGACTAAAAAATTCCTGAAATTCTAGGATATCCTCCGCCTCGATTCCCAATCTTTCTGACCAATGATCGTCTGATGTAGTGTCTTCTTGACATAATAAAACCATGTTCCCTGACTGAATCGAAGTGACCATTGCTTTCCCAAAGAATTGCTCTGAATAGCCAATCATCAAATCGTAGCGGTGGTTATGTGAAATTAAACAAAAGTAATGTAATAGCTGCTGTTCTTTTTGTTCGGCCAATATATCCAGCTTCATTAAAAACTTCCTCCTTTTTCTGGTTCATTTTTTAATATTTCAACCAGCCACGAAGCCTGGAAGCCTCCGCTAGTTTTTGAATTCCTTCAATATAAGCAGCAATTTTCATATTTACACCAAATTTTTTAGAAGTATGGTAAACCTTTAAAAAGCTTTCTGTCATTTTCTCCTTGAGACGTTCATCAACTATCTCCTCGGTCCAGTAATAGCCTTGATTGTTCTGACACCATTCAAAATAAGAGACAATGACACCGCCGGAATTGGCGAGGATATCAGGGACAACAAGGATTTGCTGATCATCGAGAATTTTTAACGCTTCTTTTGTGGTAGGCCCATTGGCAGCTTCAATAATAATGCTGCAGTTAAGTTTACTGGAATTATACTTATTGATTACTCCTGAGATTGCAGCAGGAATAAGGATATCACATTCTTTTTCTAATAAATCTTGGTTAGTAATGGGGCTAGTAAAGCGATTAGAAACAATACCAAAGGAATCTCTATTTTCAAGTAGAAATGGTATATCTAGTCCGTTCTCATCATATACACCGCCAAGCATATCACCGATACCAATTACTTTTGCCCCAATCTCATATAAATACTGGGCAAGATAACTGCCGACATTTCCAAACCCTTGAATGATGACACGAGTATCTTTTAACTGCATTTTCTTTAATTCACAAACCATTTGCAGCGTATATAAAACACCTTTTGATGTTGCTGTTTCCCTTCCCTTAGATCCCCCGAGTGCAAGTGGCTTTCCGGTGATAAAACCAGGGGAGTCGAATTCACGGATATGGTCGTATTCATCGAGCATCCATGCCATAATTTGCGAGTTTGTATACATATCAGGTGCAGGAATATCCTTTGTGGGACCCACAAGTTGACTAACTGCCCTAACGTAGCCACGACTCAACCTTTCCAATTCATCTAAACTCATTTTACGAGGATCGCAGATGATTCCCCCTTTAGCACCGCCATAGGGAAGGTCGGTTATACCGCACTTTAAGCTCATCCATCCGGCCAATGCCTTTACCTCATCTGGCGTGATATCTGGATGAAAGCGGATACCTCCTTTAGTTGGACCAGAGGCATCATTATGCTGAGCACGGTACCCTTGGAATATTTCTGTCTGACCATTGTCCATTCGAACAGGGATGCTGACTTCTAAAAACCTCATTGGCTTCTTTAGAAATTCGAATACTTGGGGTGGGTAATTCAGGATATTCACTGCTTCTTTTAAAATTTCTTGAAACTCAACAAGGGAATTATCCTGTTCTATTCCTTTCATATTCTTTGAGTCTAGTGATTCGACTGCCATTCTAACACCTCATTTTTTATTGTTACTTAAGGTAAAAGCAAGTTTCGTGCCAACTTAGAAATAGCGGTTTGAATAGATAATCTAGTAAAAAAAGAAGAAGTCCTATGAAGAAATGAGTCAAGTATTCAATTCTGCATACAAAACTCTTTTGAACAATAAAAAGCCAAGCGATATCGCCTGGCTCAAGTTAATTTTTATAAGGTAGAGGTTTTCTCCGCATCATCGATATTTAAATCAGCTATTTTAATTTGGAAAAACTTTGTTTGGTAAAGCATATACACTACACCAATAACGATCCATACAATCCCGCCAATGAGCGCATCAAGTTGTAAGTTCGCCCACAAAATTCCTGTTAATCCTGCTCCAATGACCGGCATAATGAGATAGGAGAATATATCTTTCGCTGTTTTATATCTCTTCTGGCGAAAAATGAAATGAGCGATGACCGATAAGTTTACAAATGTAAAAGCAATTAATGCACCAAAATTTATAAATGAAGAAATAAGCTCTAAACTTGGAGCAATCGCAAGTAATGAGACTCCCCCAACCAAGATGACATTAAAAACCGGTGTCCGGAATTTGGGATGAACATACCCAAACACCTTTTTGGGCAAAACCCCATTTCTCCCCATAACGTACAAAAGTCTTGATACACTGGCATGGGAGGCAAGCCCAGAAGCTACAGTGGCTGCAAATGCACCGGAAAGGAAAACCAGTTTAAAAAGGGTTCCACCCACAAACAATCCGATTTCAGGTAGTGTGTCATCGGTTACCTTGAAGCCCGAAATATCTGGAAACAGCGCTTGGGCGAAATAGCTGCAGCTGAAGAAAATGGCGCCGCCAATAAAGACCGTTAACATAATCGCTCTCGGCATCGTTTTTTGATCGATAGCTTCCTCTGCGTACATAGTTACTGCATCAAAACCAATGAAGGAGAAACAAACTACCGTAGCTCCTGTCAAAATGGCTCCGAGGTGAATATCAGAATGGAAGAGAGGTGCTGCTGTGAAAATGGTTCCTTGTCCCATTCCTTTAGAGAGCTGAACAAAAGCAAGAACGATAAATGCCGCAATTAAAACCACTTCAAAAATGACAAGCAGGGAATTTAAACTAGATGTTTTCCCCATGCTCCAAGCGTTAATTGCCGTGACGATCGCAACATATGCGACAACCCAGATCCATGCTGGCACCTCTGGAAATACTGAAACCATATATATACGAATAATCAATGCATTAACCATAGGAAGCAATATATAATCAAGCAACGCTGCCCAGCCGACTATGAATCCAAGATGAGGACTGATGGTCTCTCGTGTATACGTATAAGCCGATCCCGCACTTGGAAACACCCGGACCATTTTCCCATAACTAATTGCCGTAAATGCCATAACTACTAGTGCTGTGAGGTATGCGAGTGGGACGACCCCATTCGTTTCTTCAGATACAATTCCAAATGTATCAAACACGATCGTTGGTGTCATATAGCCCAATCCAAGCATAACGATTGCCCAAAGCCCAAGTGAACGCTTAAGAGTAGTATTCTCCAATTTTACCATCTCTCCTTTTATATCCGGCTATATGTTTATTAGCAAGAATTTGTAAGCACTTTCATTTTGTTTTAGCAATGAAAAACTTAAATCACTAAAATAATTGTAGATCTACTCCTCCTTCCATTCTACCTACTAATCTCACTATTTAAAATAGTTGCAATTTTCATGCCAATCATCTTTCCTTTTAAATGTTATCTTTAATCAAAATTTTTATGAAAAAATGCATAACCTACTCAGGTTTGAATAGAAGGACGCATGTCTTGACCTTAATCGAGTCGATTAACCCGCAAAAATAAAATAAACGGAGATTTTCCGGTTAATTTCAGAATGGCGCTTGTTTTGTGGTAAATAAGGGAAGGTTTTCCGGTTATGCAAAGCAAAATCTCACATTTTTGAATTTTCCGAGTAAATAGGCGGAATCTCTCCGCTTATTTACGCCTTTTTTAATAATAATTACAAAATAAGCGGAATTTTTCCGTCTATTGATCCACTCGGTAGTCAAGCCCATTATTATGTGTAAATTCATTCCTATGAAAAACAATTCTAAGCAGCTTATTTATTTTTTGGTGTACTGGAAGGGGGGTACCCCCCTTCCAGTACACCAAAAATTCGCGCTTCGCGGTTGCTATTTCTTCTCTTCTTGGTCCCGAATTATTCTTCTTCCTACTTCCTCGGCATAGTCCATTAAAACTGCCCCAATTAATCGGAATGCGGATTGTGTATTAGGGAATATTCTAATTACCTTCTCTCTTCTCCGGACTTCCTCATTAATTCTTTCTAACGAGTTTGTACTTCGAATATGCTTATGGTATTTTGGTTTCTCATTTAGATGTTGAATGGCATCTTCGAAGCATTCTTCTAATATCTCTATAGCTTTTTCTAGTTTTGGATTAGCTCCAAATTGCTCAATGAACTCATTTTTATATCTTCTTGCCTCTTCAACTGTGGCTACCTCAAATATTCTTTTTAAACCCATTTTCTCTTCGTCCATGCCTTTTTTTGGCATATGCGTAATGATATTCTTTTTGAAATGCACCGTGCATCTTTGCCAGGAGGATCCAACAAACTCTGTACCAATGGCAGACTTTAACCCTTTGTGTGCGTCTGAAATAACTAACTTAGGTGATTGTAGTCCTCTTGACTTTAGGTACTGGAAAAATCGTTGCCAGGATTCAGTGCTCTCCCCGTGGTCTACTCTCAAACCTAGGATTTCACGTCTATTGTTTTGGTCAACGGCCGTTGCGATATAAACAGCTTTAGAAACGACACGATTATGTTCTCTTACTTTGATATACATGGCATCTGCGAAGATATAAGGGTAGTACATCGTATTCAGAGGTCGACTTGCCCATTTATTCACTACAGGATCTAGCTTTTCTGTAATCGTGGATACAAATGATTTAGACACCTTTTGCCCACAGAGTTGTTCAACGATTTTGGAAACTTTTCTTGTGGAGACCCCATTTACCACCATTTCAAGCATGGCTAATACGAGAGCTTGGTCACAACGAGCATATTGTTCAAACACAGTAGTCGAAAAGTCTCCACTACGAGTACGTGGTACTCGAAGAGTAATTTTTCCAATGCTAATTAATAAATCACGATCATAGTATCCGTTGCGGTAGTCACGTCGTAAATTAGAACGTTCATAGGATCCGGCTTGCAAGAACTCATCACGTTCTTTTTCCATAAAAGAATTCAATACCAAGACGATAGACGCTTTAATGACAGCATCTATATTAGAGTTCATAACAGAATCTTTTAAATCATCAATATTTAGGTTAAACTGTACTTGAGTCATAATTAATTCCTCCACATTGTTTTCGTCGCTGATAACATTGTTGACAATAGGAATTAATTTGACTCATTTTCTTTTTACACAATTATACGGACTCAACCCACTCGGGCGTTAACATGATCTCCCTGGCGTAATTGCGGACCCTTTTATTTTGTAGAAACCCTGATAAATAAAGAAAAGACGTATGCCAATTCATACGTCTTTTAATAAGAAAGCACCCGAAAGTAGAACCCTTACATATCCTAGAATCCACTTCTTTCATAAAAAATTATTCGTTTATGCTTCCTCCGCTTTATATTGGGGCGGCGCTATTCGGAATGCCTTTGTTAGAAAAAGTAAGTAAGTAAATCCAACAATAAACCAAAGTATTCCCATAATCAAAGAACTAACCTCTAGATTAATCCAAAGGATCCCAACCGCTCCCGCACCAATTAATGGCATGATAACGTAATCAAAAAAACCTCTAGGTGTCCTGTGCATCTTTTGACGAACGGCAAAGTGACTAATCACAGAAAGGTTGACAAACGTAAAAGCCATTAACGCACCGAAATTAATTAACGAAGTAGCTGTAACTAGATCGAAGAACCAGGCCGACAAGGAGATGACACCCACAAATACAACATTAATTGCAGGTGTCCGCCATTTTGGATGAACGTATCCAAACCATTTTTCCGGGAATACCTTGTCACGCCCCATTACATACAAGAGTCGCGAAACACTTGCATGTGATGCAAGGCCGGAGGCGAGTGTATTAACAAAGGTTGTACACAAGAAAATCGATTGGAAGAGCTTTCCACCTACGTATAAAGCAATTTCTGGAAGTGCGGCATCAGGTTCTTTAAATCTGGATATATCCGGAAAAAAGGATTGAATAAAAAACGATGTGGTAATAAAAATAACCCCTCCCCATAAAGCTGTAAGCAATATTGCTTTTGGGATCGTCTTTTGCGGATTGGGCGTTTCTTCAGACAATGTCGTAACAGCATCAAAACCCAGGAAAGAGAAGCAAAGAATCGTTGCACCGGTAACAAGGACTGGCAGGTTCATACCTTCAACAAAAAATGGATTTAAACTAAAAACAGTTCCTGTCCCCTCGCCTGAATGTAAACCTTTAATCACAAGGATAATAAAGACGACCATAATCAGTATTTGAACAAGAACAAATAATGTATTGAAATTTGCCAGGGCATTTACGCTTCGCAAGTTTAAGAAGGTCACAATTCCTACAAACACTAAAACCCAAATAAAATCTGGCACAGATGGAAACAATGCATTGAGGTACAGTTTTGTTAACAAAGCGTTGACCATTGGCAAAAACAAATAATCAAGCAGCGAAGACCATCCAACTAGAAAACCAAGATGTCTGTTCATCGCTTTTTGGGTATACGTGTAGGCAGAGCCTGCTTGAGGGAAGACCTTCACAAGCTTCCCATAACTTGACGCAGTAAACAGCATCCCGACCAATGCAATAATATAGGCTGTTGGTACATGCCCCTCGGTTATACCTGAAACAATTCCAAATGTGTCAAAAACCACCATAGGTGTCATATAAGCTAACCCCATGATTACGACCTGCCACAACTTTAACGATCTTTTCAGCTTTACGCCATTTTCCACCTATCATACCTCCCTTTTGATTAAAACGCTCTCATTAAGTAATAACCCTTTTGTCTTCTGAAAATTTTTTCTCCCCCTCACTTATTTGAAAATTCAAATATATCATTGCAAATTTCGTGCCACTCTATATTTTTTTTAAAATCTCTAAGGATGGGCTTAAATAGTCAAGCCAAAGTCTTTTTAATTATTCATCTATGCATAGAATATTCCCAATTAAATAGTTTTTCGCTTCATTCACAACGATTCCTGTCAATAATCATCTGGCACAATTCTTGCATTTTACAGTATATGAAAATAAGAAATGGGGGAATCTTATATGCACTATCCATTATCACCAGATGTTAAACCAGAATTTTGTACCACTGGTACCTTCATGAGGTTACCCTCCCACAGGGAAAATGCTAAATTGGCTATTGTCGGTGTTCCGTTTGATACGGCAGCCTCTTTTCGTGTTGGAGCACGGTTCGCACCACAGGCAATTCGTCAGGCGTCGATGACTCTATTCCCATATCATCCAATTCACAAGGTGTATCCTTTTGACGAATGTAATGCCATTGACATCGGTGATGTGTCTGTCATTCCGCATAACATCCATCGCAGTTATGAGGTCATTGAAAAAGCAATGATGGACCTGATGGAAAAAGGGATTATTCCAATTGGACTAGGGGGGGATCATTCGGTTACATTAGCCCATCTTCGGGCCGCAGTAAAAGTACACGGTCCTGTTGCCTTAATTCATTTTGATTCTCATACAGATACTTGGGACACCTATTATGAAGAAAAGTATTGGCATGGTTCACCATTCATCCGGGCATATGAAGAGAATCTCCTCATTCCTGATAAGGTTTTCCAAGTAGGAATTCGCGGAACCCTGAACCATCCAGGTGATATTGATGCCAGCACAGATTTAGGCTATCACGTGATTACAACCCCTGAGCTAAAACAACGAGGAATCGAGAATGTTATAAATGAAATGAAAGCAAAAATCGGTAATACCCCTTGTTTCTTTAGCTTTGATATTGATTTTGTTGATCCGTCATGCGCACCTGGGACGGGAACACTAGAAGTTGGTGGTTTAAATAGTTTTGAAACGTTGCAAATCATCCGATCTCTAACTGATTTTCACTTTATTGGTTTTGACTTAGTCGAGGTCTTGCCGCCATATGATCCGACTCAGATTACATCTTTACTGGCTGCCACCATCATCCACGAATTCGCTAGTCTCGTTGCATTAAAAATTAAACAAGGTTCGTAGGTCTATAAAAAAAGCAGTGATTCCATTTTTAGGAAATCACTGCTCTTTTGTTTATATTATTCAGTTAAAGAAATACTATAATTACACAATAAATTATTTTGCAAAACGATGATTACCAATGGTTACCGTTACTGGTCGAGAATAGACCCACTTACTTACGGCTGTTTTTGGATTATAGAAAAATAATGATCCGTTTCCTTGTCCTCTAAAGGCAAGTGCTTCATTTACAGCTCTTTTTGATGCAGCATCAGCTGTTTTGTTAATGGTGCCATTTTTTACAGGCGTGAAGGCATAGTACCCATTCGACTTTTCATAAATAACACCTTTTACGGTATTAGGGAAATCTGGGCTGGAAACACGGTTAAGGATTACCGTTGCAACAGCCACTTTCCCTGCATACGGCTCACCCACTGCCTCAGCACGAACTAGACGTGCCATTAAATCCTTTTCTGCTGCTGTAATGGAAGAATTCGGGATTACTAGATTAGATCCCGCATAAAGAAGATTACTAGTTTTGTTGTTTGCTTTTTTTAAATTATTAACTGTCACACCATATTTCGCGGCAATTTTCCAATAAGTTTCACCTGATTGTACCTTATGTGTCGTTGTTGCCGCTTCAGTCGTTCCATTTAAAGTAAATGCTGACATGGATAGGATAAGTCCGGTCGCAATTAGTAATTTTTTAAATTTATTCATATTTTATTCCCTCCAATATTTGTTCCGCGCTTGTCATACTAATAAGGCTAACAGTTGTTACAATCGGATTCATTACCCAAAAAGTGGTAAGGAATAATGGGATTAAATAGTGCCCAGCATGAAGGGATTTGTCTACTAAAAGGGATTATTTTCCATCAATATATAAATTCCATTAGATGGACGGCATGGAAAGGATAGGTCGAATTATTACAAATTGTTTCATGCTTGTAACAATAAAAAAGAGCGTAATACACTTAAAACCAATGATTCTTCACAAAATTGACAACAAATTCCTTAAATTCATACAGGATTGGACCTCCATCTTTGGTAATAATATAAGTAGAGTTAAAAAAGGAGGCTATTTATTATGGAAAATCAATTAGTAAACGTACTTAACAAACAGATTGCAAACTGGTCTGTACTGTATACGAAGTTACATAACTATCATTGGTATGTGAAAGGTGGACAATTTTTCACCTTACATGTCAAATTTGAAGAGTTTTATAATGAGGCTGGCATTCATGTCGATGAACTAGCCGAACGTTTGCTAGCAATCGGCGGAAAACCTGCTGCTACAATGAAAGAATACCTAGAAATCTCTTCAATTAAAGAAGCGTCAGGTAACGAATCTGCAGATGAAATGGTTGAATCAATTATCAAAGACTTCTCAATTATTATTGGTGAATTGAAAGAAGGCATGAGCTTTGCCGATGAGAATCATGATGAAACAACAGGAGATATGCTGCTCGCGATACATTCTGATCTTGAGAAACATGTTTGGATGCTAACGGCTTTCTTAGGCAGATCCATCTAAATTTTAACTAAGAGCCCACAGTTCAATCCACCATACTCACCAAAAAAGACGGCATCTGCCGTCTTTTTTCATGCATCTTATTCATTTCTAAACGAGAATGGTTTCCTTAGTCACTCCATTGATTACGTATAAAGGTGCTTCTCCGTTTAACACCTTTACAATGTTACTGGCTGCCATAATCGCCATAGCATCGCGTGCTTCATAAGTAGCATTCCCGATATGCGGAGTTAATACAACGTTTTTCAGCTTTTTCAAACCGTCACTAATTTCAGGTTCAAATTCAAATACATCAATTCCTGCTCCCTCAATCTGTTTCTCTGATAAGGCCTGGACCAGTGCCTCCTCGTCAACGATTGGGCCACGGGCGCAGTTAATTAAATAGGCAGTTGATTTCATCATTTCAAACTGCTTTGTACTGAACATGTGTTTTAATGTTGGATTATACGAACAGTTTATCGTAATAAAATCTGATTCTGCTACTAACTCATCAAAAGATACGTAGGTCGCGTTTAGGGCTTGTTCAATTTCTTGGCTTTTTCGATTTGGACCCGTATATAGAACCTTCATATCAAAGGCAGCTGCTCTTTTTGCAACCGCTTGGCCAATTTGACCAAATCCAATAATTCCGATAGTTTTCCCAGTTACTTCTCTTCCTAGAAAATAAAGAGGGGCCCACCCATTAAAACCAACCGTCCGACAGACATCATCCCCTTCAGCTACTCTCCTTGCTGAGGCAAGTAAAAGGGCAATAGTCAAGTCTGCTGTTGCAGCAGTAGACGCCATAGGAGTATTGGTAACCGGGACTCCTTTAGATGCCGCATATTCAAAGTCAATATTATTAAATCCAGCTCCATAATTTGCTATGATTTTTAGGTCAGGGGCTTGGTCAATTACCTCTTTTGTTACCGGGGTAGATAATAAACTGAGAAGAGCATCCTTATCTTTGATTCGCTCTTTTAATTCTGTATCAGATATCAATTTCTCTCCTGAAAATACTTCAACCTCGTGATGTTCTAACAACATCTCTAACCCCTTTTGCGGGATCTCACCTGCTACTAAAACTCTTGCCATAGCCTAACACCTCTCCTTAGAAAAATGACTTCCTTTTCCAATAATCCAAATAACTGTATATAATTATACTACAATAAAAAGTTCTATTAAATTATTTATTTATCAAAATTCTGCAAACGTTTTTTCTCAATAAATTAATTTCTTTTCTAGTAGTCAACGTTTGTCCATTTCAGCTCCTTCCCTTCTGACATACATTGTAATAACTCAGCAATGGAGGAGGTGATTACTATGGGACATGGAAATAACAGCAGCTTCGCTTTAATTGTTGTGTTGTTTATTTTATTAATCATTGTTGGCGCATCCTTTATGTACTAATTGATGCTTTGCTGACAACTGAAAAGAGCGGGAAACCTTTTGGTTTCACCGCTCTTTTTTATTGATCCCTATTTTCCTCTTTGCTGCGAGAGATAATGATTAAGCAGATTGTAATAACCATAAATGCAATCAAAGCTAATAACGGAATAGTAACAAAGCCAAGCCAGTTAATATAATCCTTGGAACAAGGCACTCCGGTTGTACACATTTCAAACTGCTGTAAATATGGTATTTTCTGTAATAAGGTATGGTATCCAGCGATTAGAAGACCGATGATAGACAACGGAAGCGCGTATTTATAGATACCTTGGTCATTCCGGTAAACTGCCGCTCCGAGGATGATCGCCAACGGGTACATAAATATCCTTTGATACCAACAGAGCGTACATGGTATGAAGTGCATCACCTCACTAAAGTAGAGACTGCCTAGCGTGGCAATGATGGCTGCTATCCAGGCGAGAAGTAAGGACTTATTCATGCTTATTCACCCTTTGCAGCTTTTTCAACCATGTCTTTTAAATCATCAATGGTTTGTCCTTCAAACTTTTCCCCATTAACGTAAAGGGTTGGGGTACCTGTAACACCTAATTTTTCAGCGTAATCCATATCTTTTTGCCAAGCATCATTGGATTTCTTAGCATCAAAGTTCTTTACAACCTTGTCAACATCGCTATCGCTAGCCACTTCTTTTAAGGTATTAGTCAAAAATTCTTCTGTAAAAACGTCCATTTTCTCATATTTGGTATCTTCGGGCTGTTTTTCGTAAAGGAGCTCATGGAATTTCCAAAACGTATCATTGCCAAGTTCCGCGAATACGGATTCCGCAAATTTTGCTGATCGTTCGGAATCAACGTTAATAAACGAATCATTCATAAAATAAAACTTTGCTTTACCGGTATCAACTAGTTCCTTCTGAATAATAGGTACAACATCCTTGCCAAAGTTTTTGCAATTAGGACATTTATAATCACCAAATTCAATAATTGAAACAGGCGCTGATTCCTTACCAATGTATGGCTGATTGCTATAATTAATTTTTGTGGATGTGGATTTATCTTGTTGTTTAGAGTGATTGCCTAGAAAAATGAAACCTAAAATAAAAACGGCAACCAATCCAATCATCCAAAAAGTAAAGGCAGATGATGATTTTGCTTCTTTTTTCTTATTTTTATTTTGATTTGCCATTGCTAATCTCCTTCTTAATTTAAACTTTACCTAGATAGTATAACTATTACTTATCCATCTGTATAATGCAAATAAAAGGTTTTCTTATGTATTAGACTTCTTACGATACTCTCGTGGAGCTTGGCCGGTATATCTTTTAAATTGCTTGTTAAAGGCACTTAATGACTGAAATCCGCTTGCAAAGGCGAGATCAATCATACTTTTATTTGTGGTCCGAAGTAAATCGCTTGCACTCTGTATCCGAAGCCGATTGAGAAACTCATTGGGAGTCAGGCCTGTCAACTGGCGGAACTCTTTAAAAAACATGGTTCTCCCTAATCCTACCTGCGATGATAGTTTTTCAATATCAAGAGGCAGATGATAATGATCAAGCATGTACCCCACGGCTTCAACAATTCCAGAAGGCGGCAGTTTGTTAACGTCCGTAGATTGAGATTCTTTTACATACTGATTCACCTGTAACAAAATATCAATCAAATGCATGAATTGATGAGTCACCCAGGCTTCCTTCCCCTGTTCCTGAGCTTCCACAGCTAAAGTCGCTGCTTTACTTATTGTTTTTGCAAAATTCGTGTTAGCAGGTATTAAGGGCTGAACACCTTTCGTGGTGTAGAAGGGCTTAATCAGCTGATTACCATCTGGAATTTTATGGACGGAAGAGGGTGTGAACAGAACTAGAATACATTCGAACGGTTGATCAGGTTTAGAAAAACTCCAATGAGGCTCGAAAGGACGGCACAAGAACACGTCTCCTGGCCTGCCAATGTAAGTATGATCATTAAACTGATATTTCAACTCATTTTTAAGCACAACCCCAATTTCTAAACAATCATGAATATGTAAATCATGCTCTTCATCTGACCCCCAGACTCGGCAAAATGCAAACGAGCGTTGTAATTGTAAATGTTCAACGTACATTTTTCACCCCTATACTATTTTAACAAATTTTCCTCTGTACAATTTGATTAGTTTTTATCCTAATTGGAGGAGAATCTAATTTTTTGATTATGTTAGAGTGGAACCATTAATTCTAACTGAGGTGATTGTTTTGAGATTATATATTATAGGCGCGGGTGTCATCGGTCGTACACATGCAGAAACGGCAAAGAAACTTTCCGAACCGGTTAAATTGAGAGTGGCTGATACAAATCCTATCGCGCTGGCTGCTTTCTGTGATCAGTTCCCTGATGCAATTGGTTTTACAAACATGGAAGAAATGCTTAACTCTGAAGCGGCCGAAAATGATGATATCGTAATCATCTGCACCCCTCCATTGGCGCATTTAGATCCAGCAAAGTTGGCACTCAAGTCTGGCCGCCATGTCCTTTGTGAAAAACCTCTTGCTATGAATCTATCACAAGCCGAAGAGATGGTTCAGCTTGCAGAAAAGCATGATCGGTTACTAGGCTGCTGCAGCGTACGCTTTAAGGGAATGCCTCACATGGAAGCAGTCAAAAATATCATTCGCTCCGGCTGTCTCGGAGATATTTATCATGTTACATTTGTAAACAAATGGGAACGAAGCCGTTCCGGAATTGAATACCAGCCTGTAAGCCGCTGGTTTCTTGATTCAACCCAAAGCGGCGGAGGTGTTCTAATGGATTGGGGACCTTATGACTTTGCCACCTTGAATGACATACTCCATCCGGACGTTATTGAGGTAAACTCCGCTTGGACGGCCAAACCCATAACAGAAATTGACCCCTCTGATACACCATTTGATGTGGAAACACATGTTGGAGCATCTATGACATACATCTCCGATAATCATCCTGTCCATGTTCATTATGAACGAGCCTCATGTGCCCATGGTGAGGAATACGTACGGGCGGAAATCGAAGGGACATTAGGCTCAGTTCGCTGGACGCCATTCGATTCACGACAGCCTGTCTTCAGACGATACGATAAGCAGGGAAAAATTGTTGAAGAACAAGTTGAAACCGGACCACGAAGTGAGTTCACTATTTTTGAAAACCCTCTTCTTCACTTTTATCGAAAAGTGAGAGGACTTGACTCACACGCAAACGTCAATCAGCAGGTTCTGAATAATTTCCACTGTATTACCTCCCTATATAATGCCGCGAGAATGAGTGAAAAACAAACGATTAGTTTAATTCAGAAGGGGGTAATTATTTGAACATTCGAGGATTTTCATCAAATATGTATGGCTGGGCTGAGCGTTGGAAAAGAGATGGAAAGACACCTGAATGGGATGAACTTTTCCGTGCTTGTGCTGAAGCAGGACTAGATGCTGTTGAAATTGATGCTGATACAGAAAAACTTAAATTAGCACGTTCCTATGGTTTGGCAGTCTCAGCCTCCTATATTGGCCTCCCATTACATGTACCATTTAACACTCTTGATGTGGAGCGGTCTGTTTTGCCAATCGCCGAACGTTTAGCAGCAGCTGAAGGTTCTGATTTGTTACTAAATGCTGACCCTATCAATTGGAAAAATGTTATTGCCAAGTCGGAGGACCATTTTAAACAGCAAGGTGAAAACTTATCCCGTATTTCTGAACTTGTTTCCCCGTTGGGGCTAAGGGTTTGCTTGCATAATCATGCTGCTGACAATCACAATGCATCAGGTGACCTGCGATCGGTCGTCCAATATGCAGATATGAGTGTAGGACTTTGCGTTGATACTGGCTGGGCTTTTGTTTCTGGATGCAATCCGATTGAGTGGGTCAACACCTATCCAGAAAGGATTTATGCTTTTCATTTACGTAATCAACATGGGAACCTGCCATCCGAAGACTTGCTTGAAGGAGATATTGACTTCTCTTCGCTTATGACTTCTGCAGATTCCATTCACTATAACGGTTGGCTGGCACTCGAACTATGGCATCCCGACAGTATTCAGCCGCGCCGGACGATGGGTGAGGATGTTCAACGTTCGATAGACTATTTACGTGGTTTTATTTCCTAAATAATAGGCATGAATCCAGCTAAGTGGATTCATGCCTGTTCATCGTGAAAGTTTCTCTAATTTCGTCTATAGACCATTTTTCCATTTACAACAGTCCACAACACTTCGAATTGGTCATTCATAAGGACTAAGTCCGCATCTGCCCCTGGTTCAATCCTGCCTTTATTGGACAATCCCAAAATATCTGCAGGTGTCTTTGTTGCCATTGTAACAGCATCTTTTAAAGGGATTCCCGATCGAACTGCTTTCTCTACTGCTTGATTCATTGTGACAGTACTGGATGCAAGTGTACCGTCACTTAATGTAGCGACTCCGTGACTCACCTTCACCTCATGCCCTCCGAATAAGTAGGTTCCATCCCCCATCCCCATAGCCTGAAGAGCATCTGTAATGAGCACCATATGATCTGGGCCTTTTTCCCGATACATTAACCTTACAATGGCTGGGTGGAGGTGCACATCATCAACAATAGCTTGTACACTAACAGCACTATCCTCAAAAGCAGCGATGACCGCCCCTGGGTCACGATGATGAATAGGCCGCATTCCATTAAAGCAATGAGTTACATGGCTGGCACCAATTTGAAATGCAGCTTTTGCTTCTTCATAGGTTGCGTCAGAATGAGCAATCGACGCAATGATTCCTTGCTTCTTTAAAAAACGGATCATTTCAAGACCGCCCGGCAGTTCCGGAGCTAGGGTCACCATTCGCAGCAATGAACCAGATGCCTCTAAAATGATTTTCATTTCATCCAATTCAGGATGCCTTAAATATAGCTCATTTTGCATTCCTTTACGCTTCACATTTAAATAGGGTCCTTCTATATGGAGGCCAACGATCCCGGCGCCGGGTTCTCTCCCGGCCGCCTCTTTTACATTTCTTATCATTTTAAGCAGGTCATGTAATGAAGACGATACGGATGTTGCTAAGAAAGACGTACAGCCTGTTCGAGCGCAGGCTCTGGAAACGGCTTCCACACTACCGATGTTGCCGTCCATCATATCAAAACCATCCGCCCCATGTATATGTACATCAATCATGCCAGGGATCAGCAATTGCTCATTTCCATCAATGACAGAATCAGCCTTACGAACTAAGGATTCTTCATCATTATGGATCGATTCAATTTTACCATTACGAATAAGCAGGGATTTACGATTAAGTTCAGGTTCGTTTACGCAACGAACATTACGGATTAATATAGTACTCATAATTTCATAACCCCTTATACATAGTTTAAGCCTTCAGGGAATGGAAGCGGTATGGGAAAAATATCGTTTAAATAAGCGTCAAGATTTGGATCGCCTTGAAGGATTAATTTTTCTAACGAAACATTATCTAAGACTACTGACTTCTGGTTAAATATTAGTTCTTTGCTTCTCATATCATGATTTATTATTTTGATTTTTCCATGAAGGAAAGGTTGTATTTGTTTTAATAACAAATCTAGGTCCATAATTTTACTAGTGCCTGGAAATGGTGCTGCAGTTTTCTCAATCGTGTCTAGGAGTCTATTAAGCTCTTTTTCGTATGCAGGAATGGAAAATTTCAATGAACTTATTCCTTTCTCGAAGGCTTGAGCTAAAATAGCTTTAACCGCTTCCGGCTCCCCTCCCCATTCAATCACCCGTGCTGGCTGCTTTCCAGATTTTGATGATGAATTTGGAACACCAAAAACGATAAAACCCTTTAATTCATTTTCAGATTCAGCAGCCAAAATCTTGTGTTCCATCTTAAGGATACTGGCAAAGCCAGCCGCCTTATTCAGGATAGAAAAATCATTTATACTTTGTTCAAAATAAACAGGTCGAGATTGACCTAATTTCCGTAAATAAAACCAATCAAATGGGGATAATTCTCTTATCAAGAAGTCACCCCTTACTTGTAAATCTCCCTTATTTATTTCATATTTATTTAATTTACCGTAAAAGGAACAGCCAGCTTTTATATATATTGGTAAACTGCCTGATACAAATAAAATGGAAGCGTCCGCCCTCTGAACATGTGTAAACACCTTATCTAAAAGCATGCTGGCAAAGCCTTTTTTACGATAGCCTGGATGGGTACAAACGGCACCTATTGAATAGGCTTGAATCTCAGCAGCATCTAGATGAATCACTGAAGGCACTAGCCCAATAAAGGAGACTAGTTCATTATTAATGAATACTCCATATGATTGATTTAGTTCAGGTGAAAATACTAGGGGGAAGGCCTCCCCCATTGAGATATGATCCTCATCCCGGAAGACTCTATCCGCTAATTGAATCGCTTGTGCGTACTCGAATTCCGATTTTAGTAATCTTAATTCTACCATCGTTGTCTCCATTTCTATTTTGACTTTCATTTTAAAGTTAGAACCAGATTTTAAATGTCTTAATTTCATATGGAGAGACAGAGAAAGAAAGGGTCTGATTCTGATATTCTGCTTCCTTTTCTTCTTCTTCAATTAAGTTGCATTCCACAGCTTTTTTAATTGTTTTTGCAAAGGAGACATTTGTTTGATTCCTATATTGCTTATATTCATAGAAACGTACAATGATTGCTTCATCATCCTCCGCTTTTTTGACGGTTTCCAGGAGAACATGGTCATTGTCAATTTCTACAAATTGATGTGTTGCTGGTAAGCTCCCAGTCTGATTCGCTTTAAGTTCACCTGCTAATAACGGAACATTTAGGTTATACGCTTCTTTCACAATATTTCCTTCGCGCCAATCCCCTGTATGCGGTACTAAGCTATATGTAAATTCATGAATGCCACGGTCCGCTGTCTCATCAGGGCTGATCGCAGATTTGATTAATGTTAACCGTAAAACATTTTCTTTAACATCGTGACCATATTTACAGTCATTTAATAAACTCACCCCGAAATTCCCTTCGGAAAGGTCCACCCATTTATGTCCGACCACTTCAAACCGGGCATGGTCCCAGCTGGTGTTCCAATGAGTAGGGCGTTCTATATTCCCAAACTGAATATCATAGGTTGCTTTGGTTGAACGAATATTAACTGGGAACGCTGCTTTTAATAAGGTCTGTTTTTCCTGCCAATCCACCACCGTGCGGAAATCAATTCTAGGAGAATTTTTATAAACACTTATATATTGTGTAATAGTAGAATCATAGAATTTCCAAATGAATTTTAAGCTTCCGCGAACAGGACCTTCTTCATGAACCTCAACTGCCGCTAAATTATCAACCTCGCGCATTTTTTCTTGGTAATAAAGATCAATATCCCAAGCATCAAAATTCATCGGTTTATCTTCAAATGTTTGTAGGATGTTCCCCCTTGCACCTTCAGCAAGAACTTCTCTGGCTGCGCGTTTATCAAATAAGGAAATAATCTGGCCTTTCTCATTAAAACGAATCTGATAAAAATCATTTTCAATATAATCCTTCTTCACCACAATTCCAGACTGTAAAATGGAACCCTTGCTTAATTTAAAGGTTTTATATCCTAGTGCTGGTACGTTATTCGCATGAATTAACACCTTTTGTGTATTCGCCTCTTGGATTACTTGTGCTGGGAGTGCATTTCCTGCTTCATCAACGATGGTGGTTTCTTCTGTAAAGAATCGTGACACTGGCAATTCAATGAACCCATCACGTTGATAAGAAAGAGAATTGTAAACCACTATGCCGCCCTGTTCTATTTGAATGTTTTGTTCAATCGAACTTTTGGCTTCATTAAGAACCTTTTCCCCAATATTTTGGACAATAGCATAATCCTTCCGCGCATCCTCATTCACTTGACGAATGGATGAACCTGGCAATATGTCATGGAATTGATTAAGAAGCAACATCTCCCAGCCTTCATTTAATGCTGTATGTGGATAATTTGACTGATGAGTTAATTGATCAGCAAGGACACTTAACCATTCCGCATTGTGATAGGTAAACTCCGCTTTTCGGTTAGCCCGTTTTAATGACGCTTGCGATGTATAGGTCCCCCGGTGATACTCTAGATATAATTCCCCATCCCAAACTGGTATTGTTTGATCCTTCACACGGTCTCTTAACCTTTTAAAATAGGGTTCAGCTGTATCCATTTGAACTCTTGGAAGACCCGGCAGATTTTTCATAGCCTCGGCTGCTTCGATCATTTCTTTTGTTGGTCCGCCGCCGCCATCCCCCCAGCCAAAGGCAAGTAATAGCTCATCGTTTACTTCCTTTTGCTGGTAGGCATCCCAAATCCCTTTCACGCTGGCCGGTTCGACCATGCCATTATACGTATACTGCTTTGCCCCCTCTTCAGGTGTGGTAATAAAGTGAGTAAACATTTCTGTTCCATCGATGCCGCGCCAATTAAACGTATCAAATGGGAATCGATTATATTGACTCCAGCTAATTTTTGTCGTCATGAAGCTGTCAATTCCACTCTTTTTCATGATTTGCGGTAATGCCCATGAGTATCCAAACACATCTGGAAGCCAAACGACCCTTGTATCAACCCCAAACTCTTCTTTCATAAACCGTTTTCCAAACTGAATTTGACGGATTAAGGACTCTCCATTTGGTACATTTGTGTCGGGCTCGATCCACATACCACCTGTTATTTCCCATTCACCGGCGGCTATTTTCTCTTTGACTTTCGCAAAAATTTCAGGGTAGTCTTCTTTCAAATATTTGTATAATTGCGGAGAAGTATGGATGTATCTGTAATTAGGATATTGGCGCATTAAATGTAATACCGTTGAAAATGTCCGCGAAGCTTTTTCACGCGAATGAACTAAACGCCATAACCATGCCATGTCAATATGTGAATGGCCAAGTGCTGTGACTAATGGCTTTAATTCATTCAATTCCCCTAATTGATCGACCTTTGATTTTAGAAATTCATATGCTTCCTTAATCGATTGATAGAAGAAATCGGTGCCAGGCTTTAAGAAATCAACCTTTAACATCGATTCATTTAATAATTGAAGCATTTTTGTTCTTCTTAAGTCATGCTCATCCAAAACCTTTACCGTATTTACGAGAGTATGCGCTAAATAATAGTATTTTTCTGTCGCTCCATCGACACAGGCGAGCTTTGCTGTTTTAAATCTTCGGCGGTCAGGTGGATTTAACACCCCGCTCCATGCTTTTATAGCAATTTGAATTTGATTGTTTTGCAGAAGCTCTGGCGGCAGCCATGCTTCTTCGTGCCATACATCAATTCCTTGTAATGGAATACCATTCACATATAATAAAGACTCAGCTGTTGACCCGCCGCCGTCACGAGGGCCGACTAATAAGTGGATGACTATTCGTTCATTTTTCCATTCTTCAGGTATAGAGACGGTAGTGCGAAACCAAGCAGATTTATCATAGCCGCCCCAGGAATCTCCAATTTGAAAATTCCCCCAGTTTTTGTCATCAAAATCTGTTTTGTAGGCATATTTATCCTCTTCACCAAAGTCCCACTCTTTGTATTGAAAAGCCGGAATTGCTTTTGTTTCTTTGTAAATATAACCCTTCAATTCTCCTAAATATTTCTCAATTTTTTCAACTGTAAAATACAAACAAAACACTCCTGTCATCCTTATTCAGCAAAGGTCAGCTTCCTACCCTCATTTATATTACGAATGATATTGAGATCAACTTTAGCCTGTCGGTCATAGGTTAATAGTCCATTAATTTCTTGCTCGATGTCTGTGAATTGGGTATAACAAAAACCTTGGATTAGTGGAGACTCCAACAAAGCCGAGACCACATGATAGTATCGTTTAATAAAATCATCAGCATTTGATGCTGCGGTATAACCCCACCCCTGCCAGTCGCTTTTCTGATAGGCGATTCCGCCAAACTCCGTTATCATAATAGGCTCATTATGATATTGAAAGCCGTTTACATATAAAGAACGATCCGCTGGAGTATACTTTAAGACATTCTCCAATGCTGAATAACGTTCTGTTAAAACTTCCTTTTCCCCTTCATAGTCATGAATGGTCAGGATATCTGAAATGGTATGCTCCCAGCCATCATTTGAAATCACTAAACGGGAGGAATCGATCGATTTTGTTAAGGAATACATGCTGACTAAATGATGGGCTTGGCGCGGATCCCTTTTTAGTCGCGGTACTCCCCAGCTCTCATTTAACGGCACCCAGGCAACGATAGACGGATGGTTATAATCCCGTTCAATAGCTTCTTGCCATTCCGAGGCCATACGTTTTACTGACCTGTCTGTAAAGGTATGACTATTGGCCATTTCCCCCCACACCAGCAGTCCTAATTGATCTGCCCAGTATAAGTACCGCGGTTCCTCAACCTTTTGATGCTTTCTGACCCCATTAAAGCCCATTTCCTTCGTTAATACGATGTCTCTTTTTATATCTTCATCTGTTGGGGCTGTTAGCAGGCCTTCAGGATAATACCCTTGATCAAGGACAAGTTTCATATAATATGGCTTATTATTGAGCTCAATTTTTCCATCCTGTATAGATATTTTTCTCATCCCAATGTAGCTTTGCACTTTATCTAAAAGTACATCATCTTCTTTGAGACGGAATTCTACATGATAAAGATGTGGAGTTTCTGGACTCCATAACTTACCTTCGCCGTTTGCAAAATCCACAAGAGAAACTATGTGCTTGTTTTTCCGTTGAACCAAATGAACTTGGACCTTATCATTGACAACAATTTGGCCATGGGATGTAATTTCGATTTCAAGTTCTTGTTTGCTCTTCCTATTTTGGACAATATATTCTATCGAAACTTCACCTGTATCAATATTCGGAGTAAGTTTCACACGGTCAAGGTAGGATGGACTTACCGGCTCAAGCCAAACTGTCTGCCAAATACCTGTTGTTCTTGTGTAAAAGATTCCGCCAGAATCGACTTCCCAATATTGTTTCCCCCGCGGCTGTTCCAAATCAGTGGAACTATCCTCTGCCCTTACAACTACTCTATTTTCTCCGCTAATTAGAGCGTCAGTAATATCGGCATAAAACGATGTATGCCCGCCTTCATGGGCACAAACAAATCTTCCATTAATCCAGACTGTTGCCCGGTAATCAACCGCTCCAAAATGAAGATGGATCTTTTTTTCCTGCCATTCTTCAGGAATGGTAAAGCACCGTTCATACCAAACAACATCATGGAATTCTTTCGTTTCAATACCGCTTAATTTTGATTGAAATGCATATGGAACGATAATTTTATTAGAAAAATGGTGATTTAAATACCATTCTTCTCTTAAACCACGATTATGATCATCAAAATCAAAGTTCCATGGTCCGTTAAGATTGAGCCATTCATTTCTTGTGAAATCTGGTCTTGGATATTCCGAGCGGGGAGTTAGTGATGTCATTTTATCGCAGCCTCCGCCAGTAAATGTTTAAGAGTGTCTACATTTATCGCAAGACTTTCATAAGGATCACCTTCAAATTCTTCCTGCTCAACTGTGAACCACTCCACACCATATTCATTCGCTGCTTTAATAATAGAGGCATAATCAAAGATACCCCTGCCAACTTCTGTGCCGGCCTTCTTACCGTTTACAATTTTCATGTCTTTGATATGGAGTGACACGACTCTATCTCTATACTTTCGAATAATTTCTATCGGGTCATATTCTGCGAAACTAGCCCAATAGCAATCTAGTTCCATTTTTACCAAATCAGGCTCTGTGTTACCAAATAGCAATTCAAGACCCGTTCTATCTCCAAATTTCTCAAATTCAAAGTCATGGTTATGATAACCAAAAATGAAGCCCGCTTTTTTGCATGCTTCCCCAATTTTGTTTAATGATTCTGCTGTTCTCTTATAATCATCAGCGGTCTCGCGCATTTCCTTTGGAATAGCCGGGCAAATAATTAAGTTATTTCCAATGGTTTGATGATAGTCAAAAATATTTTCTAATCCTGGTTGTAATAGTTGGTGAATCCCTACATGTGCACCGGCAGACGCCATTTCATGTTCATCTAATAGCTGTTTAACTTTTTTGGCTGGAGTATTATAAAAGCCTGCAAATTGAATACCTTCATATCCAAGATCAGCTACTTTTTGGAACGTTCCCAAAAAGTCTTTTTCTGCATCTTTCCAAACAGAAAATAACTGTAAGCCTATTTTACTCATTTAACAAACAACCCCTTTTTTTAAAGCAGCGGTTAAATTTCTTTAACCGCTGTTCTTTGATTGGACTATTTATACAGTTACATCTTCACTTAATTTAATTGCTTCGCCCTTTTCTGCTGACTCATACAGTCCATTAATGATTTTCTGAAGGTAGACACCTTGTATACCTGTACTTATCGTTTTTGTTCCTTCTAAACACGAATCTACAAATCTCTCAAGTTCAAGTTCGTGCCAGTCTCTCTTAGGCAAATGAGAAGGGGTAATATCTATTAAAGTATCATGCTTTTCTTGATAGATTTTCAGTGGAAACACATCTGCTCCCCCTTTATCCCCCATTAAGGAAACATTCATCACATCATGCTTTTCCACATTCGCAGCAAAAGCAGTCTCTAATAAAATTGACGCCCCATTTTTAAACGTGATCATGCCACGTGCCATGTCTTCCACTGAGAAGTTTTCCCAATCCCATGTTCCCATGAGACCTACTCCTTTTTTGTTGCCAAGCTTCTGATACGTCACACCAAAAACAGTTTCCGGCTCAGGATAACCCATCAAATATAAAGCGGTATCCAACATGTGAACCCCGATATCAATTAAAGGTCCCCCGCCCTGAAGTTCTTTATTTGTAAACACACCCCAGCCTGGAATTCCCCGGCGTCTCATAGCCGTCACACGTGCAGCATATATTTCCCCTAGTTCTCCCCCATCAATAAAGCGCTTTAACACTTCTACATGTGGAGCATGGCGGAAATGGAACCCATAAGTTAAGATTTTTCCAGCCTTTTCAGCGGCGATGGCCATTTCCTCAGCTTCTTTTGCTGTCATAGCCGGCGGCTTCTCGCATAAAACGTGACAACCTTCAGATAATGCAGCCATTGTTGCAGGATAATGGTATTTATTTGGTGTACAAATACTTACCGCATCTATTTGAACGCTTTGAAACATTTCTTCATAGCTTGAAAAAACATGTGGAATATTAAATTCTAATGCCGCCTTGTCAGCCATTTCTTTCACAACATCACAAATTGCAACAATCTCTACCTTTTCCCCGCATTTTAAATAGTTTGGAATATGGGCACCCGTTGCAATACCACCAGCACCAATAATGCCCACTCTTAATTTTTTCATTGGATTTCCCCCTAATTTATTCCTATTTTTTCACAGTCAATATTTCATCTTTTTCTACTCTTCGACCTTGTGTTTGTGATAGGATTGCGGCTTGATTGATCAATGTTAATCCCTGCACATCCTTCTCTGTAATGGATGGAATTTTTCCTTCAATAATGGAGCTTATCCATTGTTCCATTGGCAAAGGCAGTGCGGTTGGCAAAGTATCAGGTGTATGCCACCCCTCACCCAGTTGTTTAGATTTTAAGCGGATTTTATCATCTTCTATTAATAATGCTCCTTCTGTTCCATACAATTCTAGCTGGAAAGGGCTTCCACTAGAAAGAAACCCTGTTTCAATTGTTCCTAACGCTCCGTTTTCATACTCGATAATCGCCACTGAATTAACATCAACTTCATTTTCCGATTGTGGCTGTAAGCGAGCTATCACAGCTTTTACTGGTCCTGCCAGGCGGTTCGTTAAATAAATCGGATGGGCACCAAGGTCAATAAATGCACCTCCACCGCACTCCTCTTTATTAAAAAAGTGCTTAGGCAGCCAGCCGTTTGGATTCCCCTCTAAAGGAACCGCACCATTATGTGCAAGCCGGCATCGAATAGACGTTAGTTTCCCTAATAGCCCTTCATTTAGAACTTGTTCTGCATATAAATAATAATTCTCAGTTAGCCGAGGCAGCGAAACCATCATCTTTACCTGATTCTGATTCACTGCTTCATAGATTTCATTACATTCCTCTACTGTAAAAGCGAGTATTTTTTCAGTAAAAATGTGCTTTTTATATTCAGCTGCCAGAATAATAATCTCTTTATGGAGGTTTGTCGGTGTATCTACAATAACGGCATCAATTTCTGGGTCAGCCAAAACTTCCTTTAAGTCTGGTTCAAAAGGTACAGTAAGTTGTTTCGCCCATTCTTGACCACGTTCCACATTTTCATCCCAAACGACCTTAATTTGAATGTGTTCATTTTGATTGGCTTGACGTGCGTAATCGTCTGCATGGACATGCCATTTACTTAACAAAGCAACATTAACCATGGGATCTCCTCACTTTTAAGCTTTATATTTCATTTATCACTTCTGATACCGGTACAACAATCACTTCAACGCCCTTTTTTTCAATTTCCTTAAGGATATCTTTATCGGCGAGTTCACTAGTAATAAATATATCTATTTCATTAAAATTACAAAAAGAGGTTAACCCTGCCCTTTGAAGTTTACTATGGTCAGCTACTACTACAATTTTTTGTCCTGAGGAAACCATTGCCCGTTTAATTTCTGCTTCATACAAATCAGAACTTGTAAAACCCTGGCGCAGTGAAATCCCTGATGTTCCTAAGAATACATAATCGGCATTGTAATTTTGTAATTCAATTTCTGCCTGTGGACCAACCAGACTCATTGAATTTCGTCTTAGTTTCCCGCCTAATAAGTAAATCGAGGCAGTTTCATCTTTGCTGCATTCTTCTGCTACATCCATGGCATTAGTAATAATCGTTAAATGACTATTTTCCGGTAAGTTTTTTCCCACATACCAGTTGGTTGACCCTGCATCAAAAATAACAATTTGCCCTTCCTTTATTAATTGAGCAGCTGCTTTCCCAATCGAATCTTTTTCATGTGAATATTGTAGTTTTCGTTTATTAACTGGAGGAATCAGGGAATGATTCTGATACTGTTCTTCTTCAATCAGGATGGCTCCCCCATAGTTTTTCTCTGCAATTCCTTCTTTTCCCAGCTGGGTGAGGTCCCGTCTAATCGTTTCCTCGGATACATGCAATAATTCGACTAGATCAGAAACTTTTACACTTTTATTCTTTATCAATAGTTCTTTAATAACCTTCCTGCGCTCTGCCACAATCATTTTGAAATACCCCTTCTTGCTCAAATAATTACTCTTTTTCTTAATCTTCCCATTCCAGTAAATTGTTTTCAACTATTGGTTTGGATGGATCTTTAGGAATACGGAATGTCTTTATTTCTGATGGCTTAAACTCCGAAGTGATTGTCCGGCCCCACTTAGGAAGACTTATGACGGCAACTGTAGCTTCATTGGAGGTTTCATAAACCCGCAGAATGAGGTCTTCATTATCCTCCGCTTGCTTGATCACACTGACAATGACATTTTCCACATCTACAGACAAAAAGGAATCTTTTTGTGGCAGTGATCCTTTATGATAGCTCTCAATAATCGAAATAGGTTTTTGGTTTAACTCAGCCGCTCGTTTTACCGTACCCGCTGTTTCCCAATTCCCTGTATGAGGCAAAAGTGAGTAGGTAAATCTTTGAATTCCCTGATCAATAAATGAATAGGATTGGTTTTCCTCCGGAACGATTGGGTCATGGTGTGCATAGATAGGGCTGCGCAGAACGGTCACACTCATTTCCTTGTTATGTATATCAAAGCTGTATTTCCCGTCATTTAATAGGCTTAAGCCGTAACTTTCCCCTGTTGAAGGATGGGTTCCAGAGATATCAATCCAATTTTGACCCGGTTCTTCTTCCCCATTCCCCTCTCTTACAATATGTCCATACGGAATTTCATAGGTTGATTTTCTAAAAATCAGATTGACTGGAAACTTCAGTTTTAGTGCTTTAAATTGTTCCTGCCAGTTTATTGTGCAATGAACATCAATCTGGCCAAGCTCCTGGTACATTGTAAAGTCTTGGGCCAAAATAGATTTCCCATATTCACTGACCACGCGAATCACAGATTTTACAGGCCCCTGTTCCACTAGTTTTACACTTGTTGCTTTAAATGCACCTGCTTCTTCATTAAATCGAAGGACATTGTGGGACCAGGTGTCACTCTTATCGTGGATGACGACTGGTCTTGCTGCTGGTCCGCTTAGTAGCTCAAGGTTCTTTTGTTTATCAAATAAACTCGTTACAAAGCCGGTATGTGAATCGATTTCAACCCTGAAATGAGCATTTTCTAAGAATGCTTCACTTGCTGGGAGCGATGGGAATTCTTTACCTTCATGACGGCTGACAATTTTATAAACCCTGTATCCCATTGAAGGAAGGTCGGCATTGAAACTAACCCGTGAACGTCCTCCGGCTGTAGCCTGGGATTGAACCGTCTGCATCGCAATTTGATTACCCTCTTCATCTACTAAAATATCGCTTGACTTTAATCCGCCTACTTCCTGTTCAACATTCACCTTGCTGTTCCATGAATGAGGATTAAAGATCACAAGAGGCTTCATTCCTTTTTCTTCTTCTATATTAATTCTCCACGATAACGATTGAATCGCATAGTTTACTCCTCTTTTGGCGATTGACATCGCTTCCCCATGCATATCTCGTGCATCATCATATGCAGCCTCTAAACTAGTTCCTGCTAATATGTCATGGAATTGATTGAACAATACATTTTTCCACGCCAGTCCGTATTCAGAAGATGGATAATTTTGACCTGTGAGCCAGTTCGCCAGAGACGAAAATTTTTCTGCTTTGATCAGTGCATTTTCTGCTTCTCGGTTCCATTTTTTTATTCCAGAATGAACGGAATAGCATCCACTCGCATGGTGCTGAAGGTCATCATGAACTACCGGGAACGGAAGATTCTTATTCATGAGCTCATCAAAAAATTTATTAGGTGTGCTGAATACAAGATTCGGGTATGATGGGTCTTCATTTAATTGTTTAATGCTTTCGATATTTTCTTTTGTCGGCCCGCCGCCATGGTTGCCTACACCGTAAAAGGTCATTAAATCATTAAATGGTGCTTTTAATTCATCTGCATTTCGGCGTATATGTTTCTTGAGTTCCTTGCCCCATGTGCAATATTCAAATGGAATACGGTAGGATAAAACACGTGATCCATCATCTGATTCCCACCAGAATAACCTTCCAGGCAGTCCTTTTTCCTGCGGACTTGGACGCATGAAAATATAATAATCCATGCCGCTCTTCTTTAAAATTTGCGGAAGCATTCCATGATGTCCAAAGCTGTCCACATTATAGCCAACTTTTGCCGTCACCCCGAATTTTTCTTCGAAATAATGCTGCCCATACAATCCCTGGCGGACAAAGGATTCTCCGCTTGGTATATTGCAATCAGGCTGAACCCACCAGCCTCCAACAATTTCCCAGCGTCCTTCTTTAATGCGCTGTTTGATTTCTTCAAACATTTGCGGTTCGTTGTTTTCAATCCATTCATAGTTTGCAGCGGAACTATTTGTAAACACAAATTCCGGGTACTCCTTCATTCTGTCAAGGGCCGAACGGAATGTTGCTTTTGTCTCCTGAAACCCTTCCTGCCATTGCCAAAGCCAAACTGGATCCAGATGAGCATTTCCAATCATATGTAAAGTCTTCACTTTTGTTTTTGGCAGTTGTTTTTCTTTTTCAGCAATCGTTTTTTCTGTCATTAATGGTCTCCTCCTTCAGCAGGCAGATTATTAATTGTAACCAGTGCTTCAGCATGCTGCCCAAAATGATGTTCCCCTATGGTTAGATCAACGGCTATTCGTTCTCTATAGCCTTGGGTTTCTATTGGAACTGTCATGGATGCCGTAAATTGTATGGTTTCCATGCTTGTTAATTTCGCTTTGAAATCACTATTATCGACCTGCCAGTTGGTTGGTGTGATCATCTTTGCTAATACCTCTTTTTCTTCATAAAACGGATTCTTTATTTCGACCGTTACCGAAAAAGTATCACCTGTCTGAACCACCGTCTGGTATGGATGAATAATGGCTCCAAATCCATCTGCCCCTAAATTCAGTTCATCTAATGGCAAAAGGTCACGATGAAGTTGTTCAAGCACCTTCCCTTTTTCTTCAATTAGTTGAAGAAATTCCTCAGTAACCACTATTGGCTCCCAATGCCCTGAAATGAGAAGATCTGGTTGTAATTCTCTATAAAGCTTGGCACTATCTATGTAATCCCAAATTCTAAATTGGTTTTGATACACATAATTGAATTGTCCATCCTCCCCTTGATATTGGTCTCCGATTGCAAGAACTCGTTTTCCATCAATGATAAATTCAATAACAGCTGCATATAAAGTATGACCTGGCTGCTCATAAAGTGTGAATTCGTACTCTTCCCACTTAATTTTTTGTTTTAACGGCAGCTGTCGATTCACTGGGATTGGATCATACCACAAACATGGTAAGTTAAACTTTTCAGGATTTTCGAGGACATGGGAAAAGTTTTCAGGGCACCAAATTTCCGTTCCCTCGATATCCCTCAATAGGTTAAGACCTGCCACATGGTCATCATGGTAATGAGTCGGGATGACTACATCAATCTTTTCCACCCCATATTGTTCTTTTAACTTCGAAAGAGTGTATAACCAAGGCCTCCTTGAAGCTCTGTCACTTCCAGCTGCAATCCCTCCTATAAAATCGTAGCCAAAATCAATAAACAGGGCTTTGCCGCTTTTTGATAGGATGACGTATGCATTGGACATGCTTGTTTTGTTAAATAACAAATGCGGTGTAATTTCTTCATAGGGGTTTTCCCTCAATTTGAGTAACCTTGGGTTATGATTTCTTTGATTCATTAATTTCACAAGTCGCCCAATAAGGAGGTCAATTGCATCTGAAGGGTGCTCCATTAATTGCCCATGTGATGGCAAAAGCAGGTCGGGGGTTCGGTCTTTTATATCCAAAAGGGAAAGAACACTTAATGCAATCCCCTCTCCACCGTTATACGTCCATTGGGTAGCAGACAAGGACCAAACTTTGCCAGGTCCATAAATTAAATCACCAGTAAATGCGGTTCTCTTCCCCTCTATTTCTGCTATGACAGTAATCGAACCAACGGTATGTCCTGGAGTAGGAATAATCGTAAAAGCTATCCCGTTAATCACATGTGAGGAATAATCTTTTAACGAGCCATAAACAGGCACTGATTGCAGAAGGGAAAAGCGATCCTGCCGCATATTGTAGTTATTTGTGATCGCTCGAGCCTTCCAATGTTCATCGATATGATGAAATAGGTCTTGTTCTGTATGAGGCACCCAAATGCGTATCCCTTCCTGGACTGCAATATGCAATCCCTGAACTTGGTCCCGGTGATGATGGGTTATAAGAATATCTGACACGTTGTCAACTCCGATTGAACCCAGGTGTTGAAGAACATTTCCATCCCCAAAGTCAATTAAGACCGCTTTTTTTCCGGTCTTGATCACGTAGACATTACATGTATCTTCATATAGGAAAAGATTTGTTGAGATTTTTTTCATCTCTCTATACAACTCCCATTATTGTCTTTAATTAAAGATATTGCTTTTTTTCTTATCTACTTTCGTCTCAACAAACTCAATTAATGGGAGTAGTATGCTTCCTGCATATCTTTTCGGATGATTCCGTATTTCACCGGCCGACTCCTTAAGCCAATTGAGAGGAGCAGTAATATCTTCGTTGTTTTCCAAAGCCCTTAAAACCGTAATGGCCCTTCTCCCTGCCCATGCCATGCTTTCCATCAGTTCAATCCATTGAACCAGATTATTACGCAGGGCATAATTAGACATTCTGTATTTAAGAAGGTATCCGGCTTCATCAAGTGAATCCAAGTAGTCAAACAGCTTTTGGACATCTTTGCTAACGGATGCAGTTTCACCTAAGTGAAGGCTAGAAAGTGCTTTTTGAACTAACTGTTCCAATATTGGTGCTTCCGGATAACCAAGACAAGAGAACAATGAATTCTCAGCGAAAAGTTTGATAGCTTCATAGTTTTCATTACCAGCGATTGTTTTCAATGCCTTTTCCCACGATGACCAGGGTTCATAGCAAGCTGGATTTTTAAAATAATCCGCAAAGGTTAGCAAAGCTATTTTTGAAGCCTCAGCCTGACTCATTGTATTGACGATAAACCCTTTACACACATGCGGAAGTCTGGCGTCACGTCCGGTAATTGGACCGATATGCATCTCATTTGTCATCGCTAAGTCATTTACAGGATAGTTATCCCAAATAATCGGTTTTCTTTGGACTGCTGCTGCAAAGTCAGCAGCAGCTTGTTCGGATATAGTTTCAGAACAAATCTCTGGACCTGTATAAAAGATATCAATCTCTTGGTCTAGTCCTTTTCCAAGTTCATAAATATAGTCACTAAATGGTGCCTTCCCGTGATAATCAGTAGGACAAAGTGATAATTTACATGATTGATCCAGCGATTTTAACCAATATAGCAATCTGTTCGCGATATGTATATGCGCCCCAGCATAACTGTTAAACATAAGCCGCTCTTCTTCATGATGAAATTCAGCAGCAATGTCATCGAGCATAATCATAAAATGCCTGACTCCAATATCATAAAATGCTTTATACTTCGTGGTAATCAAGTGGAAATCTTCTTCGGATGCATAATTGATTGAAACACCAGATCCGAGCGAGTAGCAGAATTCTACTCCATGGTTCATCGAATGTTTCACCGTTTCTGCAAATTGTTCCATAATTAAATCGGGATATGGCTCCCGCCAGCGGGCACGATGCTGGCGGTCATTTTTAGGTCCATAAATGTATAGATTAAAGTCATTCTCTGCAATAAAAGAGATTAAATTATTCCGTTCGGGAGCAGTGTAAAACAAACCATAAAAACCTTCAATGACCCCTCTAACTGGAAAAAAGGATGTGTCTGTCATTTAGTACCTCCTTTATTAAGTGGTTTAATTGCTCCTTTTATTAACCCTGAAAGTTTTCTGCCTGATTTGAACTGCCCAGAAAGTGCTGAATTTTTTCGATTACTGTTGCCTCAACGGCTTTTTGCGCCATTTCTAACTGCTCGTTTGATAGTGATTTGCATTCCTCGTTTGTCATCCGTTCTTCTTTTCCTAGCGATTTTAGAAGGGAAATCTCCAAATCTGTTGCAATATTCACTTTACTAACACCGCCATTTGGAAGCTTCGTAGCTGCAATAATCATCTCAGCAGGTACACCTGATCCACCATGAAGAACTAAATGAACCGGTGTTAATTTCCGAATGGCTTTTAGTCTCTCAAGGTCTACCTTTGGCTGTCTAACAAGATAGACACCATGGGCCGTACCGCATGAAACCGCCAATGCATCACAGCCAGTTTCATTTACAAACTGCAAAGCCTCAGCTGGATCGGTGTAGAGCTCCTCATCCTTGTCAGTTTCCACAAAATCAGTTGTTCCGATTTTTCCTAACTCAGCCTCTACGGAAACACCTTTCGCATGGGCATAGTCCACAACCTTTTTACTGATGGAGATATTTTCGGCTAACTCGTGCTCCGAAGCGTCAATCATCACGGAAGTAAACCCAGCCTCAATCGCATCTTCAAGAACAGAGATTTGCTTTGTATGATCAAGGTGAAGAACGACCGGAACTGTAATACTCTCTTCTTCGACTGCTCGGTAAAATTCTTCTGCGAATTCGAACGGAGTAATGCCATACCGTTCTAATTCTTTTTGTGAAATTTGGACAATTAACGGTGATTTTGTTTTTTCACCCGCCCTTAAAACAGGGCGGATCATAGGAGTATACCGTGGAGAGAAAGAGCCAATCGCATAGCCCTTTTTTTCTGCTTCCTCCAGGGCTTCTTTTAACGTCAATACATTGATTAAATCTGTTTTATTAGTCATCATCATAAGCTCCTCTATTTATCTAATTACTCATTCATTTGTTAGGGACGATGGAAAACGGCGATAAAAATTCCGTAGTTGTTCCTGCAGCCCCATATACCCTTCTTCATATAAGTGTTTATATTCCTGATGGAATTCCTGATTTGGCACTATTTCCTTGCTGTGCGTATAGCGGATTGCCGAAACCGCCTCTTCCTCGCTCTTATAAACCCCGCTGCCAATTCCTGCTGTTATAGCAGCGCCAAGCATGGTTGCTTCATTAATTTCTGGGATAGTTAACTGGCAATTGGTGATGTCTGCTTTTATTTGCATCCAGTATTTATTTTTCGTCCCTCCGCCAACTGAAGTCATTCGGTTTATCCGATATCCAGAAATCCTCTCAGCAGATCTGCGAATCGATTCCAATTCATACGCTGTCCCCTCCATCATTGCTTTCAAAAGATCTCTCCGTTGATGAGATGTCTTGAGACCAATGAAAGCCCCTCTTGCGTATGGGTCTGGCTGCGGTGAGCCGCTTCCGGACAAGTATGGATAATATAAGATACGTGACGGTCCTGCTTTTACATTAGAAGAGAGGATCATAATTTCTTCGTAGGTCATTTTTTGATCTGCGAATTGTTCCCTGAACCATTCAATCGAACCTCCGGAGGCTGAAATTCCTCCCATCCAAAAGAGGCGGTTCCGGACGATATGACAGCCGAAGGTCATACCTGAAGCGTATTCTATATCTGTAAGCTGCCTTTTCTCAAACGCACCTACCATTGTCTCGGCGGTTCCAATTGAATTAAATACATTACCTGGATTGACAGCACCAACGGCAATGGCAGCAACAAGGTGGTCATGACCTGCAATAGCAACAGGAATTCCCGGAGAAAGTCCTAGATGGTCACACACTTTTGATTGAGTCAGACCCATTAGTTTTCCACTTGGCATTGCTTCTGGAAATAATTGTTCCGGTAACCCAAAATGCTTTATCCACGGTTGGTCCCATGTTAGTTGGTCAATCCGGAACGCATAGGTCCTTGCAGCCAGGGTATAATCTGTTGCAAGATTCCCGGTTAGCAAGTAGGCAATATAATCTGATGCCGACAGCCAGACTGCCTCTTCCAAAATATCCTTATCCCGTTTTTTCAATTGTAATATTTTTGCCAGCCCGTACTTGTAGCTATTATGAAGACCTGTTTTTTGAAAGCGATCAAAGGGTCGATCCTCTTTTGATATTTCCTCTGCTTCAGTTTCCGCACAGCGGCTGAACCATGGAATGAAATTCGTTCTTGGTCTTCCAGTTCTCCTGTCCAGCAGTAGACCAGTTTCGGCCATACTAGTTATACCGATAGCCGAAACCTTTTCATTACAGCCGGATAAAATCTCCTTTAGACAGCTTGCAATATTTCTCCAAATTTCTGATGGAGAGATAAACGGTTCACCTTGTTGGTTATAATGAGTAATAGTTGGACGAACAGCAATTTTTAGGATTGATCCATTTTCTTGAAAAAAACCCGCCTTACAATGTGTTGTCCCAATATCAATACCAAGCAATCCCATTGTCTAAACAATTCCTTCCACTTTTTCCTTGTACACCTTTATCCTTTAGACCCAGCTGTTAAATTCATTCCCTCGATAAAGTAACGTTGGAAGAAGAAGAACAGCAGGATAACCGGTAATAAAACCATGATTGATCCAGCCATCAAAAAGTTCCATTGGGTGTCATTTTGTCCTTTAAACACTTGCAAGCCAAGCTGCAAAGTATACATTGATTCATCATTTAAGAATAATAATGGTCCAAGAAAATCATTCCATGCGCCGTTAAAGGAAAAAATTGCAACCGTAGCAATGGCTGGTTTGGCAAGCGGAATGATGATTTTCCACCAGATATAAAGATGATTAGCCCCATCTATTTTGGCTGCTTCAATTAATTCATTTGGTATCGTCAAAAAGAATTGACGAAGTAAGAAGATAAAAAAGGCACTTCCAAAGAAAGCCGGGAGAATTAATGGAATATAGGTATTTAGCCAACCCAATTTGGCATAAAGCACATATTGAGGAATTAACGTAACGAAACCAGGAATCATCATCGTTGCCAGCACTACTGCAAACAAAAAGTTTCGTCCTTTAAAATGAATTTTGGCAAATCCATAAGCGATGAACGAATTGGCGAGAACATTCCCTAGTACAACGAAACTTGTAATAAATAAAGTGTTCCAAGTGTATCTAAAAAAGGATCCCTTTTCTAAGGCAATACCATAGTTTTCCCAGTGCCACTCTTTTGGGATAAAGGTTGGCGGGTATGTCATAATTTCTTTCATATCTTTTAAAGATGTGGCGAACATCCACCAGATTGGCGATAATATTAACAAGCTTCCAAGAATGAGGATGGTTAAGATAATGCCTTGACCTACTTTTTTCTTGAATCGTAAACTTTTAAAATAGTTATCTTTTTCTTGGACGACTTCACTCATTTGTGTTCCGCTCCTCTTTTGGACCACTTCGCTCATTTTTGATCCTCCCCTTCATAATGTACCCAGCGTGGGGCAAGCTTTAGGTTGAATACCGTTAACACGAGGATGATGATAAATAAAACCCACGACATCGCCATCGCGTAACCCATATCGAAAACTTCAAACGCTTTGTTCCACATATGTAAATTATAAAAAACTAATGAATTTGCCGGCCCGCCATCTCCACTTTCACTCATTACATAAGCTTCTTGGAAAATTTGGAACGCTCCAATTGTACTAGTTACAAGATCGAAAAAGATAACTGGTGTAATCATAGGCAGGGTAATATGAAAAAACTTCCTAAATGTACTTGCCCCATCAATCTCTGCTGCTTCATACAGAGAAGGTGAAACACCTTGTAGACTTGCCAGGTACAATAGCATACCGCCGCCGACACTCCACATTTTCATAAAGATTAATGCGTTCTTTGTCCAAGATGGATCCGTCAGCCATGCCGGTCCTTCAATTCCAACAAAACCAAGCAATGTATTAACCAATCCTGTGGAAGGACTCAGTAATTGCATCCAAAGTAAATAGACACCCACACCAGATAAAACCGCCGGCAAATAGAAAATCGTTCGAAATACTCTCATTCCCCGAACACCTTGGTTTAAAAGAACAGCGAGCAGAACAGCACCAGCTGTTGTTAACGGTACAGAAACGACGACAAAATAGAGGGTATTTCGCAGTGAAAGCCAAATTATCGGGTCATTTGTAAACATCTTTTTAAAATTATCCAGCCCGATGAAATCCATACTTGAGGTGATATTATAATTGGTAAAACTACCATAGAGGGAAAATAGTAGTGGTCCTGCAAGGAAAAATAGAAAACCAATTATCCATGGAGCAATAAAAAGGTATCCTTGGAGACCTTCCTTTCGCTGTAATGAAACCATTGTCTTTGAGTGTTTACTATTCCTTTTTATATCTGATTTTCCTAAAATCTTTGGTTCCATTTGAATCATCCCTTCTTCCCAGTTTAAGCAATCAGGGAGCGAATTGATGTCACTCCCTGAAATACTGCTTAAAACTATTTGTTATTCTTAACCAGCTCTTCTACCGCTTTTTGTGCATCATCCAATCCTTCTTTCGGTGATTTTTTCCCTAATAGAACGGACTCAATCTCTGGCTGGATTAAATTGATATAATCTGGTGCTTCGATTGGTGTTGGCGTTAGCAAGGTTTGTTTCATATTTTCATTCGCTAATGAATATACCTTCTTGCCATCCTCTGTAAATTCTGTACTGGTAGAAGCTTTTTCTGCTGCTTCTTTGTTTGCAACAATATCAAAGTTTTTAACCGCCCAGTATTCTTGTGCCTGAACATCCGTTAAATACTTCAGGAATTCCCAAGCTTCATCAGGATGTTTCGCTCCCTTAGGAATCTCGGCGACAAATCCACCGCCCCAGCTTTCATTACCTGTTCCTGGTTCCATTTCAGGCAGTGGCGCCACGCCAAATTCCATACCTTCACCATAATCTCTTATTTTTGTGAAGAAATTTGCATTATCAGTAGTCATAGCCAATTTACCAGCAACAAATGGATCTGCTGTTTGCTCACCAAATTCAGCTTTAAAGTTATTAATTGTTTTATCACCGTAATAATCATAGTAATTTTTCATCCAAGTTAACGCTTTTACATTAGTTTCATCATTGATAACTGCTTTATTTGCATCAAAGTCCCAGTAACCTTTTCCGTCTGCATTGATCATCCAGACATCTGCTCCGATTCCCTGATTTGGCAAGTAACCGATTCTTTCATATTTATTGCCTTTTTTCACATCAAGCTTTTTACCCATTTCTTCTAACTCTGCCCATGTTTTTGGTGGTGTATTTGGATCAAGACCTGCTTCTTTAAACATTTTTTTATTCCAGAATAATAGACGTGTATCTGTGTTAAATGGCAATGCATATGGATCCCCTTTATATAGACTTGCATTATAAAGTTCTGGGAAGAAACGATCTTTAACTGCTGGGTCCTTCTTTAAATATTTTGCTAGATTTGTATTTTGATTGTTTTTCGCACGGTGGCCTACTGCATTGATATCATTTATGATTAGGTCTGCAGGATTTCCGGCAGCAATGGATGCTAAGTTCTTAGTCCAAACATCTCCCCATGGCAGATATGTATGTTTGACTTCGATTTTATCCTGAGATTTATTAAAATCATCAATAATTTTTTCAATAATTGGACGGCGGGTTTCAGATCCCCAAAAAGTCCAAAAATCAATTACTACTTTTTCGCCATTCTTAGATTTACTTCCACTTTCATTTGCACCGGATTCTTTGCTTGAACAGCCAGTTAGGATTAAAGAAAAGCTCATGGCTAGAATTAACAGCGTCATTAATGTTTTTCTTACTGTCTTCATTCAAAATCCCCCTAGAAAATTTTTTAATTGGTCGCAACCTCACATTTCTGTTCAACTAGATTTTGGAAAACTTCTCTCCCTCCGTGTTTTTTCATTGAATCTTTTAATGATTATGACTGTTATTGTGGAATATGTTACCGATTTTGTGAGGTTTTGTGGACTTATCCCTATTATTATATGAATGCGTTTACAAGTCAATCATTTTTGAATATTCTATTTATATTTTTTTATAAGTTTTCATCAGCCTCTTTTAAGGTTATTTTTGGCAGTCTATTTATGATATAGTGTGCTGAAACAGTACTAATTAGTGCCGTTAAACTTGCTATTAATAATACTCCAATGCCAGTAACAAACAACAACAGTAATAGAATCAACAAAAAACCACACGACATGAGAAAAGTGATAACAGGCTTTCGTACTCCCAGCATGAAAGAAAAAAATAGAGTCTTATACCATGGATATTCATAGCGAAGAAATACAGGAAAACTATACGAAACAGCAATTAGGAATAACAAGGTAAATGCTAATACGGCAACTCGAATAATTTCTGTCATATCAGAAATTGCGTTTCTTAGGATTAAAAGATCAACAAATAGCAGCCCGCCAATAATCACTATGGAAAGTCCAAGTGGATAGCTTTTAAGGAATAACCTTTTGAACTCTCGAAAAAAGACCTTAAAGTCCGGCTCATCTTGATCCTCTCTAACCAATCTGTCCATTACTCCAAACATTGCTGCTGTGGCAGGAATAATAGTAACAATAGGGAGTGAAAATAATAGCCAAATAGCGTTCAGAAATAATAGTCTCCACAGCCACTCCATTATAAATAACAGTGTTCTACGCATAAAAACGCTCTCCTTAAAAAGACTTAATGATCATGGAAACCCAGGGTGCCTTTATCTTGCGAGTGACACCCCTGGTTATACTAAACTATTTAACTAAGTTTTTTGTACTTAACTCGAGGGCATCACTTGCTTTTAAGGCAACATCAAGAGATTGAATACTATCTTTATAAGTAGAGAGAACAAAGGAAGGATTCTTTTCTTCTATCGCCTTTGCAAATGCCGCTAACTCCCGCTGGTATAGTGCATTTTCATCCGATTGAAAGGAAATAGGCTCTCCTTCTACCTTTCCGGTTACACTTCCATTGACAAGGTCCAGTACTAAATGGAGTTGGTCCGAGATGAATTCAATTTGTGTAAAGACATCTGGATAGGACCAAGTATGTGTATGATTCTGCAAGATTCCATTCTGGTATTTCATTGATAGATTAAAACTATCTTCAACAGTAAAGTCTTCGCCTTTTGGCACAACGAGATTGTTTTGATAACCTGTTACTCGCTCCACTTCTCCAAGCAGGTAGCGCGACAGATCAAAAATATGAATGGCCTGGTCAAATACAGGGCCTCCCGATATTTCTTTATTAAAGAACCAGCGCGGCCAATTTGGACGAAGCGCTAACCCATCAAGCATGGCACTGCGAACCAGGGCAATCCTTCTGCCTTTAATCAGCTCTTTTAAATAGGCGACAGCAGGGCTGTACCTGTACATAAACCCCACACTATTAATGACACCGGTTCGCGCTAAAATATCTTCCACCTTTTGTGCCATTTCAAGACTTTTTGCAGGCGGCTTTTCAATAAAACAGTGGATTCCCCGCTCCGCGGCTTCACGAACAAGAAATTCCCGGACCTCTGGCGGAGTACAGATTACTACTCCTTCAGGCTTGCTTTCTTCCAGCATGTCCACATAACTGGTATAGCCCTTCACAGCAAATTTATTAACTGCTTTTAGAAGTGTTTCTTTATTTAATTCACAAACACCAACCACTTCAATTTCCGGCATATTCTTCATCGTGCTTAAATGCCCTTGGCCTTGCCAGCCTGTGCCGACCACTGCAATTCGTACCATGATTGCATTCCTCCTTACTGATATTAATAATATTGGAACTAGGATTAGTCTTCATTAAGTAAACTCTTCACCCATACAAGAGCTTTCGCGCAGTCATCGGTTGGATCATGCTTAACTGCTTCTTGTTCAATTGATACTGTCCGATCATATCCGATTTCTCTCAAAGCTTTTACACACTCTGCAATTCCAGCAATTCCTGTTCCGAGCGCAACGGGGTTATGCTCCCCGATCTCCCTGACATCTTTAAGATGAACATTCAGTAAATAATCCTTTAATTGCCAGATTGCTTCAGCTGCGGAAAAGCCCTGTGTCCCATACCAGCCTGTATCAACTGTTGCACCAAGTAAGTCACCATAATCCCCAATCGCTGCCTTTATCTGATCAGGGTGCTTTTCGGGATGGTTTTCAACGCCAACCTTGATTCCATATTCATTACAAAGGCTATAAATGACGGGAGCTGATTCTTTGGTAATCCCGCTGGTAATTAACTCTATTCCAAGCATCTTGGCGGTTTCGAAACAAAGACGGGTCCATCGAGGATATCGAACTGGATCACCTAGCGAACATGAATAAGAATAGACACTTAATCCATAACTCTTCCAAATTTTCTGTAATTCCTCTGCAAAATATGGAGTCATAAATTTAGGAAAGGCATGCCCCATCCATAGTTCGATATCCCGGAATCCTGCACTTTGAATATCCCTGCATATACGGTCAAATTCTTCTAAACTAAAAGTCTCAATTACTTTCCGTTCGGCTTCTCCCCAATTTTCCATAGTAGTCTGGTAATTCATTGCCCGGGCAAAATAATTTGCCGTTTGAAACCCAATAATCACATGAATCCCTCCATTCAATTTCTAATTGCGACTGTTTATACAGAGAATCCTCCTGCTGTTACAATTCGATGGTACGTATTTCTACCCAATGCACCTTCAGGCATTTTCCATGGTGCGTCAAAGAACAAACGCTCTTCTGCTAATTCCTCAATGCTGCTGATGCTTCCATTGAGCCACGAATGCAGCCGATATTCGACTGTATCTAATCGGGACAAAATCCCGCCGTATCGAATATCGATTACTTCCCAGCCGAAAGGCTTTAAAGATGAAAACCATAAAGAGCGGTGCAGTTTACGGAGCTCATCCACCATGCTTCTTAATAATCGAAGCTGGTCCTTTAATTGCGTTAACTCCTGTTTATCCCGCCGGTCGTAAGCAGCTTTTAAATGGATGCCAAATTCTGCTTTTACACTTAGTACTCGGGCCAATTGGGAATAAAAAGAAAACATCTCTGACCAATTTTTATTCCGTTCTTTCGCTTCTTCCATACGAGACACTAAGTTTAAATAATGCTGTCCTAACGGCAGACTGCGGATATTTTCATCATATAAACCGAGTAGAACATCCTGCCATAACAAAAATTTAGATGGATGTGATTCATGAAGGTTATCTTTCGAAACACCAGGGGTTTCATCAAATTCATTTAGGGCAATGAAGTCGTCCCAATCTCCACCGGTACAAAATGAAAACCGTTTGGCTAATTTCTTGTGATCTACTTCTCTTCCATATCCGTGTTCAGCAAATAGCTGTAGTCCGGCCAATCCTGTGAATGGATGTGTTTCCGCACCATTATCTCCCCACATGGTCGCGAATACCTCAGTGATACCCTCTTTTTTACATGCCTCCAATGCAGCATTTGTAGTTGCCATTGTTTTTCCATAGTTCGGAGCCATTCCATTCCACGTCCAAACTCCGCCGGCAAAGATGGGCTCAGAGCCAAATTCTTTATGTTTTTGTAAAAATGTTCGATAAAATTCCTCGTCCGTATGGTAATAATCCCAATACACCATTTGAACATCCTTAGGCATGGAATCAATGACATCCTCTGGTATGTGGGCATTTAGATCGTAGTAATTACCATTTTTCGAGCCAAGTCTAAAATACATATCGCTCCATATCATTGGTGTTAAAGATAACTTTTCAGCAAGTGCGACAACCTTATGCAAGTGTTCATTCATGATGGAGAAACGTTTTTGGTAGCCATTCTGTTCCAGATATTTTCCTAGGCCCAGCTGGTGGGCTTCATCCATACCAATATGAATTCGATTGCTTCGAAATGGCTTGGATGCAGCTTTTAATAAGTTTTCAATAAATTCATAGGTTTCTTCCTTACCAACCAATAAAATATCGGCCGTATCTTTTATGTTTGCTGCATAATTCCATTTCAGTGCCTCGGTTAAATGGGCAAGTGTTTGGATACAAGGGACCATTTCTATTCCAAACTGGTGGGCATAATCATCACATGCCCGCAATTCCTGCTCATTATACCGGCCACGCATATACCCGAAATAAGGATATTCTTCAACTGTAAATGTATCCTCTGTATACACCATCACGACATTTAGACCCATTAATGCCATTTTTCGCAGAAGATTTTGAATTCCTTCTACAGTCATTACCCCATTACGGGAAACATCGACCATCACACCATTGGTTTTAAATTGAGGTTCTTCCATTACCTGAAACGTCTTATTTTCCTTAAACTCCTGTATCCATAATCCTACTGCACGAAAAAAGTGAATCTTCTCCTCAAAGAAAATCTCCCCGCGTTCCGGATTGCAGTTGACCTTTAACGGACCAGCTATTTGTTTCACATGAATAGGAAATCCTTGTTCACTTTGTTCAATCTTAAGCTCATGACAAATAATTGATAATCCTTCTTCAAGTCCTTGGATATCGCCGTAAAAGTGTAGTTTCATAGGGGCCTACACCTCAAACCAATAATTTTGATTCAATTTACTGTACCAATAATAGCTATCTTTCTTTGTTCTTTTTAATGTTTGGTAGTCCACATGAACAAGACCGAAACGCATGCTATAGCCGTATGACCATTCATAATTATCCATCAATGACCAAATACAATAGCCCTTTAAATTAACCCCTGAGTTAAGGGCACGACTAATTTGTGTTAGGTGCTGTTTCAGGTATTTAATCCGTTTATCATCTCGTACGCGTCCATCTATTGGGTCCTGATTATACGTTGCACCATTTTCAGTAATGTAGATAGGGACATCACCATATTTATTTTTAATATCCATTAACACTTTATAAAAGCCTTCAGGATAGATGGTGAAATCAATATCCGTGTGATCAAATCCAATATCAATGTGTTCACAATCAAATGTTCCCTGACCTTCTTTATATCTAGAGACGGTTCCCGTATAATAATTGATTCCTAGGATATCGATAGGCTGATTAATGAATTCCATATCGCCTTCTTCGATGTTTACTTTTGCCCCTTTTGCTGCAAACCAATCAACTAATATTTGTGGATAACTGCCTTTAAACACCGGATCGAAAAACCATTCCGTAAACCAGGCAGAGATTCGCTTGCAAGCCTCGATATCTTCTGGGCGATCACTAAATGGTTCGTACCAAGTAACGTTTGGCGCAAAACCGATCTCTCCAGGAATTCCAAGCTCTTTAAAACGCTTAACCGTTTTTCCATGGGCTAATAATAAATGATGTGCTACATCAAGAGCTGATTGGAGATTCTTTTCTCCTGGTGCTTGTTCTCCAACGAAATATCCTAAGAATGAAACACACCATGGCTCATTAATCGTTAACCATGATTTAATTTTTCCAGAGAACTCATGGAACAATAAATCTGAGTACTCCACAAATGCCTCAATGGTTTGGCGATTCTTCCATCCGCCTTCATCTTGAAGTGCTTGCGGCAGGTCCCAATGATAAATGGTACATAGAGGTTCAATTCCATTTTCTAACAATTTATCAACAAATGTATGATAGTGATCCAGCCCCTTTTGATTTACTTCTCCTCTTCCATTCGGAAAAATTCTAGGCCAGGCAATTGAGAAACGGTATGTATTGACACCTAATTCTTTTAATAAGGCGATATCTTCATCGATGCGATGGTAACTGTCACAAGCGATATCGCCATTATCTCCGTTTCTGACTTTTCCCGGAATCCGACTAAATGTATCCCAGATCGACATTCCTCTGCCGTCTTCGTTATATGCCCCTTCTATTTGATAGGCAGCCGTAGAAACCCCAAAGCGGAAATCTTTAGGGAATGTAATAATTGACACGATTGTTAACCCCTTTCAAAAGTTATTTTTCTTAGAATCTTTTCGTTGTCGACACCAATATCTGTATGTACTATATATGGCTGCGGTTTCAACCTAGCTTTTTCACGCTCAAGCCACTCGCTCCAAATCCTTTTATCCTTAGAAAGGTTACTCGCACTTAAGCGCTTTAATTCTGTATGTGCCTGCTTACTAAGCAAGGAACGGACATCGTCGAGATAATTGACTAATATTTCATACCCTTTGGCACTTCCGCAACGTGCCAAAGCTCTTCCAATGGCTAGTTCCAGAAGGGCCCGTCTCTCAAGGAAGAAGTCGGCTTGATGGCCAGCATAGCACTGTTGATTGTTGACAGATGGGATGCGCAGTAATTGCTCTAACATTGGAATGGCATCCACATCACCTAATCTTTCAGCCCCAACACATATTGCATGGATATAATAAAAAATTCCCCACAACTTATCTTTAAAATCTTCTTCTGTTGGTTGCAGTAAATCAGCAACCCGCTGCCAAACTTTAATACTGCGTTTATCTCTGGTAAGTCCTAAGGAGTAAAGTAAATAACAGGCATCTGACATCGCTCCGTGGTCAGGCGGCATCGTTACATATAAAATATCCGCCGTCCGTTTCGGCAGTTCTTCTCCTTGAAGCATGGCATTTATTTCATGAATTAATGTTGGAACACCTGATTTCGATCCATACATGGCCAATGCTTGCGCGATCCGGACCTTCTTAATACCATCCGTTCCTGCATAAGCTTGTTCGAGATACGGAATGATTCTCTCTCCCGCCGTACAAATTTCAACGAATGGAATCCGCTGTTGATAGATTTCATTCATCCGCATATGAGAGTATTCGTACAGAGGCTCTATCTCAATTGAATCAACCAAGCTCTTTAGTTCTTCATCTGTATATTGAATAGACCCCAATTTTCTCGTTAAAATACTTTCAGGCATTAAGCCCTCTTTTATAATTCTTTCTTGTAAAAGCCGGTAATCTATCTGTCTAGGATACTGCTTTTCTTTCACAGCCATCGCTGCGGCAAGTGCAGCAATACCTCCTAAGTTTTCCAAATCTGATTGCATGCGAATGGCTGGGAGTGCATCGTGCGTTGCCGAGAAAGCCTTGCCAACCACTAATATTCCGTCCAGTCCTTTTGGGAGAAGCATTCGATACGGTATTTCAATTTCAAGGTTTGGCGGGATTAAGCCGGCATTTAACCAGTCAGCCTCACTAATTCCCTTCATATCATGGTTGCTAAAATGGATGTTAATACAATCCGTCCAGCTTCGATGCAACAATTGATCACTCATGTTCATGACAACATCGCCAATGATATGACGACTTTCACGCGGAGCTACATAAATGCCGTGGTCATGGCAGCCATCAACGTCAGCACTCCATCTTCTTCTCCCAGCCAGAATTGCCCTTGTATAGTCTTGAACATCCGACACATTCACCATGCTCGTGAAGTTATTTTGTAATTTACCTGGCTCTTTGTATTGAGCAAGTGAATACCACATCACTACATGGTCGCGGACAGAGCCATATTCAAATTCAGCTCCCGAAAATGCAGCAAGATCGCCATCACCAGTAGCATCAATTACACAATCGCTCCATACAGTGCCAGCTCCCCATTTAGTGGCCACAAGGCTGCCGCAAACCCTAGTTCCTTTTGTAATCGCCCCGAATGTGATCGTGTTAAACAACCATTCAATTCCTAAACGATCAGCCGTTTCGATCAGAGCAAACTTCTTTGCCTCAATATTCCACTTATGGCCTTTGTACTTAATTCGTTTCTGGACATCATGGACAAGTTTCGTAATTCTCTCAGCATATCCATGGCGCTTACCAAACCAATAGCTGTCCACACCCCCAAAAGTACCTGTTCCGCCAAGTCCCGGATTGAGGTCAACAAGGATGGTATTGATACCTTCCTCTGCAGACACAATCGCGGCTGATGCCCCACTAGAGCCGCCTCCTGCCACTAGCACACCTGCTGTTTTACATAAGTATATTTCCTGTTCCGGAACAAACTGCTGGTTCACATGACAGTCTAATAAATCAACAGGGATTTTCATTTCAAAACAGTCATCTCGAATAGAAACCTGGGCTTTTATCTGTCCTGAATTCTCCTTTTTGAAAGTAAGATCATTCAGTAATTCTGCAACTTGTTCACCTAATGCAGCTGCTTTGACAGGGTCTAGCCAATCCGTATTCCCATGCTTATAAAGATCTTGATAAAAACACCATGTATTTGGGTAATTTACCGATAATTGATCAAGATTCAGCGGTCGTTGCGTTTTGGGATACTCTTCCATTTCTTGAAACGGGCCTTTTAATTCATATGAACTTGCACATAACAAGGCTTTATTGAAAGCCGGTATGTGATGAACCAGATATTCAGCTAGAGACATTCCTGCTTTTTGAGCGGCTAATTCCCGCTGTTGATTGGCTTCTAAACTGTTGTCCGCAGGTAACAACATTTCATATTCTACATAGAAATGTCCATTTCCGTGATAGCCGCTGTAGAGGTGAATCTTGTTGTGTTTTATCCCTAATCCGGACGGAACCGTAAATTCTATTTCATCTATTTCTTGGACATTGGTAAACTCTAATACTCGCTTAAAGTAACCCGTTTTGCTCTTCTCTGATGATGTCCATACTTCACCGTTAAAAAAAGTAGTAATAGCCGTTTCACTCGCATCAACAATTCCTTGGCATCGAATTAATTGTCGTCCTGATTTATTGGCTATTATCAACCCATTGTAATTGTCAGCAAGGTTCGTGATCCCAATTGGGAGCGAGGCATACAATAAATGGATTCCCGCACCCAACAATTCCTCTTCCAACTGTAATTTCAATCGATCGACGTGGAAGACGATCGATTGAGAATCTCTATTGCTAATTGTTCTTCCACAAGCTTTTACACAAGCCTCCAATATTCTAGGTATTGGCATGGTTGTATGTGGCATCGTTATCCAAGGACGGAGGGCAGCGGTTAATTCACTTCCTAAATAAGTCCTTGATTCAACCACCATAACCCGTTTACCCTGTTTGGCCAATTGCAGGGCACTTGATAAACCTGCAAAGCTTCCACCGATAATGACGACATCGACTTCCGCCAAAATCGGGATTTCTTGTGCAGGCAATCGATGATTAGTCAAAATGACAGCCCCCTTTACATTAGTATCCTTTTTTTATTTCAAGGAACACTTCACCCTCAACGTCCTGGCAATCAATGGTAAACAGCTGCTCGTTTGCAGAATCTTGGTGTATTAAGACCAATTCACCATTAACCGTTGCTTTAACTGGTGTTTCTTTCGACAAGAAAGCAAAAACTCCACCTTCTCTTAAGGTTACTTTCAGTTCTTTATCCAGGTTCCAAACCTTTACAATCCCATCATTGCAAATGAGCTTATTTAAAAGACCGATAGGCGTAAATGGCTTTTCAACTGGAATAATTAAATAAAGGGAGGTCCCGTTTTCCTCGATTTCAATATTCATTCGTTCATCTTTGCTTACAACCACATGTTTCTTAGTGAATACGTCAAAAATGATGAACGATTCCCCCACTAAATTTGGTACGTCATTTGGACCAATCGATCCTTGAATTGATCCAGTTCCTTCATTAATATTAAATGCGGCTATAACTCCTGCACCCTTGCATTGGTTCCAAATCTTTAATGGCTTTTTGGCTTGAGTTGGATCAATAAAGAGGCAATCTTCGGTTGGTACTCCAGGTTGTTCACAACGAATGATTTTTCCATCCTTATAAATTAACGGCCAAACCATGTCTGGATTGGTTTGATCAACCGCATCGCTAAAATAAATAGGCCCGCCGCTGACTACTCGTAAGATCATATTTTGCAGATCATCATGGTTTTTCGTCCAATACATATCCCAATCGCCCCAATAAAACGCACCATGGTATAGGGAATTATAGGCATTTTGCAAGGCATGTTCTTTGAATCCGCGCTCTTCTTGCGGCACAAAGTCATCACTATTGCGAGAAACGGCTGAGTATGGACGATGCCATATATTTTCCTCAGCCATTCCCATACAGTTAATGACTGTATTATCAAAATGTAAGGAACATGAGGCTTCGAGTGCTGTATGGGCCCCGCTTGCTGCTTCGCCAACAGATTGGTTATTCACTGTAAAGTTTGAAATAGCACTTTGACTGTCGACTTTTACAAAGTCGATGCCATCTTTCTTTAATTTCGAGTGCCAAGCATGCCAAAAACCAAATCCATCTTCCGCTTTGGGTGATGGTATTAAACTGCCGTTTTTGGCTGTAAATAAATGTTTATCTAATGACTTAGCCAACGGTCCATTCGGTGAAATTCCTTCCCAATAACCTGCAAGGGTATGCCAAACTCCTACCCAATTGACACCAAAGTCATTTTTAAGGGAGGAAACGGTATTGGCCAACCCCTGAGGAAATTTCTCCTGGTCTGCATCAAAGGAGTAAAGTTTTCTATTTTCCACTTCGGACCATCCATCATCAATCATCATCCATTTAACAGGAAGGTTTTTTTGTTTTAGTTCCTCAGCCTTGGTTAGGATTCCTTCTTCATTAACCGCATGATAAAAGGCATCCCAACTGCACCAGCCTAAGTAATCCAGAATCTCAGGATACTTTTTTTCTTCTCTTGACATGATGCTTTGTCCACAAAGCGTGATGGCTTTCTTAACATTTTCATTCACTAAAGAGTAAGGATTATTTCCCGTTCCTAAAATAAAAGCAAATGTGGATATATGATTATAGCCGCCATGAAATGGTGAGATCGAGATTTGCAATCCATCTTTTGTACCGCTTAAATCTGTCCGTACTACTTCATCACAAACTGGCAGCAAATGATAATATTCTTTTTCAGATCTAAGTAATAACGATTGGGTCCGTTCTGGGATTTCTTGAATATTATCCGTAAAGAATGGCCGCGTCCACCACTCTTTATGTTGATAGTTTGCCATAATCTCATAATCTTCCATTAGGTTGTTAATCGTAATGTTGATGGCACGCTGCGGTGAAAAAAATACTTGTTTTTTAAACAATTCTTCATTTTTAACATCTGCATCCACAAATGCAGTAATAGATGAAGCGTAGCATCGGAATCGTAATTTCGTGAATACTGTATCATCATTATCGCTATAGGAAGAACGATATTCAGTATAAAAACCCAGATGGTCTTCTCCTGCGCTCTCTTCACTTGTTTTCAATTCTAAATTTTGAAGGGATTGATTTTCCAGATTAATAGACACTTGAATCTCGGAAAGAAAGGTTTTATTATTCAAACGGCATTGCAGCTCGTTATGATTTTGCTGGAATTGAAACATCGTATAACTCCTTTTGTTCATTTTTTGTTAAAGAACTTAACCGTTGATTTCTAGTCCATATTTGGCAACAGAAAGCGCTGCCAGGTCACCTACACTTTCTCCTAAGCCAGAAGGAACCACAGTACAAACATCGAGAGAATAAGAAAGTGCTTCCTTTCGAAGTTCTTCCATGACAATTGGCTTCAGCAATGCTTCCTGGCGCAAATAAATGCTTCCAATGATAATTCTTTCTGGATTTAGCATATCCACTAATAAAGCCAGTCCTCGACCTAATTTTTGCCCAACAATGCGGTAGATCTCAGTGGCAAACAGATCGCCTGCTTGAGCCGCTTCACCAACTGTTTTTGCTGTAATTGCTGCAATTTCATCTTGATTAGAACAAACAGAGGTCACTCTTCCCTGATTTAACCACTCTTTTGCCTTCATCTGTGCCAAGCGGGCGATTCCGCCGCCACTGCAGAAGCCTTCAAATGAGCCTGCCTTTCCGAATCCAATCGGACCATCATCCTCTAAACGAATATGCCCGACCTCGCCAGCGAAATCATTTGTTCCTGTATATAAACGACCATCCAAAATAAAACCTGCACCCATTCCTGTACCGAACGTTAGAAAAATCATGTTGTTCGTGCCTTTTCCTGCTCCCCATTTCCATTCAGCCAATGCACAGGCATTGGCATCATTTTGGAGAGAAACGGGAACTTGAAAACGTTCTTTTAATAGTGAAACCACATCAACCCGATCCCAGTTTGGTAGATTTGGGGGCGACAATATCAAACCCTTTTTACTATCAAGCGGGCCTCCACAGCTGATTCCTATGGCTTTCAATTCCATTTCATTTTGTTCCTGCAATAACTTTTCTAACTCATCCATCATTGTTAAAAGGGCTGAGTCAGGTTTCCCCGGAGTAGGAAAGCTTTGCTTTGCCACTACCTTAATTCCTTTTTCATCTTCCACTCCTAATACAACGGCACATTTTGTACCGCCAATATCTAAACCGGCTAAAACGGGAATCATCCAAAAAACGCCTCCTCTAATAAAATACAAAGGGTATGGTAAATCGGGAGATGTCTTTCTTGTATATCAGGTGTGGAATCAAAGGGGACTGAAATGGTTACATCGCATAACGTTTTCAATTCTCCACCGCCTTTTCCAGTGAATCCAATGGTTACTAACCCAAGGGCTTTGGCAACCTTTACCGCATGATTTATATTTTTGGAGTTACCCGAGGTACTAAAGCCGATAAATACATCACCTGCTTTACCATATCCGTACACTTGTTGGGCAAAAACCATATCTGGGGCAACATCATTGGCGAATGCCGTCATGAGTGCTGAGTGACTTACCAATGAGATTGCAGGGAGAGCCCCTTGTAAATTTTCTCCCAGGTAGTAATCGCCACCTGAAAAAGAAGCTAGTTTATCTTTCATCTCTTGTGATAATGGACGTTTTGACATAAAGCCCTTCATTAATTCACCAACAACATGCTCACAATCAGCCGCACTGCCGCCGTTACCTGCTAATAACAGCTTTCTTCCTGACTGATAAGCCTGTTTAATCACTTCGAATGCTTCCTCTATACTTGTTTGGCATTCTACTAATTCCGGATACTTTCTAAATAGCTTTTCTAAGTTAGCATTCATTAAATTGGCATTCATTGCTACATCCCCTATTAAATGGTTAGTTTAATTTTCTTTCAGGTGCTTTATTGCCTTAGCAAAGAAATCCTTACTTCCAAAGCTTCCTGACTTCAGTACGAGCATCCGCGTTGGAGGATCTAACGTAATACATGAAGGAAGACCTGGTTCAATTTCTCTCCATACAGTCAATCCCTCGACGCCGAGCCGGCTGCAAACAGAAGCAGATGTTTCTCCTCCTGCTAATAACAATCGGTTAACTTTTGTTCTTTTTAATGTCTCATCTACTACAAACGCTAAGCTTTCAGATACCATTCTTGAAACGGAAGTATTGGTATAACCCAAACTTGTACCTAGTTGTTTTGTTTCTTGGACTATCTCTTGAATATTAGAGGAGTGAACAAGAACATCCTTGCCATCATTTAACCGCGTGACAAGATTCGTAATAAGTTCCTCTAAATGGGCATCCTTTTGATCCGAAAAAAGAATCGGTGATTTCATTTCAAAAACAGGAAGTCCGCGCTGTTTCATTTCTTCTACTTGATGAAAGGTTTGCGGCATCAAGCTGCCGGCCGCACACAATACCCCTGATTCCAATTTGGGGATGGAGATCGAACCCATGCCTTTTTGAGCTTTGTTCATGACGAGGGCTAATTCTTCTGCAATCCCTGATGCACCACAAATAATTTTTTCATTCTTTATTGCTTTAGCAATGACTTGTAACGAAGACTGATCCTTGACATCAATAATTAAGTACTGGCAATGGGAGCGCATTGAATTAATTTTTTGTTTCAGTTTTTCACTGCCTTGTTCAACAATCTTATGATCAACTAGTTCCACTTTTCTTTCTGTCTGCGCTTGTAAAATTCCAACCAAATCCGAGCGATGCATCGGATGGACAGGATCATGACGAAACTCAGAATCTGCTAATTTCTTTCCATGAACAAAGTGCTGCCCATGTATCGTCGTTCGGCCGTTTTTAGGAAACCCAAGAACAATCACCGCAAATTCGCTTTCAAGCGCATCGAGCATTGCATCAAATTCCGCACCAATATTTCCTCTAAAAACAGAACAGGTCTTATTGAAAAATTGTTCACAACCAAGAGTCTGGAGACTTTTGGTACTTGCAAATACTTTCTCATAGGCCTCTTCAGTTTGATCCAGACGTGAGTTCGTATCGATGATTAATACATCTGGTGGGAACGTTCCCATTTTATTGCGAAATGGATAAGGAAATACTACTGTCTCCCAATCTGACTTTGCAAACATGATTCCAATATCATTTGCTCCGGTAATATCATCCGCAACGATTCCAATCAATGTTCCCACTTCCTTCTTGGCTTATATCCTGAATCCACAAGAAAACTTTGGACCTTTTCCTCAGAAAGTTCTTGAATGTGTACACCAGCTTTTTGCGAGATTACTAGCATTCGACATGCCATTTCTAATGTTTGCAATGCCATTTTCGCTTCTTTTAAGGAAGTATCATAAACAAGAACGCCATGATTTTCTAATAGAAGAATGTTTGCCTTTTTCGCTTGTTCCCGAACAAGCTCACCAAGTTCCTTTGAACCAGGGTGTGCATAAGGCACCCGCTCAATCTTTTCCAAATAATACATGTCTTCAACAAACCATGACGAAGGAATTTCAATGTTTGAAGAAGCAACCAATGTACTATATAAAGGCGAGGCATGCAAAACAGCGCCAATCTCTGGACGAGTTTCATAGATAGCGAGATGCATCGGAATTTCCTTAGAAGGTTTTCTGCCACTGCCTATACCCTGGCCTGTTTCAATCGAACATTCGGCAAAATCCTCTAAATCCAAATCCCCTAAATACGTTCCGCTCGCCGTAATTAAAAACGAACTTTCCTCGGTTTTGGCACTGATATTCCCTGAATTCCCCCAGGCGAGGTCATATTGCATCATATATTTCCCTGTTTCTCTTAATTGCCTTTTTAAATCTTGTTTTTTATCGAAAATAACCATTGTTATTCATCCCATTCAATCAAATTTGTCTCTCTGACAGGTTCATTAATATTCTTGGGAATACGGAAGGTTTTAATTTCAGAAGGCTTAAAGACAGCCTTGAACTTCCGATCAAATTTTGGCAAGGTGATTTCTGCTTCCGTTGGCAGTTTATTTGTTTCATATAATCGAATGATTAAATCTTCATTGTCTTCTGCCTTTTTAATTGCACTTACGAGCACATTATCAGCAGTTACAGTCACATAAGAATCATTTTGTGGTAACGAACCTTTATGGAAAGTCTCAATAATTGAGATTGGTTTACAAATTAGCTCCGCTGCCCTTTTCGGTGTTTCTGCCTCTTCCCAGCTTCCCTCATGAGGTAGTAATGAGTATTCAAAACGTTGTATACCTTGATCAATAAATGAGTATTCCCCGTCCTCTTCTGGTACGAGTGGATCATGATGAGCGTAGATCGGGCTTCGTAATACGGTTAATGCAAGCTCTTTATTATGAATGCTATAGCTGGATTTTGCGTCATTCATGAGACTTAATCCATAAACTCCCTCATGGTTTGGTGTAACACCAGTAACATCAACCCAGCTTTGCCCTGGCTCTTCTTCACCATTATGTTCTCGTTCAATTGTTCCATATGGAATTTCATAAGTCTGTTTTCTAAAGATCGAATTAATTGGAAAAACAAGCTTAAGCATCTTAAATTTCTCGCGCCAATCAACGGTTACTTTTACATCGATTTGTTCCTTTTCATGATACATTGTAAAGTCTTGGATTAAGATAGAACGGTTGTATTCACTTTTCACGCGGATCACTGATTTAACCGGCCCATGCTCAGCAAGATATACTTTTACAGCCTTGAAGTCACCAATCTTTTCATTAAAATGAAGTGTGTCATGACTCCATGTATCAGTTTTATCGTTGATCACTACCGGCCTTGATGCTGGACCTGAAAATACTTCATGCCCCGTCTTTTTGTCAAATAGACTAGAAATCCAACCAGTTTCAGGATCAAACTCCATTTTAAAGCGATCATTTTCCATTGCATGTGAACTTGCTGTTATTGGTTCCACATCTGTTTCGATCCCAGGTAATTCAGAATAAATCCGATAAACACGGTATCCCATAGCTGGTAAATCAGCTAAAAAGTTTAAGCGGTATCGTCCGCCCGCTGTCGCTTGAGATTGTACCGTTTGAAACGGAACTGCCTGGCCTTGGTCATCGATTAACACTGATGTTGGTTTAATGCTGCCAATTTCGATTTCGACATTCACTTTGCTATTCCAGGCGTGTGGATTAAAGACAACAATGGGCCTCATTCGCTCATCCTGCTCAATGTCTATCTTCCATGAAATAGACTGGATAGCATTATTCAGTGCCCGGTCAGCAATAGCCAAGGCTTCTCCGTATAAATTCCGCGCGTCCTCATACGCTGGCTCAATGCTTGTTCCCGCCAAAATATCGTGGAATTGATTAAATAATACATTCTTCCAAGCCCGGTTAAACTCAGCAGGATAAGCTTGTCCTGTTAACCAAAATGCAAGAGCTGAATATTTCTCAGCCGTTACCAGCATATTTTCTGCCTTTCGATTGTATTGCTTTACTCCTGAATGGGCTGCATAGCAGCCGCTCGCATGATGCTGCAGGTCATCATGAACAACTGGCAAACCCTTTGTATCCTTCACTTTTTCAAAATATTCTTCAGGAGTGGAGAATACTAGATTAGGAAGTGCTGGATCCTCATTTAAACGATAAATGCTTTCAATATTTTCCTTTGTTGGTCCGCCGCCATGGTTTCCAACGCCGTAAAAAATCATCTGGTCTTGCACGTTCCCTTTAAACTCACCTTTACAACGCTTGACAATCCGATCTAGTTCTTTACCCCATGAATTATATTCATGCATAATTCGAAAGGCCAACACGCGTGAGCCATCATCTGATTCCCACCAAAATAGATTACTTGGCAGCCCTTTTTCATTGGGGGCCGGCCGCATGAAGACATAAGAGTCCATTCCGCTTTTTTTCAAAATTTGGGGCAGCATTCCATGATGACCAAAACTATCAACGTTGTAGCCAACCTTGGCTGTTACACCAAATTTTTCTTGAAAATAGCGCTGACCATAAAGTCCTTGTCGTACAAAGGATTCTCCGTTTGGTATGTTACAATCCGGCTGAATCCACCAGCCGCCAACAATTTGCCAGCGTCCTTCTTTGATTCGCTCCTTAATTTCAGCAAACATTTCAGGTTCATTTTCTTCTACCCATTCGTACATCGAAGCTGAACTAGAAGTGAAAATGAAATCCTCGTATTCTTTCATTCGATCCAAGGCAGACCGAAACGTAGCTTTTGTTTCTTGAAACCCTTCTTGCCATTGCCAAAGCCAAACCGGATCTAAATGAGCGTTCCCAATCATATGAAATGTCTTATTTTTCATTTCCTCAACCCCTGCCCTTATTCTCGTTGTTCTATTGGTTGAATTGACTTGCTTTGTTATCACTTAATAGAAATTGTGTGATTTTCTCCGTAACGGTTTCTCCAACCGCTGCCTGGCCTACTTGTAAAATCTCAACTTGTAAATGATTACACTCTTCATTTGTCAATCTTTCTTCACGTCCAATCGCTTTTAAGAAAGAAAGTTCGAGATCGGTGGCAATATTTACTTTACTTACCCCGCCATTTGGCAATTGAAATGCCTTTTGCATCATTTCACTAGGTACACCTGATCCTCCGTGAAGCACGAGATGTACAGGAGTTAATTCTCGAATAGCGCTTAACCGTTCGAAATCAACCTTTGGTTCACGAACCATATACACACCATGTGCAGTTCCGCATGATACAGCTAATGCATCAACACCTGTCTGCTTAACAAATTCAGCCGCTTCAACCGGGTCCGTATATAATTCTTCATCATGATCGGTTTCGATAAAATCAGTGGTTCCAATCATTCCAAGTTCTGCCTCTACAGAAACTCCTTTGGCGTGTGCATATTCGACGACTTCCTTTGTGATTTTTACATTTTCCGCAAATGGTTTTTCTGAAGCATCAATCATTACTGATGTGAAGCCAGCAGCAATGGCATCTTTAATTACTTGCATGTCTTTTGTATGGTCAAGATGTAAAACTACTGGGACAGTAATTGCTAACTTTTCAAGCTGCAAATAAAACTCATCTGCAAATTCAAACGGAGTAATTCCGTAACGTTCTAATTCTTTTTGTGAAATTTGAACAATCAGCGGGGATGCTGACTTTTGACCCGCTAGTAGAACTGGTGCAATCATGGCTGTATAGCGCGGTGAAAAGGATCCTGTTGCATAGTGAAATTTTTCTGCCATTTCAAGTGCTTTCGTTAACGGGAGGACATTTGCTGGTTTTAATTGATTCATTTGTCGTCATTCCTTCTATTATGTATTTGTAGTGGTTTATTCGTTTTTATTTTTGAAGTGTTCGCTTAACTGCATCCATTCCCAATTCAGGACTTGTTACAAAGAGACTTTGCTCTTCCTCTGTAAAATTGGACACGACCCTTGCCATCGATGCTTGTGCTAATACCACGATATCGACTTTTTTAGCCAGCTCCCTTAAGGCAATTGCTAGATCTAAATCATGTCCTTCCTTATCATGGGCCATTAATTTCTGATAGGCAGATGCCACGAGGATTGGCTCAATTTCAACTGCTTTCCCTTTTTCACTTGCTTTTTGTTTTAACAACTCTAAGGTTGGCTTTAGTGTCGTTTCCAATGTAGCTGCTACCCCGATTTTTTCAGCTGAATGAATTGCAAATTCTGCCATCGCATCATCAATCCGAACAATAGGAGTAGATACTTTTGGTTGTGTAATAGAAACAAGTTCTCCAATCGAAGAGCATGCATTTAAAATACAATCCGCCCCCTGCTGCTCCGCAATCTTTGCATAACTTTCCCAGCGTTGGGCGATTTCCTGTATATTTCCGCCATTTTTGCTTAACTGCGGCAGGATAGAGTCATCCACCAAATTAATAATCTCGCAATCTCCAATCGTCTTGACGGCTAACTCTTTCAAAGGCTCAATCGTAACAGGAGTCGTGTGAATAATCGCAAGTTTTTTTTTCATACCAAGTTTCCTCCATTTAAATAGTAATAACAAATTAACCATCATGGGAAGCCAAGATGGTTAATGGAATTTTCAGATTAAGACAGTTGTAATGAGTGGTTAAAAGGTAAGGCTTCCTGGGTGGCATATAACACAAGGCCTACACACCAAGAATGTGATAATGTCAGCATCATTCCCTTTGGCTGAAAACAATTTGTATTATAAAAACGCTCGGTTACCATTCCTTTGTAAGCATTAAAATCGCCATCTTTCCTTGCAATAAACTGCAGGAAACATGCAATATGATCCCTTGTCCGGTCTAAGTAATAGGAATCATCTGTGTACTTCCATAAACGAAGCATCTCAGGAACACAGAATAGCCCATAATTATGTAAATGCTGGTTAGAAGGTGATGCCTGGTCCGCACCACGTGAACGAAAATCATATTGATGCAAAAATGTTTGCTCTGGAAAGGCAAGGTTGTAAGTCCATCGGAAGGTCATTAACCAATCAGCCGCATGTTTGGCAAGCTTTAACCATTTATCGTTTTTGTCATTTTCATAGAGTAGTACATAGGCAACCACTGCATTATAAGCATCTTCAGATGTTGGAGTTAAATGAACATCCTCTGGTGCCCCGTAAATGTATTCGTCCAGTACGAAATGTTCATAATAATGCCCCGCCTTTACTGCCGCAAGGCGATACTCTTCTTTTTCAAAGAAGTTGCTTCCTTCAAGGAGTGAAGCGATCCATAAAATTCCTCCTGCCCCGTCCCATTCTTCGACCTCACCTGTTTCAAAATGGTAATAAGACCCGAAATTTCCATCAGACCGTTGATTCTTTACAGCGAAGTCTAAGTTGGATTGGACTGCTTTTTCCCAATCTGGATGACTTACCCCTGCTTCCTTTTCAAAGGCTAAGGCACGCACCAAAAACAATGTGGCTTCAGAGATTGTTCTTGCCTGCAGCCAGGTATTCTTGGGATTCCAGCCAGTTCCCCAGCCCTTGCCAAGTACCCATGATGCCCAGAATGTTCCACTCGGAGCAAGCGCCGAAGCAATATTGTTCATTACATCAATGGCAGCATCAACATATGGTTGATGACCATTCTTTCTGCCATAGGTAAGCAGGGCGTATGAATATGGCGCACCGCTGACCCATCCCACATGCATATGGGGACGATCTCCCATTCCTTTTACATTATTATTAAACTCACGGTCAAACGCAGCCGTTTCGGCTAAAATACTATGTTCTGGCATATAGTGCCAACGATATAAACCATGGGCAGTTAATTCTGATGCCTCCTCAAGACCCATCCAAGGATTTAAAGCGTACTCTTGTTGGTGCTGCCTGTACATTTCACGGACGAATGGATCATATGAATGTAAATCAGATGAGGCGGTATAGATTTTAAACTGTAAATGAACGGTTTCCCCTGGCTTAAATGTGTACAAGGAAATGTCCTTTGGCTGTGGAATCGGTTCACCAACAAATGTGACTGGTTCTTCTTTATATGGAAAATTAACCCAAACGGATGTAGTAGAGTCATTTCCTCTGAATCCTAGGCTAGTTAACCCTACTTCACTCATTTCATCGACACAAAGTGCACCGCACATTTCATCATTCCAGGCAAAAACAGCCGGCAGTGCGGCACGGTCTGAACGAAATGACCAATGATCCGATACCATCTCCTCATGATTGCCATCCCGGTAATCATATCTTGGATATTTCCTGGTATTATGCTCGAAGCGATTTTCTTTATAAAAAGCGCCAGGAATCATCCAAGTCGGCTTCCCGCTGCCTGCTAAATTGCCATTAACCTGTAACCCGTAATTACCGGATGTTTCTTTTTTATAGGTTACCTTTAGATTCACTTGAATAAAGCCACATCCAGATTGAGCATTCTTCCATTCCGATTCAACAGAGATGTACTCTCCATGACCCGAAATGTGGTAGCCCCCAACAATTTCTTCAACATGGTCGATTTGAATGTTTTCAATCGTCTTTTCTTCATCATATATATCAAGAAGGGAGTCAAATTGAAGGTATGCATTTCCGCTTTTCCGTTCCGAAGTATAGACCTGTATTTCGGTTTGTTTCTTCCCGTTTTCAAGTATGTTAATAAATGTCCCCACTGAAATCACACCTTTAGTTTGTAAAGTTCAATCAAATTCTCTCTAAAAATTCTTCTGGCAAATTCAACTGCTTCTTTTTCTGTTAAAAGTTGATCCTGCACTTTTTCTACTAAGACATCGCCCACAATTTTGCGTGCTAGCTTTTGATGTGCATATGTTCCTTCAACGAAGTTGTAATCTCCGCCAAAACCAAAGATCTTATTTTGCGGAACCATCTCAATCATTTGGTGCAGGATTTGCTTGGCTATCGTTGGAGAGATGGCATACACCCAGGTAAAATCCGCATACACATTCGGATAATTTTTTACAATACTCAGATATTCCTGATGGTATGGAAGCCCGCAATGTAATAGCACAAAATTTGCTTCCGGATAGGCTGCCAATAGCGGAATGAGATCCGTTACCTTCGAGTTGGTAATAATATTGCCATTGCCCGAAACACTGGTTTCATGGTGCCCTGTATGAATTTGAATTGGTAATTCATAGTTGATGGAGCATTGGATAACGTGATGAATTAAGTAATCTTGTAAAATGACCGATTCTTTTTGCGACATAGGTTCATCTATAATAGAAGAAAGCAGGGTGTTAAAGCATCGTTCTGCCTCATGGAAGGTTGGCTTTAGCGTCTTCAGCGTCCTCCAATAGGCATGACCTAACTTAACAGCAACCATTCCTTCATTCACAAATTTATTTAATAAGGCATCCACAGCATGAAGATATTCTTGGAATGTCTGAACGTGCTTTCCAGTCTGTCTTTCAATAACCTGTACATCCTTAATGGTTCGGAGTTTAAAGGCAAAATCTAAAAACATGACAGGTCGAAAAAGGGAAAAATCAACATTGGTCGTAAAAGGCAAAGTAATAGCTAAATCAATTCCCGATTTTTCATTCAAAACTTTCCTATACCAGGTTTCATCATTTGTAGCTGCTAATACTTTTTCATTTAAAGCTAATATTCCATTTACAGACCAGTCATCCATACCAAATAAATCGTGGACTGCTGTTTTTAATAACCGTGCATAGGTTGTATTTTGCGTTTTGTGATAATACAACAAGAATTGTTCCGCTTTCTCTTCTGCAGTTAATGGTGAATTTACGTTTAACAAGCCTCGTTTCATTCCTGCAGTGATCAAGTCTGATTCTAAATAATGAAGCAGACCAAAGAAATCTACTTTATTTTTCTTTCGAATTTCCATCGGATCAATATGTTCATGTCCATCGATGATGCGAATTTTATTTATTTCCTCATGTATACTGCTCACAGGTGCTGCTCCTTCCAAAAGTAAAGGATGACTCAAAAGAATACGCCCCCCTCCTTAAAACCGCTCCATATCGTTTTTTCAAACAACTTAGTGCGGCAGGGGGCTGCCATTTCATTTTTAAGTCATCCTCTGCTTAACAACAAACTATTAATCTACCTTAAGTTCTGGGAATGTGTTCTTAACTTCTTTCTTGAATTTCTTAATGACACTATCAATATTTTCATTATTTTTTATTCCTTGGCCAGCTACTTTTCTCCATTTACTTAACACTTCTTCACCATATTTATCGGACTTATAGTCAGGAATATCTTTAACCGTATCGTAATATGGTTTTAATACATTTTGATCGCCAAACATTGGAGATTTATAAGTATCCAAGTTGTCTTCATATACTGATAATAATCCAGGCATATTTCCTGTAACTTCTAGATTATGCTGCTGCCATTCTTTGCTGGCAATAAACTCAATAAACTTATAAGCTAACTCTTTGTTCGGTGATTTTTCATAAATAGATCGGTATGTTCCACCCATGTAAAACCCTTTTGGAGTTCTTGCAACACCATATTTATTTACTGCCTTATCATTTTTGTTATCGACCATGAAGCTTGCCCATGCTGGCATTGCAGTTAACACAACACTTCCGTCATTAATGGCATTACCCCAGCCTGCAGAGAAGAATTCTAATTTTGCATCTACATCATTATTAAAAATCTCTTTTTGTAATTCATAATTTTTCTTCCAAGCAGAATCAATCGTTAATTTTCCATCTTTCACCCATGGCTTAGTATTATAAGCTTCGATGTTATAGATATCACCAAAGTGAGATATTAAGTGAACTTTTCCGTTACTGTCTTGATTTACTTTCTTCCCTAACTCAATAATTTTGTCATAGGAATCGACCATTTGACTGATTTTTTCTGGATCATCTGTTCCGAGGTATTTCTTTGCATTTTCTTTGATATACCAGAAAGCACCTGGTGAAGAGTGATCAGATATCGCTTTTACATCGCCCTTAGAATCTCTTCCTAATGCTTGTACGTATGGTACATAATCTTTTACAAGGTCTTCTGCACCCATGTCTGAAAGATTTACAGCAAACTTAGAATTGATAAACTTGTCAATATAGCCTCTTTCTAAGTCAAAAATATCTGGGACATCTCTGCCTGATTGTAGGACGTTTAATAGTTTCGTTTGGTATTGATCCCCAGGGAAGATTTTTACTTCAACATCCGCATCCGGGTATTTCTTCTCAAATTCTTTGGCCATATCTTCGACTTGACCAAAGAATGTCCAAATGGTTAATTTACCTTCCACTTTATTATTATCTTTATTCATACTGCCTGACGCAGTCTCCTCACTTTTCGAACAGCCAGCAAATAATGCTAGAACAAGAACAGAAGCAAATAAGATAGAAAGCCACTTTTTCATATAGATTTACAGCTCCTTTTTTTGATATAATGAAGGTCTAATATTTTTCTTATCGTCTTCATTAGGTGGCTAAGACCGTCAATTCTTTTACACCTATGAAAGATGGATAAGGTAAGCATTTCTTCAGTGGAGGAGTTCCACTCTTTCACTGAAGGATGTACTTGCACTGAGGTCTTTTTTCTACAACACCTCCAACAAGATTAAAGATCATTATCCTTTTAGTGCCCCCGCAGTAACACCACTAATAATCTTCTTAGAAACGATAGAGAAAAAGATTAAGATTGGTATAACTGAAATGACAATTCCTACATACATCGCTCCAAAGTCTGTTGAAAATTGAGACTTTACACTGGCTATCATTACAGGTAAGGTCTGCAGCTCATTATCAAAAAGAATAATCATTGGTGTTAAGAAATCATTCCACTTTCCAATAAAAGAAAAGATTCCTAGTGTTGCTACAGCCGGCATTAGCAATGGAAGGACTAACCGGTGGAATATTTTTATTTCACCACACCCATCAATTCTGCCTGATTCGAGAATTTCTGTCGGAATACTTGAATCACACATTTGTTTCATGAAGAAGATCCCAAATGCGTTTGAAATGGATGGAAGGATAAGCGGCCAATACGTATTTAACATATGGAATGAATCCATAAGTTTAAAAAAGCCGATAATTCCTAATTGACCCGGAATCATCATCGTCCCTAGTACAGCAAGAAACAGAATGTTTTTTCCTTTATAATCAAATTTTGAAAATCCATAACCAGCTAGAGCCGAGAAGTATAAATTTAGTGCTGTTGAAGTAATCGTTATAAACAGCGTATTAGCAAAACCTCTCCAAATCGGCACCGTATCAATCAAACGATGATAGTTTTCTAGAAACTCAGAACCAGGAAGAAGAAGCAGTTTCCTAGCAATATCTGAATTCGCGTGGGTTGAAGTGACCATCATACTATAAAAGGGTACCAGACATGTGAATGCGACTAGCAGCAATAAGAAATACACAGCGAATTTGCCTAAATATTTACTAATGTTTCTCTCTTTTTTCGTTTTAACTTCATTAATTGTAACGTTATCAGCAATGCCATTGTTAGCTATCATAAAGGGATCTCCTTTCCAATTCCTCGCCGAAGTGCTCCTGTTTTTCTTCTACTTGTCTTATTTTACTGTTCAACTTTGTTCATTTTTGAAAACTTAATCGAAATCAATGAGAAGATTAAGATGATAACAAAAATAGCATATGCGATGGCTGCTCCATAACTATAATCGAAGTTTTTGAACGCTGTTTGATATAAGTACATAACCATTGTCAGCGTAGAGTTATCAGGACCATTTCCTAACATTAATGGGGCGTCAAACAATTGCAAACCACCGATAATGGAGGTGATAAAGGTAAATAACAGGACCGGTTTTAATAATGGCAGGGTAATCTTTGTAGCGATTGTAAATTTCGATGCTCCATCTACCTCAGCAGCTTCATATAATTCCTCTGGTATCGATTGAAGACCTGCGATAAAAACTAACATGTTGAAGCCAAAGTACTGCCACATAATAACTCCCGCGACAATAATTCTGGATAGCCAGGGACTATTAAACCAGTTTACTGGGTCATCGATGAGTCCAATACTCATTAAAAGTTTATTTACACTCCCTGTTTGCCAATCGAACATTAAACTAAACAACACTCCGAGTGTTACCGGTGTAATGATATTTGGAAAATAGTAAACCGCTCGAAAGAAATGCTTTCCTTTAATGAATTTCTCATTAAGAATCATTGCTAAGGCTAAGGCTAGAATCAATTGCGGAATAATGGATAGTATCCAAATGATTAACGTATTCCCAATCGCCTTATAAAAGAAAGTATCATGGATTAAGCGTGAATAATTCGCCAATCCAACGAATACAGGATCGGAGAAACCATCCCACTTCGTAAAACTTAGATAAAGAGAGTAAATGATTGGTGCTAAGCCAAAAATAAAAAATGAAACGAAAAACGGAACTACAAAATAAAAACCATATTTGGATTTGTTTATAGATGATTTCCTCATTTTTTCACAGCCTTTAAACTTTTTTGTGCTCCAATGTTTGTCCGTATGTACCAATCCATTAATCTAGTTTCACACTATATTGATGGATTGCCTTTTCAGTAACTTTTATCTCATAACCGGATTTGATATTTTCCTGCATGAATCACGGATAATCAGTTCTGGTTTTAACAAATGGCGTTCTGAGATGTATTCCTCAGAATTTCCCATGCGCTTAAATAATTCAGACGCTGCTTTTTTCCCCATTTCCAAGAACGGCTGTTTTACAGTTGTTAATGGCGGGTAAGTCCAGCTTGCCAGTGTGATATCGTCAAATCCTGTAATCGATAGATCAGCCGGAACATTATAGCCTCGTTCCTGTACTGCCCTTAAGGCCCCAATGGCCGTTTCATCATTTGAAGCTAAAACAGCTGTGAAATCACCTATCGTTAATAAATGATTCATAGCATTATATCCGTCCTCATTAGACCAATCTGTTGGAACCACCCACTTTGGATTAACAGTTAATCCTAAGTGTTCCATCGTTTCAAGGTATCCGGCTAAGCGGCACTCCGTTGCAGCTGCGTCTTTTGGCCCTGAAATATAAGCTATTTTTTGATGGCCAATTCGATGGAGATAACGCACAAGCTCTGAAATACCATAGTAATTATCAACATCCACCGAAACCAAATCCTTCACTCCGGCCGTATCACCAAAAACAACAACAGGAATCCCTGCGTTTGCTATTTCCAAAAGATCTTTAACATCTCTTTTCATAAAACTAATTAAGATGATCCCATCTACGTGCCCCTCAAAAACTAAGTTTTGAAAATATGACTCTGTGTATTTATTGGAGGTCATACTGTAGAACACACAATTAAAACCATTTTCCTTTGCAACTTCTTCAATCCCCTTAAAAATGGATGAATAAAACATATTGGCAATACTATCAACCACAATTCCTATGGTTTGTGTCTTATTGACAACCAATCTTCTGGCATTTTCATTGCGGTGGTAGTTTAATTCCTTAATCGCTTTTTTTAACGCTTCTTCTGTTTCTTTTTTTATTGGCAGACCATTTAGATAACGGGATACCGTACTCTTCGATGTATTAGCTAGTTTAGCAACATCTATAATTGTTGGATTCACTATATTGGCCTCCTTTCTATACGTTTTGTCTCTTTATTATGTAGGAACGTTCCCATAAAAGACCAAACCAAATGTTGTTCTTTGAGAAACTAAATTAACTGACTATTACTAATAATATAAAAACAGAAACCGTTTACATTACGCATAAAAAAAATATGATAGTTAGATCATGGCTAGTAAAAGGCTTGTTACTAGTAACTTGATACCCTAAAATGGGAACGTTCCCATTTTAGGGTAAGGAATTTATTAATTAAGTTAATTTTAATGCCTATCACTATTATTGTCAAACAATTCTTTTTTATTATGATAGAAAGCAAGTTAACTCGAAAAACTCATCCTTTTTTGGCCGCCTGTGTTCTAGTAATCGTCAAGTAAACATACCACATCCAAATATAACTAATAACACTTCCGCTAAAGATGAGAAAAAGTGAAGGTACTTTCAATAGCAAGTAATAGATTACACAAGAAATAATAAAAATACCCGCTGTCCTTAGTGGAGAAGCAACACTATATAAAAAGCTATATTTTACGTAGTCAAAAAAACGATAGTGAAAATGAACAAAAATAGGGAAAAAATAAATGGCAGTAGTGATAAAAAAATATGAGATAAAGATCGTTACTATTTTCAATAGTGAGCTGCCAACTGAGTCTCCCATGGTAAAGAAGTGGAAGTCAACATATAATAACCATCCCATCGCAACGAAAATTAATCCAAGTCCATTTACCTTTACAAATTCGGTTTTATACGTCTGCCAGAATGTTTTAAAAACAGGTGCATCCTCAGCTCCCATTACCCATTTTCTAACCACAGAAAACATGGCTGCTGTTGAAGGAAAGATACCAAAAATCCCTAACCCGACTATTGTGAACAAAATCCACAACAATTGCAGATAGGCAAATTGCATCACGAGTTCCGTAATCCGATAGATAAAACCTTTTATGCCCTTAGTATTCATTCATAATCATCCTTTAATATATAAGAAAATTTAATAGGATACCCATTGGTGTTCACTATTAAAAATATTTACCTTCTGATTTCTAACAGCATTCTCTGCAAACAGATACATGGCTGCCGACCATGATTGACCTGCATATCCCATCGGTCTTCCTGATTGGCCATGGAACCATTCGTTAAATTCCCACTCATTTTTCTTACCTGCTTTATTCATGCTTGCTAATTTCTCTAATTGATAGTTCGCTTCATCAAACCTTTTGGCCTGAATTAACGCGGTAACATAGAATCCCCCAATAAACGGCCATGCACCTCCATTATGGTAATGATGAGGCAAATTAAGATTCCGAACGCGATAATAATCCCGCCAATCCTTTTCCCCCTCGCGAATGGCTGGATACAAGGCCTGAACTGGATAAGGCTCATTGATGCCGCAGCCATGAATATAATCCAATATTTTATTTGCTTGTGTTTCATCCGCAATTCCAAAGACGATTGCCAGCAGGTTGGCAAGTGTATCAAATCGGTCTGCATAATCGCGGAACCCCATATACGGTAAATAAAATGGTCTTTCTACCAATTCCGTTTCGACCCGCTTAATTGGATAAATCCATTCTTTTCGCTCAGCTTTTACCCAGTCCATCTTTTCCTGATTATCCGGAGTAATCCACAGAAGAATATTAATTTTTTTCTTAACATCAGCTGCATTTTCATAATAATAGCTCGAAGGGATGTTTAACGCATCAGCCATATGTCCCATACACTTCCAGGCCGCTGCATATAAAACATTATCGAAAAGAACATTATAGCGGTTGGCAAATAAATCAGCCCAGTCCATTGCCTCATGAACCTCTAATAACCCACACTCATTCGAATCTTGATATCGAAGCCAAAGCAGTGCCTTTTCTAAATTCCCCCACCATTTTCGTAAAAATTCTTGATCGTTCATTTCCTGGTAATACGCATAATGACCAATAATATACCAAATATTCCCGTCTACACAACCCGCGTGGATAGAATCTTCCACTGCTTGTCCACTTTCACCTTCAACACCAAGTTTTCCACCATGTGCAATTAATGCGGGGTCTAATACATTGGGAAAACCAACATTATGAGGAATCTTTCCCAGTTCACTTTGAAACTGTCCTAATGTCTCCAATGACCTGCGATGAATCGTTGGCCCCTCCTCACTGCTGCAGGCTAAAAGACCCAGTCCGCAAATCATACTGTCTCTTGCCCAAACTTGCTGGTAAGCAGTACTTGATCCCAGTAAACCAAGTTCTCCCCCGTTTTGCAACAAAATTTTTTCTGCCTTTTCTCTGCCCTTTTCAACTATTCTAGCATCCATCAAACTGCTTCCCCCAGTCAATTTATTATAGATGGATAAATCCATGTTCTTATTACTAAATGATTTTTTTCAAAAATTAATTATTCCACTTCCTGTGACGCAGCAATCATGTAAACGGTGAATTATTTCGCTGCGCTTCATACGGTAACCAGTGCCTGATTGAGATTTTCAATTAGATTGGTTTCATAAATAGGCTCTTTCTGATTTTTCGGAATGCATAATGTTTTGATTTCCATTGGTCCAAAATGCAGTTCCATAGCTCTTCCCCAATTTTTCAATTCGACTTTTGCGACCGTTTCTGCGTTATTCGTTTCAACTAAACGAATAATCAAGTCATCATGATTCTCCGCTTTCTTTAAAGCAGAAAGAATAATATTTGGTTGATCTATCGAAATAAATGAATCTTCTTGCGCTAGTGAACCCTTATGATACGTTTCAACAATCAGTTGTGGTTTTTGATTTAATTCTAGTGCATGCTTTACCGTTTCAGCCTCTTCCCAGCTGTTTTCATGTGGTAACAATTGATAAGTAAACGTTTGAATCCCTTGATCAATAATCGGGTAATCCTCGTCCAAATCAGGGATGAACGGAGCATGGTGCGCATAGATTGTGCTTCTTAGAACCGTTAAGTTAATTGTATTCCCTTTGACATCGACGCCATATTTTCCATCATTAAGAATACTTAGACCGTAAATCTCTTCCCTTTGTTTACTAATTGTACCTGTTACATCAACCCAGTTTTGCATCGGTTTTTCGTTCCCATCCGACTCACGACTAGTATGCCCAAAAGGAATTTCATAGGTAGTATTCCGCTGATTAAAGCTTACAGGAAACTTGATTTTTAAAGTTTGATAGCTTTCTTGCCAGTTTACTTTCACTTTGACTTCTATCTTATTGGATTGCTTATACATAATAAAATCTTGAACAATTGTTGAAGATTGAAACTTTGATGTTACCCGGATAACCCCTCTTACTGGTCCTTCTTCAAGCTTCTTAATTCTTACCGGCTTGAATACCCCTGATATTTCATCAAAGCGTAACGTCCCATGTCCCCATGTATCAAAAGTGTCATTTAAGACAACGGGAATAGCTGCGTCATTCTTAAATACCTCAATTTGCTTAACTTTGTCAAATAAGCTGCGAATCCCGCCAGATTCTTGATCAATAACCAGCCTGAAACGATCGTTTTCCATTTCATTTTCGCTAACTTTTACAGTTTCAAACTCTTTAGCTGGCGTAAGTGCACGAAGTTTATATGTGCTATATCCTAATGGAGGCAGTTCTGCCAAGAATACAACTCTTTTTCGATTTGGAATCTTTGCGATTGGATCAACGATTTGGTATGGTATTTCATTCCCGTTTACATCTTCGATAATGAACTCTTCTGGGAGCAGATAGTTAACAAATAACCCATCTTCAATTTCAACATTCACCCTTACTGGCCAAGAATGCGGATTGAAGATAACCATTGGCTTCATTCCTTTTTCTTCTTCAATATTAATATTCCAACTTAAGGATTGTAGAGCGTAATTCATATTTCTTGAGGAGATACTAATAGACTCCCCATACAAATCTCTTGCATCATGATAAGCAGATTCAATGCTTGTTCCCGCTAAAATATCATGAAACTGATTAAATAAAATCCCTTTCCAAGCCTGGTTTATGTCTGGAGGGTAGACTTGTCCCGTTGTCCAATTCGCAATCGAAGAGAATTTTTCTGCCATTAATGTGAGATTTTCAGAATAACGGTTTAGCTTCTTCACTTCCGAATGAACTGAATAACAACCAACGGCATGGTGGAGCAGATCATCATGAACAACAGGCAGTGTGTCCTTAAGGCTTTCCACATGTTCGAAAAAGTCATTGGGTGAACTAAAGATAAGATTGGTATCATCCATCGTTCCATTTAATTTTTCAATAATTTCTATGTTTTCTTTGGTTGGTCCCCCCCCATGATTGCCTACACCATAAAAACACATTAATTGATTAAACGAATGTTTAAGCTCGTTCTTACAATGCATAATATGGTTTTCGAGATGGTCAAAGGTACAATATTCAAAAGGAATCCGAAAGGCTTTTACTCGGGAACCGTCCTTAGATTCCCACAAAAACAAACGGCTTGGAAGTCCTTTTTCCTCAGGGCCGGGTCTCATAAATACATAGGAATCCATCCCGGATTTCTTTAATATTTGCGGCAGCATACCATTATGACCAAAGCTGTCAACATTGTAGCCAACCTTTGCTGTCACGCCGAACTTTTCTTTAAAATAATTTTGACCAATCAATCCTTGGCGGACAAATGATTCGCCACTTGGAATATTGCAATCGGGCTGTATCCACCACCCCCCACAAATAACCCATCTGCCTTCTTGTATTCTTTCCTTGATTTCTTCAAACATCTTCGAATCGTTTTTTTCAATCCATTCATAATAAGCCGCAGAACTGGACGTGAATATAAAATTCTCATATTCTTTTAAACGATCTAATGCAGACCGAAAAGTTGCTTTCACTTCTTGAAAGCCTTCCTGCCAGCGCCAAAGCCAAACCGGATCAAGGTGTGCATTTCCAATCATAAACATATTCTTCATGTAGATTTTCCTCCTGATTGATTGATAATCCTAGTTAGATTACTATTCTTTTCAGTTTTAACTGCCTCTAGTAATCGTAAAAATACCGCTTTCATAAATATTGTTTACGATTGGAATTATTATAGCATCTTAACATTAGTTTGTGTATTCGATAAACTAAGCAAGTGAGTTTAGCACCTAAAAAAAGGATGAGCAATAGCCCATCCATCTTCTTAGTCATTAAGAATATCCTCTATCCTTGCTAATTCTTCCTCTGAAAAATCAAGGTTATTTAATGCAGCAACGTTTTCCTCAATTTGACTCACTCTGCTTGCTCCTATTAAGACAGAAGTAACTTTTTCTCCGCGTAAAACCCAAGCAAGAGCCATTTGTGAAAGACTCTGACCACGCTCTGTTGCAATTTCGTTTAATTTTTGAACACGATTCAATACTTCTGAAGTTACATGCTCCCCACGTAAGAACCCTGTAGAGCTTGCTGCACGAGAATCGGCTGGAATCCCTTTTAGGTATTTATTTGTTAATAAACCTTGCGCTAACGGACTAAAAGCGATTGAACCTACCCCGTTTTCCTGAAGCACATCCTGTAAGCCATCCTCTATCCAGCGGTTAAACATCGAATACTTTGGCTGATGGATTAACAAAGGTGTTCCTAACTGATTTAAGATTTTGATAGCTTCTGACGCTTGTTCAGCACTATAGTTAGAGATTCCAACATATAACGCCTTGCCTTGACGAACAATAGAATCTAATGCCCCCATGGTTTCCTCAAGTGGTGTATTGGGATCTGGACGGTGTGAATAAAAAATATCAACATAATCAAGTCCCATTTGTTTTAGACTTTGATCTAGACTAGATATCAAGTATTTTCTTGAGCCCCAATCCCCGTATGGACCCGGCCACATCGTATAGCCCGCTTTTGAAGATATGATCATTTCATCACGGTATGGAGCAAAGTCTGTTTTTAAGATTCTACCAAACATTTCTTCAGCCGAACCTGGCGGCGGACCATAATTGTTGGCCAAATCAAAATGGGTAATCCCTAAATCAAACGCTCTTTTCAGCATTGCCTGTCCATTTTCATATGTATCCACACCGCCAAAGTTGTGCCAAAGTCCAAGTGAAACGGCCGGTAGTAATAACCCTGAACGGCCACTCCGATTATACTTCATTGATTCATAACGATTTTCTGCAGCTTGGTAAACCATGTGGGGTACCCTCATTTCTATTCGCTTTTTGATAAAACTAACACCCAAACTATACCATATCAAATTAATTTTCAGTTAATTCAGGTTCTATATTTGAGTAATAAATAAAATTTCTGCTAAAATAAACAGACTACATTTTTCGAGGAGCCAAAAAAATGACAAACAACCAAACATTTATCGGTTATATTGGAACATACACCAAGGGCGGCAGCGAAGGAATCTATACGTTTAAACTAAATACGGATAAGAAAAGAATCGAAGATATTCAAGTTGCAGCTGCACAGTTAGAGAATCCAACTTATGTCACGATCAGTAAGGACAATCGATACCTCTATTCTGTGGCTAAAGAAGGAGAAAATGGAGGCGTAGTTGCTTATTCCATAAACAGGGAAGGCGGTTTAACCGAGCTCAATCGTCAGTTACTTCAGGGCTCATCGCCTTGTCATGTGAGTGTTGACAGTAACAACCGTTATGCATTCAGTGCTAATTATCATAAAGGATCGGTAGAATCTTATTTAATTAACCAGGAAGATGGAACGATTCAACCAGCTGCATCGGTTATAAAACACGAAGGTTCTGGTCCAGACCCAAGACAAGAGAAACCGCATACCCATTATGCCGGCATCACCCCTGATGAGAATTATCTAGCAGTGGTTGAATTGGGTATTGATGCTTTAATTACTTATGCAGTCAACAGTGATGGGACACTTTCAAAAGCGCACTTTCTTCCATTAAAGGCTGGAAGCGGACCAAGACATTTAGTTTTCCATCCAAACCAAAAATTTGCATATATCATGACAGAGTTTAGTTCGGAAGTGATTGTTTTATCCTATCATTCGGAAAATGGTCGTTTTACAGAGAAACAATATATTTCTACGCTTCCTGAAGATTTCACCGAGAATAATCAAGGAAGCGCCATTCATATTTCATCTGATGGACAGTTTGTTTACGCGGGTAATCGTGGCCATAACAGTATTGCTGTTTTCCGTGTAGACCAAGAAACGGGAGAGCTTAGCTTTGTTGATCGCACCTCCACTGAAGGGGATTGGCCGAGAGATTTTATGTTCGACCCAACAGAGAAATTCATTGTGGCGTCGAACCAAGAGTCCAGTAACCTCGTCTTGTTTTCGCGTGATGAAAACACAGGAAAACTTGCATTGATTCAGGCTGATATCGAGGTTCCGTATCCGGTTTGTGTGAAGTTTTTAAATTATTAAAATTAAAAAAACAGCTTAACAAATTGCTCATTAATTTGTTAAGCTGTTTTTTTAATCAATTGAATATTGCGAAAATTAAACACCAAATTACCCCTCTTATTAATTATATTCCGGTTCAATAGTCTTTAATCCAAGGGAGCGATTTAGGAAATCCCTAATTTCATCAATAGAGAGTCCTATCTTTTTAGCTTCATTAATAAGATCTAACCATTCTGTATCAATATCTTGTTCAACGGTTAATGCAGACAAAATTAACCCTCCTAAAATGATTACTATTTTAGGTAACTCAGCCATCCTAGTTAAAAACCTTAGACCTGTAGCTTTGCGTCCCAATCTTTCGAAAGGTTTGCCTTTGTCATTCATAGTATTAAAGTATTATAGAATAAACTAATAGTACTATAGTCTTGATGGAAACTAAATGAAAATATTTCCAAAAAAATCGACAGGATTTCGACAAAAATTATATAAACCAATTAATCGTAGTTTAGAAGTTTTAAAACACATTTCTCACATGTTACCTGACCTATTTCAATAAATTTAATTTTTTTAAGGGTCTTCCTATTAATAATCCGTTCCTTGTTAAAGACTATACCGCATGCACAATGATAGGAATCCTTCACAATGTGAATCTTGTTTCTTTCTTTTATTAGTGGATATATCATGATTCCCCTTCTTTTCTAATTATTAGTTCCTAAAAAAGAACTTCTATTGTTCATTATAAAGAAATTGTAGAATTTTGTAAACGGAGAGGAGTTAATTTTACCCAGTGAAATTTCATTTACCTATAATACGAAAGTGGTAGATTATTGGATTATTTTAATGTGAATATCCCGGTTTGTTCTTTAAAAGGAACAATGGTAAAATGTAGATTAAGAAATAATAGTTAGTTAGGAGCAAGTATTTTGGATCATCAACCAATACAAGGTAGCTGTAGAATCGATAAGAAAAGAAAGACACAGAAACGATTTCTTTTCATAAAAGTTCTATTGATTATTTTATGGGGCCTATTTTTGTTGATTAATACCTGGACTGAGAGTATAGAGCGACTAATATATTTACATTCTTTTGGATTAAAGTGGGTTTCAAATCCTGATTTTTTGTCTTTTTTTTATTTTAATGATTTAACTTTGATTCATCCTGAATTTATTAAAATTAAATTAGGACATTTTGTTGGTTTTGCGATCATGGATTTTCTTCTCTTCAATCTAATAAGAAGTCACAAATATTCTATTGGCATATCCATTATTTTTGCGTTTTTTACAGAATTCCTGCAATTGTTTTTTGGTAGAGATGGACGGTTTTACGATTTAGTTATTGACTCATTCGGTATTGTATCGGTATTTTTTATATTAAAATTGCTTAATCGTGACAATAATAAGTAGGACGATTATTGTTAAGGGAGTGACTATTTGCCTTCAATGGATTTTTTGCAAGCTCAGGAAACTCTTAATTTCATGGAGTGGATTTTAAGAGCTGTAATTGGATTCTTCTTTATGCTCATTGTTGCTAAACTAATAGGACAGCGCGCGATTTCTCAATTAAGATTACTTGATTTCGTTATCGCCTTAGTTGTTGGTAATATTATTGCCCATCCATTATCAGATGAGCACCTTGGAATGAAGGGTGCAATGACTACAACCATCGTATTGGTGGTTCTGTATACCTTTGGTTTATTTATCAGTTTAAAATTAACCCGCATAGGAAAGTTTCTAGACCCCGATCCATTTCCTCTTATTAAAGAAGGAGAAATTCTTTATAAAGGGTTAAAGAAAGCAAGAATTTCAATTGATTATTTATTAGCAGAGTTGAGAAAAGAAAAAATTGAGGATGTAAAAAAAGTAGCGTTAGCATTATGGGAATCAGATGGGAAACTTTCCATTTTCTTAGATCCGCAGTATGAGGCGATTACGCCATCCACCTACCAGATGACAACGAAGCCTTTTGATTTCCCACAGACCGTTATAAGAGAAGGCAAGATTGTTCATCATACACTAGAAGAAAAAAACAAGGATGAAGGGTGGCTTGTTGATACCCTTATTCAAACACATCAAACAGGGATTAAGAATGTTTTGTTAGCCACAATTGATGGGGAAAACAATTTGAGGGTATTCTTTTATAAATAATTGCATATGAAAGAAACATAAGCCATCTGGTTAGGTTAGATGGCTTATTAATGTGGCAATACGGCATTTAATAGACTAGTAAGTCTCTTCTTATACAACAAGAGGTACATTTTCTTCCCTTGTGACTGCTCATCTATTTGTGAAGATACTTCATATTTTGATGGCCAAAGCCAGTTTCCGATTTCAATCAATGTATGTTTGACTGTATCATAGCTAAAAAATTGATAATTGAGGAAATCCCAGTACTGCCTAAAACCCTTTACAGATTGGTATTCCCAAAGAGTATTCACTTGATATGGGAACTTCTTGATTTCGTCTAAGTGTGGAAATTGCTGATAAACGATGGATAAGGTCCTGATGTTCCGCTTTAAGGTTTGGTGAGATTCCGCGAGCTGTATGAAATGGTCAAAATCAATCTCCTTCCTCTCCTTGTCAATGACTTGAATAATATCCATAAAATATTTCATTGAGTCTAAATTATGGCGCCAGCCGTGAAGGCAAATCATATAAAAGGTATGAAGTGGGGAAAGTTCTTTAATATACCCGGATTGGCTCACGGGTACCGACTGCTCCCAAAGATCATTTATATTAAACCTCGAGGTACTTCTTTTCACCAAATCCCAATGTAATTCCACCACTAGCGGCGTGGGCGAACCAGGTAATTTCTTGCTAAAACTACAATGAAAATGACCAGGTATGAACTCTTCTTCAACCGTAAAACCTAATGATTTAACAGATTCAATGGCGATAGTAAGATCCTGAATTCTGACTAATAAATCAATATCAGAGGTAGCCCTTGCCCCAATATGCCCAAAATACTTCTCAGCAAAATAAACTCCTTTAAGAGTAATTACATCTATCTTCTTCTCCTGAAAAGCTCTTAATAATTGATCGGTTTGATTTTTAATAAAAAGGTTTTGATACAATCCTTTATTATATTCTTCTTTAAGATGAAATTGAAAAAACGCAGGCGTTTGCTCGAGCCTCCCCTGCTGTTTTAATAAAAAATAAACTTGGGAGGCAATACCATCATTTTTAATATCCTGAAGAACTTGATGATACAGCTCCTCATCCTGAGGCAGTGATTTCTTATTATCATATAAAAATCTCACGAACTCTAGACTCACCGGCCTCATCTCCCATTTATTAGTTTGAAACTAAAGACAAAGGTGTTTCTTTTTTAGAACTATACGATGTTTCATTGAGTTTTCGATATAAACCTTTTTGTCCCATTAACTCCTCATGTGTTCCCTGTTGAACGATTTTTCCCTTATTCATCACCATGATTACATCAGCGTTTTGGATTGTCGACAAGCGATGGGCGATAATAATTGTCGTTCTGCCTTTCATCAATTCATCTAGTGCTTCTTTGACGTAATATTCTGTTTCACCATCTAAAGCTGAAGTTGCTTCATCTAGTAATAAAATCGGCGAATCTTTTAAAATAGCTCGGGCAATAGCGATTCTTTGTTTTTGGCCACCAGATAATTTAACCCCGTTTTCACCAATATGGGTTTCGTATCCGTTAGGAAGGGAGAGAATGAAGTCATGAATCTCAGCATTGATTGTAGCTTCTACCATTTCTTTCTCCGTTACATTGGGACGGGCAATCAAAAGGTTATCTCGAACGGTTCCAGCAAATAAGAAAGTTTCTTGTGGGACGTGGGCAATCGAACTTCTTAACTCTGAAGCGGAAAACTCTTTTATGGATTTACCAGCAATCTGAATTTTGCCTGCTTGCGGCTTATAAAACCCCTGTAATAGATTAAACAGGGTACTCTTTCCCGCTCCACTCGGACCAACTAACGCCACCACTTTCCCAGCAGGGATCTCTAAATGAAATTGTTCCAACACATTTTTATTTTCCATATAACCAAAGCTCACGTTATGAAACCGAATCGAATCGACTTGGTTCATGGTGGGCTCAAACGAAGGTAAATCTTGTAGATCAGCTGATGTTTCAAGAACATTTAACACCCTTTCAAGTGCGGCAACAGACCGTTGAAAGCCTGCCCATAAACTAGCCATTCCCGTGATTGGATAAAATAAGTGCCCAACTAAGTTTAGAAATGTTAACAATGCTCCAACGGAAAGCATTCCTTCGGAGACAAAAAGGGCTCCGACAGACAGGTTAATCATAAAAGTAATCGAACTTAAAATTTGACCGCCCGAATTATACCAGCTTTGAAGTTTGCCATTTTCAAGCTCTAATTGAAATAATTCCTTATTTTGTCTGACGTACTTTTTATACTGCAGTTTCTCAAGTGTAAAGGAACGAATAACGGTAAAGCCATGAAAAGTCTCATTTAGGAGGCTATTAATATTTCCTACCAACCGGTGGATCAATCTACCATTTTTCCGAAGTAACAAGCCGAATACAACACCAGATAATGCCGTGATTGGGGCGATGATAAGACTTACTAAACACAGTGTCAAATTAATATTTACCAAATAAACAAATACGACAATATAAATTATTGGCAGCCTAACTAGACTGATAAGATTACTGCCAATCACTCCATCAACACCATGGATATCATTAGAAAAATGGGACATTAATTCACCGGAGCGAATATTGGATGTTTCTGAAGCAGGCAGTCTTAGGACATGGTGAAAAAAATGGTTCTTAATATCCATTTTCACCCCATTCGTCGCAAACAAATTAGCGTAAGTATAACAAACACTTGAGACAATACTCAATATAATAAGTAATCCGCCATAGGGTATGAAGGATAAAATCTGTTGATACCCACCATGAATAGCTGCATCAGTAATCTGACCATAGTACCTTGCAAAAGCGATCGTTAAGTAAATATCCAACCCTAATAATAGAAGAATAACAAGATAGGCCTTCCAACGTTTCATGATAAAGGGCAAAACAAAGGAAAAAGCCCTGCGCATATCTTTCATGGTAAAATATTGTTTAATTAAAGAATCTATCCGTTCCTTCATCATATGGACACTCCAGATTTTATTAGAATTGTAATTTGAGTTTTTTATTTAAATATTTTCTAAGCATGCCTGATAGAAAAGGAAATGTAAGAATCATTTTTCCCCAACTGCGAGCAAGAAAATGTTGCGGGATTATTGTCAGTCTTTTTTTTTGCACACTTGCTAGTTTACCAATAATAAACTCTTCTCTTATAAATTGATCGTAACCAAGGTTTGTATCACCTTTAAATAAGAAAAACAGTTGGTTATCTAATTTTGTTACGTTCACAAATCGGTGGGCGATTAATTGACCAGTTTGCGAATAATACAGAATCACATCGCCCTTCTTTAATTGAGAAGATGGACATGGGATAAACCTACAGAGATTACCTTGTTGTATAAATGGATACATGCTATTCCCAAATGCCGGCAGCTCCAACAAGCCGTCCTTTTTGATTGTACGTTTAAGAAGTGCAAAGGTATGATTGTCAATCAACATGTTCAATCAGCCCGCACTGAACGAGATTGGCCAGGAATTCTTCCATGTCCTTTTTTACTTGCAGCTCATTCTCTATTGTTGCGAACTTAGCTAACAAAGATTGCGTTAGGGAATCAACTGTTTGAACCTCAGTAAGCAATGACCAGCAATGTCCACCCTCATCATTTAATTTGGTAATGGTATATTGGTCAGTATTCAAGATAATCCATTCGCCATCAAGTTCGGTAGCTTCATAATTTCCTTTTTGAATATATTGAGTCATCATGATATTAACTCCCAAAATGTATTATTTTTTTGAAAATGAAGTTCATAAACTGGTACGTTCTTTACTAAATCGGTCATTAACCTCATTATAGTTTTCGTCTCTTCATCACTATGGGGCCAAAAGAAAACTTTATCCATTAAATGCAGCAATGCCTCCGATTTAGTAGACCTGATTCTCTGATTTTGTAGTGCTTGGTAAAGTAATTGAACACTAGCTAATTCTACATTCCCCTCAAAATGATCTGCTTGCAGTTCACTTCGGAATGGTGAATTAAACACCGTAACTTTATTTGAGGTAATTTTGACAAGGGTAGCCTCATCCGAAAGAAGAGGTCTTGGATACGACAGTTTGGCTGCTGTTGATTTACCTGCCCCCGATTGACCAGCAAAGATATGGGCTTTACCATTTTCTATTGCACAGGAGGAGTGGATCAACAGTCCCCAATTATGATAAACGATGAAGGCGCTATATAAATTTGTTAATGCGTGTTTTAAGGCGAAATCATTATAAACAGAAATAGTCGCAGACTTAAACTCAGTATTAACCTCAATTAAGTAATCGGCTCGACGGTACTGGATTTGGCTTTCATTCTTGATAATCTCTACTTCGTAATCTTGAAAGGGAACACCATAGCCTTCTTCAATTTTGATGATCAGATCAGGTAGCTCATTTTCAGCATATATGTCAGAGTGAAAATTTTTTTCAAACATATTATTTAAATCTTTAGATTCACAGATTATATGTATAAAATGGTCGCCAATTTTTGTTATTAATTTGTTCATCATTGGCCTCCTATAAGGAAAAATCGATAGTTTTTGGAAAGGGAAGTCAAGGAATAAATATTCCCATGGTCTTCCCTTCTCCACTGATATTAAGGGTTAACATTTGGATTACATTGACCTACCCCGATATTACCATTACCATTGCCATTGCCATTACCATTGCCATTGCCAGGTGTTCCTGCTCCACAAGGAATATCATTAGGGTTACCTGGTGGGAAATTAATTCCACCATTCCCTTTACCAGGATGGACGTGTTTTCCTTTACCAGGATTCCAGCTCTGTGCTGTTTCAAAACGTATAGGTTGATGGCTTAAGACAGTTGGTCTAGAATAGACTTTTTCTATAATCATTATTTCACCTCCTTAACCATACAATCTTGTTCACTATAAGGAACGAATAATTCAAAAAAATTTTCGATTTAAATTTATTAAATTCAAAAGGTTATACATAAAATTATAATCTAATAAACGTTCTATTAAAAGAACAAATTCAACAAAAAAGTCATATTCCATTAACTTTTTCTTACATAAAATGTATCAAGAACTACACCATAAATACCAAAGTTACATTCCATTATTTAACTACTGATCAAAATTATAATTATAATTTTATAATTGATTAAAAACATTTATTTGCTTATCTTCGTAATCTTTCTCAAATCCATTTGGATAATTGACTTGCCATCGCCATGAATCTCTACACATCTCATTAAGACCTTTATTGGCAATCCAATTTAGTTCTTCATTTGCCTTGGAAACATCAGCAAAACTAATAGAAACATCTCCAGGTCTTCGGTTTACTATTCTATATGGTATTGGACGCCCAATTACTTGTTCAAAGGCATGAATCATATCCAATACACTGTATCCTGTACCTGTTCCTAGATTATATGCCGTAATTCCTGAATTTCCCATAACCTTTACCAGAGCTTTTAAATGACCATCTGCAAGATCTACCACATGAATATAATCTCTAACTCCGGTACCATCATGTGTTTGATAGTCACCACCAAATACTTTTAGTTCAGGTAATTTCCCAACAGCTACTTGAGTAATATAAGGAACGAGATTGTTAGGAATACCATTAGGATCTTCTCCCATTTGCCCACTACTGTGTGCACCAACTGGATTAAAGTAACGCAACAGGGCTATACTCCAGTTTTGGTTGGAAGCATAGAGATCTTGTAAAATTTCCTCAATCATTAGTTTTGTGCGCCCATAAGGGTTTGTTGCTTGAAGTGGTAAATCTTCACTTAGAGGTACCTGCTCTTGAAATCCGTATACAGTTGCCGAAGAACTAAATACTAAGTTATAAACCCCATATTTCTCCATAACTCGACATAAATTTAATGTTCCTACTATATTGTTGTTATAATACTGTAATGGCATAGATACTGATTCTCCAACTGCTTTTAATCCAGCAAAATGAATCACGGCCAAAATATCATTTTCAAGAAACACAGACTCTATTGCAGAGTAATCAAGTAGATCCACATTGTAGAATTTAAAATTCTTTCCCGTTATTTCAGATATCCGTTTTAATGATTCAGGTTTACTATTTAAGAAATTGTCTAATACAACAATTTCATGTCCCGCATTCAACAATTCTATACAAGTATGAGATCCAATATATCCTGCGCCGCCTGTAACTAATATAGACATAAACAAAACCACTCCTTAAATTGTTCATTATAAAGAACATAATAATTAAAAAAATTTTAGAGATCACCCAAATTTTATCTCTCTTAACTGAATATTATAATTTAAAAATCGTTCCATTTAAAGAACTTCAATTCGACAAAATCTGTTGAACTTCGACTTAGGAAAGAATACATTTCAAATTTCACACAATAATCAATATAGTGACAGCATATTGTGTAAAAATAAGGAAGAACAATATAATGGATAAAAAATTTACTAATCGTCGCGAAGGTTATCGGACAACGAAGGAATTTCCCAATTAGGATTACTTAATTTTGTTATCGTATTGGTCTTGGGGAATATTATTGTCCATCACTTTTCAGATGAGCAGCTTGGAAAGAAAGGAATCGATCATTACAACGGTTGAAATATTGTATAGGAGTCTTATTAATCAGCTTAGAATTTCAACTATAGCTTCTTCTAGGTTGTTTAATCTTTGAAGATTTTTAATCCATTTTAGTAAACTAGCAAATCCTTCGTCATTATTATTGAATGTGAGTGGATCTCCGACTACAATTCCACGGAAATTCACGGCTCTGGCCACGTGAAATTGTTGAGCTATATCCACGCCAACAACAAGATGGTTAACGGAAATTCTTTCTATCAGATGATTTTATTTGTTTTGCATTTTAAACTTCATAGTAGAGTTCCTCCTAAAGTTGTGAGTTAGAGTAATGTCTATACTCATATCTTACTGAGGAGCCCTATTTTTTTCAAAGTCGAAAAATAATGTTCTTCAGGAATGCTAACCTGGCTCTCTAAAAGGCTAATGTGTCACTCGATTCTGTCCCGAATGTCACTTTTTTATGGCAATATACATATATCTTTCAAAATGGCTTTCTAAACAAGATATTGAGGTTGTAACAGTAAATCCTCATTTAATAAAAAGGAATAAAGAAACAGGGATAATACCCAGTCAAAAAGCGATAAAAAGGATGCTTTAGTTATAGCTGATATGGTGAAGAACGGTTACTACTCAGAGGTGTGACCGTCAAGCAGAATGACACAATTTCTGCTAATTAATTTGAAACACTTGATCGCCAAATATTGTTTTTCGATGTTTCATTCGCCAACTATCTTCATTTAAATGAATAATTTCTACTCGATGCAAGATTCGATCCAGTATGGCTGTAGTAATTGCTTGATCCCCTAATAGCTCACCCCATTCTTTTGGACCTTTATTTGAAGTTAAAATTATGGATGTTTGATTATAAAGGTTATTTATTAGATGAAAGAACATATTAGCTTCTTGCTTATCCATAGCCATAAACATAAGATCATCTATAATTACTAAGTCTGCTTCTCGAATTCGTTTCATTCTGGTTTTCGATTTTCTCGTGATTTCTTCTGTCTTTAATGTATGAATTAAATCTCCCATAGTCGTAAAAATCACTTTATAGCCCTGATTTAAAGCTTCTATTCCTAACCCGATCGAAAGATGGGTTTTACCCACACCTGGCGGTCCAAGAAAGATAATGTTATATAGTTGTTCAAGCCACGTTAAGTCCCTTAACTGATTTAGCTTCTTACTACTTAATGATTTTTGTTCTTTCAAATCGTAGCCATCAACTGTGCTATGGAAGGGGAATGTAGCCCATTTAAATCGCTTCTCTAGTTGTTTTTCATCTCTTCGACTCTGCTCATATGTTGCCATTTCAAAGAGAAACTGAGTAAAGGATAAATCCTTTTTCTCAGCCTCTCTGATTAGTTCAGGTAAATCATTTGCGGTTTCAGATAAACGAAGGGTTCTCATCAGTTCTTGTAACTGCTGGAGTTGACTCATTGTGAATCACCCTCCATTAGGACTGTGTAGGCATCCACTTCTCTTTTTGGAGCCTCTGTCTCCATAATCCAACTGGACAAACTATTTATTGGTGAGACATTCTCAGCGTTGTTGGTCACTGTATCATGTGCTTGGCGTTGCCGTTTAATGTATTGAACGATGTCGCCGAAGTCTGTTGCACTAAATAACTTTCTTCTGACACTTTCATACAGTGCTGCTGATAGTAAATCTTCATTATTTTGTTTGGTCTCTCTTAATATAATTTGTAGCTGATCTCGAATATATCGAGGATACTTTTCCCGAATAGTCGTTAGGTATTTATATGCAGCTTCCTTGTCTTTAAATTGTTTCGCAACCGTATTAAGAAATGCATCGATTCCTTTTGTTCGATCACGAGTGTGATTTCTATCTTTTATCAACTGGCCTTTCCCATCAGGTATTTTATGCTTTGCAATTAATTCTCCGTTTCAGGTATATAGATTAATAGGTATTGATCCTCAGATTCCTTTACACCTAATGTTTCATATTTACTAAACGTACCGAGTGGAAGAGAATACCGATTAGACAAATACCGTATGGTATTGTCCTTATGGACACTTCTTGATATACTATTCTCATATTTGTTTATGATATTTATTTTTTGAATGACTGGTCTTAAGTGTTGCTTTTCCAGGAGAACACTTCGACTGGTCTTTTTTTTGTTGTATTGTGTACTTTATAGTTACCTGTCGGATTTAACCATTGCCATCCTTGTTCATTCCAAGAATCAATATTGTGGAATATTCTATGTTTAGCGAAATTGTGCTTGATAAAACCTACCACATTCTCAATCCTACCCTTACTTTCCGGGTCAGCTTTACGACAAACCCGAAGGTTTAGCCTCCTGGTATCTTTATACTGCTGAAACTCCTTTGTTAGAATTAAATCTCCACCATTTTCACTTACTACTATTAAACTATCTTGGTCATAAACTAATTCTCTAGGAATTCCCTCAAACCATTTAAACGCATTCTCATGTGCTCTTATGACATCTTCCGTAGTAAAAGGTCTCTCTAACCATTCCTTATATTTATATCTAGAATTAGATAGCACAAATGCAATAAAGCTAAGCTTGACTTCCTTATTTTTTATGTTCCTTTGTTTAGTGAATCCAAAATCCACTTGAATTTGTTCTCCCATAGGTGAGTCGGGGATGGCTTCATATTCTCTCGGAGATGTCTCTTTCTCAATCTTATAGTCATTACGTAGATCTCTGACATACGCCCTCACAGTGCTTTCACCTATCTCTAGTGTTGGATTCCTTTCCTGCTGCCAATCTTGCACTTGTGCAGCTGACATATCAGGATGTTCCCGCAACCAGGATAAGACTAGTTCCTTATGTGTGTCTAACTTCTTCCTTCTTGTTTGTAAGGAGTCTACCCACTCAGCCATATCTGAGGGAGATCTTTTAAGGTTTCTGTATACTGTTGATCTTGAAATCCCTAGCTTTTCTGCGACTTTTGATTTACTAAATCCTTTCTTTATTAACTGTTGTATTTCCATATACATTTCCCACTTATCCACCTTTTCTGTACCCTCCATTGATGTATGAATAACTCATAGAAATCTTACAATGGAAAGGGCTTATATTTTACTGGTACATTTGGGTAAATAAGTGTTTCATCTTATCTAGCAAAAACTGTCTACTCTAGTTTAGCAGTCACAAGAGGTTAGGTACACATCAGAACTATTCGAAAAATTAAGGGTTATTAGTCTAACCGTGATGTAGAAGTTAAACGCCTTGTTAGTTCTATCAATCAATTAAATCGTTGGGTAGATATTGTTTTTCCTGAACTCCGACAGGTGTTTAAAGATATTAAGGCTAAGGGGGCAATCGCAACCATCCGTTTATTTCCGTCCCCCATGGATTTAGAGATTATGCAGCCTCATAAGATTTATGAAGCTAATTGGAAAGTTAGCTAGAATTTTGTTAACATTTGTTCTACTAAAAGAACAACAATTCGACAAAATTTATTCTCTTACCAAAAATTTTTAGTGCTATCAGGTTTCACTGAATAAGATTCATTACTTACTTAAATGGTAGTTGGTATTCTGAAGAGAGTAACTAATAATTAAAAAGCAATTGAAAAATGCTTATCTTTATTTTTAAAAGCTTAGCTGAAATAATTGCTGTTGCAGTAACAGTTCCCTCCTTTTTTCAATAAATCCATGATGTACTAAATCGTTAATAATTACTTTCTTTCTTGTTTTTAAAGAATAGAGGGAACATTCTACGTATATAGTGTAGTATCCGGGTGGTGCTAATAATGGTTGATTATTATATAAAAAACCAATTCATAAAAATGAATATTCCAGTTGGGAAAATATATCCAACTCGATACATTTAACACCATGGACATAACAAGGAAGCCCCAAACAGGGGTTAAAAGAATAGAAGAACCACAGTTAGAAATTAATGATGAATTAATGTACGCAGCGATGGATCCAAGGGACGCCAATTTATTTTTCCAAATGATAACTCATCGATTATATTAACTTCCAACCGTCACCCAAAAGAATGGACCGAGCTTTTGGGTGACGTAGGTGTGGCAACAACAATCTTGGAATGTCTCATATATGGAACAGAAATTGTTCACTATAATAATTCAAGTTATAGAATGAAACATCGCGAAATATTTTTAGCGAAAGTGTTCAAAATTAATAAGCTAAATTGTTCAAAGGTACCTGACGCTTACATATATATATTTAAAAAACTATATTATTCATTATCAGTTCTATCAATCCCATATATTTATCTCTCAATATATTATAAGAATTAAGAGTTATTTTATTTGGTTACAATCAAAATTGAGACTAAATCATATAAAACCAACTAACTAAAGAGAAGAGGCAGATTTTGAATGTTCAATTGCATTAATCATTTGAAATCCGCCACTGTCTATAGTTAAACTTCCTTACAATTTTGAAACCTAAAATCGTTAAACCTACTATACTGAATTAAGATCAACATTATCTATCATTTTCGTATTTACATTGGTATCGAATGCTACATTATTAAAAACACATTTTACTATTGTCATTGCTTTCGGCTTAGTCAACCAATGTAAACCAATTGTGGAATTATCAAAATATGAATTTGAAATAACAGAAACATTATCATTATCTACTTTTCTTATAAAGGAGGTTATAAATGTGCTACGTGTATTTAAAACGTTTCCATCAAAATTTATACCAACGTTTTGGAATAAGCAATTATCTAAAACAATTTTTCTATTATATTTAACATCATTTACTCCAAGGTTTATATCTCCGCCAATTTTAGAAGTTTTTGCTCTAATAAAATTTCCATTACTCAATTGACAGCAATCCAAACCTACCGTCCCTTCTATTACAGTTAAACCTTGGATAGTGTTTGGCCTACCTGCGTAATTATCTGGTACTCTAATTGAAACTCCATAATTTTTAACTATAACGTTATTTACAACACCGCCTGTCAGAATAATATCTATACCACTTGTTGTATTATCTCCCCACTCTCTCTCCAATAAAATTTCAGATATATAGCATCTTCCATAGTCATACCTACTGATATTAAAACCAGGTTGTCCAGAATCAGATATTATGACTGGTTGTCCATTTAAAGTTTCTGAAACTTGAAATGACGTCGATGTTACATTAACAGTATAATAATACTTATCTACACTAATTCCCCCTGGAACCTTACCAATCCATTGTTCAAAACATACTCTTGCACCGTTTCCCATACCGTGAGGAAAACTAAAGGTAAAAGTGTTATTAGATACATTTACAATTGGTTTTCCAAGATATCCGTATACACTAGCGCCATAAAATTTCCCATTTTTTATTTGACAATTTTTTATTACTGCACCTTTCACATCAAATAACCTTATATTTGAATTATTACATACAGCACCATTAACATAATTATTTCCTTCAACCCAAAGTTCACACCCTATAAAAGTGTTATTCAAATATTTGACATACCAGTTATTTGAATAAGAACTAACTCCTCCTACATTTGAACCTTCGAATGTATTACTCTCCAAAACTACATTAATACCATCTGAATTTACAAAATGTCCTCTTGCATTATTATAAATATAGTTATTATAAATATATATTCTAGTATTTAGTTCTAATCCAGTTTGGTTTAGCTCTGGTCGCCAAGTTGGTATATTAGTTTCAGACCACATAGATTCAATATCGATACCGAACATTGGTGGAGTTCCGTCAACTGTAACACCATCATCTGACTTTCCAATATGATGTATACTATTATTAAAAATAAAGACATCATTTGAGCTTGTTAAAGAAATTCCTTGTCTCCTACAATGGTGTAAATTACATCTATGGATGTATATATGTGATCCCATTTCTTCTTGTTTATAATCCGTGGAATTAATTCTATACTCTAACCAACTTGTAGAAATAGCATCACCAGTGAAATCACATATTTCTACCCCTTCAATCTCAATACTGTTTGACCCAGATATTTCAATTCCTTGCCCCCATTCATGCGTGTAACTTTGAGCATCTACTTTTGCTCTGATTTGCGAGATTTGTGTATCAGTTAATGGAGAATTGGTAATATCTATAACAAAGATCATTTTGTTACAATCATTTATTGGAGCAAACCAACCTCTACCGGTTGGAGAAGAAGGTGCAAATTCTCCATTTGCCCTAAAACCCACGAGCGTACTACTTGATACATTATCCTTATATTGATAAAAACTATACTTAGTTGAAGCCACCCCTGGTATATTCCATAAACGGAAGGCTTTTAAAAGACCTGGATTCAATAATCTATCCACAACCTCACTTCTTATGAAGTTGGGGTTATTATTTAAAGAACCATCACTATTTATCCCTCCTCTTACAAACTTTACTCCTAATTCGTATAAGTGTGTCTTTTTATCACCATTTATCTTTCCCCCACTTATCTTTACATCCTTTACTCCCTTTAGATCAAATACACGATACCATGGTGATGAATTTGTTTCTAATTCCAATATACAACCATCCAACATCTCAAAATGCATCCCACTATGAATTGAAATACATGAGAATGACTCAGGATCAATCTTTAGCTTATAATTTCCGCTAGGTAAAATAATATGATTGAACCCTTGGGAAGCAGCCCAAGTCAAGGCATTATTTATTCCACTCGTAGTTTCTAGAGCATTAGTACCATCATTTTTTATATTCCATCTGTTTATTTCAATAACATATGAATTGGAAGAATTTATTACTGGAGTCATAGCTTTTTTAGGAACCCATTTTGATAAGTTGCTATCAAATGTTAAGACATCACTATTAGAGGGTTGTTTAGAATTAAAATTCACATCATCAAGATCTCCAAGATTAGCCTTTATAGCCATAAACTAATATCACCTCTTACTTTTAATACATTAGTTTATGTTATAAAAAAAAATTCGATAGGGCATTTAAATTAATAATGTGGAAATTTAATTATGTAAAATCAATTCAAAAAAGAAAAATGAATTAATTTAATAAATAAAATAAGATTGTTTGGGGAAATTTCTAAAAGGCTGAAGAAAGAGATATTTTCAAAAATAAAAATTAAACCTATTAAGGTAATATAGGATTTTACCCCAATAGGCTTTTCTTAAAATACTTTTGAAACTAAATTATATATGTAAGTTTTAAGCATTCGCTTCCTATTAATATCCTTACCTAATTGATATAAATAATCCACTTATCCACCTTTTCAATTCCTCCGCCTAATCATAGAAGTATAAAAATCTATCATAAGGTGGAGAACAATCTTAGTAAATAAGTGTTCAAATTTAATTGTCGTAAACTGTTCAATTTAGTCTAGCACTTACAAATACATACCTTGAGGATGAAAAGTTGCAACCACGAAAGGTACTGAAATAAAAAAAGTAAGAAAATGAACAGGGTAAATTTTTGCGAATCGAGCTTTGTAAAAATTTGAAATCTTAGCCATTGTCAATTCATCAAACTTTGATTGATAACTGTAAGTAAGTATAAACCCTGATAATACAAAGAAAAAAGATACTCCCGCTGAACCTAGTTGCAAGTGAACAAATACTCCTGTGTGAAATAGAAATACCATTAAAGCAGCTAAAAATCTAAAAGAAGTTAATGAATTTAGCAATTAATTCCTTCCCCTCTTATCGTTCTTAAATAATATCAAATCCTAATATTGCACTTATTCTCATTCAATTCATTTATAGAATTGCTCAATCAGACTTTCCTGCGAAATAATTTTATATCTTCATTTCCAATAAAAATGACTAAATGCAAGCACACTTAGTCATTTTTTCACCTTATATATTTCGAAATATATAATTACCTATTAACCCACGTTTCTTATTGTTTTATTTGCTTTAACTTTCAATTTAATCATCCCTATAATATTTTTTACTATTAACAATAAATATTTAAATTCAGATGTTTTATAAAAAATAACTATATACAGTACATTTGGTATAATTAAACAAACTAACCCAACTAAAATTAAATTAAATATATTTTTATGTGGAATAAAATCACATATGAATTTTGTTATGAAAAATACACATACCCCTATAATTATATAGTAAAAATATCTTTTGAAATATGTTAGTAATGGCTTATTAAATACATATTTATATACAAAATAAGGTGTAGTCCAAAAAGGAACCAATAAAGCACTTATAAGTGTTCCGAGAAAAACACCTGAAATCCCAATGTATTTAACTAATATTAAAGAAAAAACAAGATTAATAACAGCTTGATATAAAGGAACATACCTATCCTCATGGAAAATTCCTGAAGTTGATTTTACTGCTGTGATGGAATTCCTCATACCGCGTTCATAAAAGCAAAGCATTAATATTATTAATACACCATGACTCATTATAAACTTTGAACCAATCCATAATGATATAAAAGGTTCAATAATAATTATTAGAAAAATAGTGAAGAATGAATACAACCAAAAATTTAGAAATCTATATACCTTATATAAATTATAAATTTTTTCTTTACTTTCAATTGCAACTAAGTTTCCTATACTATGATACATATTATTAAAAACTTGGTTAATGAATGTTCTACATATTTCTATTAACATATTATAATTTGAATATAATCCAACAGCTGTAACACTCACAAATGAGGAGATAATAATGTTATCTGTACCAAGCACTAAATAATTACCAATATTTTGTAGCACAATTGCCTTTATATTCTTTATAATATTATTCCTAGTGTTGATATCTAATTTACTTGATACCTTTTCCTTCAAAAAAGAATACTTTTTATTTACAATTATAGAAATAACTATAGTATTTAAGATCGTTATGATACTATCGATAATTAAATAAAGTATATAATCTTTTGAATAATATAAGATAACTATTTTTAATGAAACAGATATTATTGATGAAATAGAATAAATTCCAGTAACTATATAACTTTTTTGACATACATTTAAAAATGATATTTTATGTATATATAAATATGGTGTAACTGTGTTTAATAAAAAAATAACATAAATGAAATAAATATCTTCAACACTGGTATCCTTAATAAATAAATCTAAAAAGGGCATTATTGAAAGTCCTAATACTAAAACAATCAAGGCAATTACAAAATATGCCTTTTTAAGCAAATTCATTAACATATTTATTTTATGCTTATCATTTTCTGCAACTGGCTTATATAGACTATATACTATACTCGAACCAATTCCAGCTTCTGCCAACGATAGCATTGCTAATATGTTAGTAAATAACCCATTTATCCCCAAGTAGTCAATACCTAAACTATTTATAAAAACCGTTCGAGAAATAAAACTAAGTAAGGTAATAATGATTTGATTCCCTAAGCCAAAAGATATGTTAATTAATGAATTTCTTACTCTCATATTTTTCTCCACTTTTTTATATTATTAAAACAAGTAAACAGGAGGAGTATCTTAACTTCGATATATCAAGTTTTTACATTTTACTAGAAGAATTGCAAATAATAATGTAATTTTTTTAACTTCTAGGTTCCTAGCGGCTTGTTCAAAATTAATTTTGCTTTTGACTAATTTAAAATATGCATTATAATGAGACAATCTATTCCTTAAATTATAATTATAAAACTTTATTTGTTGTTTAAAAAGAAAGGCTGTTCCCTTAGGATTCTCAACAAAAATCTTATCTCCTGATTTAGTTAGACCATCACTGAGATAATCACATATATAGATTGTGGTATTAAACCATCTTATTATATACCCTTCGTATGCCATGCGATCCCAAACTGTACATTCAGTAATAAATTTCTCTCCTTCAAATTCCTCAAATTTATACTTTTTTATTATTTTAGTATAAAAAACCTCAGCCTTATCACCATTAATATTATATTTCTTACGTTCAAGAGAAGTTGCATCAACATAATCACCGATGAATGATGTTCCCCAAAAATCACCATCAGATTTTCCTTTATTACCGGACACCCCACAAAATTTCCCATCCCTTGGAAGAGATTTCTCCCAATGTACAACATTTTCTAAAGCGTTTTCGGTAAGATAATCATCAGAATCAACAATGAAAAATAAATCTCCTGTGGCTAGTTCGGTACCTTTATTTATAGCTCTATGTTTTCCACCATTCTCTACTTTATAATATCTAATCGAAAATTGGTTATTTTCCTTCTCCCATTTTTCAAATAAATGATTGGTATTATCTGTGGATCCATCATCAATAACTAACCACTCAAAGTCCTTAAATGTTTGTCTTTTTAATGAAGAATATAATTTTTCAATAATATAACCTCTATTATAAGTTGAAGTGAAAACTGTTATTTTCAACTAACTATCCTCCTTTTTAATAATCCTATATTCCTACGCAAATTATAGTATTTCTGTAATAAAAAGCATTCTCCCCAGGTCATGAATGGATATTTTAAAAACTTTTTTACTCTTTTTCGAATATACTTAGGGGTATTTTTATTATCAATTATTGGATAAATTACACCATCATAATTATTTTTAGCAATAAATTTCTTTATTTTAAAAATATTCACACCATTACTACATAATAAAAAAGTTGTATCTATTATTGCTTGAGGTAGAAGAAAATCCTTAAATAATAAATGTATTTCATGACAGTCGGGATATTTATTCTGTAAATATTTCAGGACCCGATATTTAGCTTTGTAACAATCATATCTGTCGAAATTAACCTTTGAAATTGATGAACTATTATGAATAATATAGTTAAAAAAAATATCAGATGCGACTTTTACTTTAATTGCATTTAACAAACAATAGAAAATAAATTCGACATCTTCACCATACTTTGTTGATTCATTAAAAAAAATATTATATGAATTTACAAGTTCTTTGCTAACGGCAAAGGAACCCATGCATATCTTTACATTCCATAAACAAAATTCTCTTACAATTTCAATTCCATTTTTATAATCTTCACTATTTTCCGCTTTAGTGATTTCGCCGTTTTGGACATAATTGAAGCTCCCTAAAAGCATATCTAAATTGTTATATTTTTTTATATTAAAATAAAGACTTGTTAACGTATTATGTTCTAAAGTGTCATCTCCATCTAAAAAATATAGCCATTTACCAGTTGAATTTTTTACACCTAAATTTCGGGCATTTGAAACACCACTATTTTTTACATGTTTTACTTTAATTCTTTTATCTTTCTTTGCATATACTTCACAAATTCTACCACTCTTGTCCGTTGAACCATCATTAATTAAAATCAACTCAAAATTTGTAAATGATTGGCATAATACTGATTCGATGCAAGCCGTAATAAGCTTTTCAACATTATAAACCGGGACAATAATACTAAATAAAGGTTCCAAAGAATTATTCCCCCTCTATTAAATTACTTTACTAGTAATTTTTTTGCCAATAACACGTTCATATTCATTTAGACTTCTTATACAAAATCCTTGCGTAAATGGTAGTATATTAAACAGCATAGAATAAACACCTATTCCTTTTGTGTCACCTTGTGAAAAATCAACTGCACCGGCTCTTCTCGTCACTTTCATTAAATAACTAAATGCCTTATCTACTCCTTCTAAACATTCATTAGAAATATCATTAATTTTTGATGCATTTAATAGGAACCAGCATAATGTAGCGGTTGTTGAAGAATCTGGTCTAGATTCATTTATAGAAACTGACCAATTCCAATTCCCACTTTCTTGTTGAAATTTCAGTACAGCTTTCGAAAACTTTTTAATGATATGTTCTAAATCCTTTTTATATTTACTACCTTCAGGTAATTCATTCCAACTATCTATTAATCCTATGGCAAACCATCCAAGTCCTCTCCCCCAGCCAGCTAGTCCGGATGGAATTTTACTTCGAACATTATATGTATGAAATGGAATATAGTGATCTTTTAAAATTCCATAGTTTTCAAACTCCTTAATCTGTTTCATAGCTAATTCTATACATTCAGTTTTCTTGAAACTATTACCATATGCAATTAAAAAGGGACAAATAAAACCAATAGTATCTACATATCTATAACTTTTCATTGATTTTCTATATTCAACAGTACCATCATTACCAATATGATTTTTTATCATTTCCCAAACATGATCTAATGCGTTTTTGTAATTTTCCTTATTGATAAAATTAATTTTCATAATAGAATAAGCAAGTATTGCAACATCAATATGAGTGGGTTCTTTAATCCATCCACCATTTTTATTGAATTTCCTATTAAGGTATTTTAATAATTCTTCTTTTACTTTATTATCATCATAATTATTCAAATATTCCGATATACCTAGTATTAATGATGCTTCTTGCCAATCTTGTATAGTACTTTTAGTGTAATTCCCTTTAATAATATCCAAAATTACCAGTCTAATGTTATCTGTAACTTTAATCTTTGGTGTTTTGTTAAGCCATTTAACTCCCAATTTAGTTATTGATTTATTCCAAATAAACAAATCTCCCCATCTGCCAATATAGATTCTACTTAACCAATCTTTAAATATAGGTACAATATCAATTAGCCCAATTACCAACACAGTACTTACTATAAGAACACTCAAATTATCGAACAAAAGCTACACATCTCCCTTAAATATGTTAACTAATTAATTTATAAAATATCCCAATTTCACTCTCAGTTCCACAATTTTCATTTTCTAAATTATAGATTAATTTACTTCTTAAATTTTGATCATCAATTAATCTCTTAACCCCTTCATATATTGCTCTTGGATTTTGATCAACAATCAAACCATTTTGTTCATCTTCAATTTGATCATAGATTACCTTAAAGTTTGTTGAGACTATTGGCTTTTTAAGTATTTTTGCCTCTGTGATAGTTAAGCATCTTCCTTCGAATAAGGATGTTTGGACATATATATCACAATGTCTTATGTAGGGGTAGGGATTTTCTTTTAATCCTATTAAATTAAATGAATTATATAAATTTTTAGTATTTATTAACTTTTCTAATTTTCCTCTTTCTTCCCCTTCACCAATTAAATACCACTTAATTTTATAACCATTTTTAACTAAGATATCACAGGCCTCAATAGCCATATCAAATCCTTTTTGGTAATTTAATCTCCCTACTGAACATATAGTTATGTCTTTATGCCCTATTTCAATTTTCTCGTAAGACATTTTATTTATTGTAAATGGGGATATTATATTCCGCATTAGTCTAATTTTATTTTCAAACATTGGAAACCTTTGTTTTAATATTTTTAAACACTCTTCGGAAACTGTCACTAAATAATCTAATTGCTCGAAATATTCTAAATCAATATTCGAATCCATGCCTAGCTTATCATAATCATTATGAATAAAGCCTATTTTTTTATCAGCATTCACTATATCTACACAAAAATAAATTGGGTTTTTTTCAAGAAACCCTATAGCTACATCATATTTTCCTTTTAATTTTTCTATACACTTAGATATATATTTCCATACTCTTTGTTCACATCTGGCAGCATTTTTTTCAGTTTTAAAAATAACCCCCGCAATTATTCTTAATAAGGTTATGTCAAATCTACCCTTTATGATTGATTCGAATATAGCTGTTTTTAAAGACATATCAAAATATTTAAATTCATCCGGCTCTTTTAATAAGTTTACCTCTTTTGGAATCTTATTAAAGAATATGCCTTCGTGTTTAAACAATAATAAATCTACGTCGAGTAATTTAAAGTCTAAAGTTTCCAATAAAGAAATAAGGGCCTTTTCAGCCCCTCCACAATTTAAATTATTAATCACAATTAAAATTTTTTTTTTCATCCTCTTATTCACCTTCAATCATTTCATAAAATTTCCTTATTTCGTTTACTGTTCCTAAAATTTCATAGGATAAGTTATTTGTAAGTTTGTTCTTTAATGAGGGGTCTATCATTAATTTTTCCACTCCATAACATAAATCTTCTTTAGTTATATTAACAATTAATCCATTTTCACCATTTATTATTTGATCTTTTGCAGTATCAAAATTAGTTATAACTATTGGTTTATTAAGTATTTTTGCTTCCTCAATAGCTATGGATTTCCCCTCGTATCTTGAGGGTTGAACATATATGTCAGCATCTTGTACATAAGGGTATGGATTATCCCTATTTCCCAATAAAATAAATTGGTTTTTCAAATTATTCATTTCAATTAATTTTTCTAATTTCTCTCTATCGCTACCATTACCTAATACAAACCATTTGATTTTATAACCTTTATCTATTAGTAGTTTACAGGCTTGTATTGCTAAATCTATACCTTTTTCATGACTTAACCTTGCTACTGTAATAATTTTTGTACTATATCCGTCGCTTCTAATATCTGATTTTTCAACTGTTGATAATGATTTTATTACCTTTGGAGAAACAATATTTTCAATTACTTTAACTTTTGTAGTTAAAGATGGGAATTCTTGATTTATAGAAAAATTACATTCCTTTGATACAGTCACAATCTGATCTAAACTATTAAAATAAGGAAAATCTAAACTACTTAACATCCCAGAGTTCGAATAATTCGTATGAATCCATCCAATTTTTCGTGTAGATTTTACTCTATCAATCACGAAATATATTGGTGATTTTTCAAGATAACCTATTGCGGCATCATATTCCTTTTTTAGTTTGTCTATTGATTTTTTTCTATATTTCCAAGTAGCTTGTTCAGCATATGATTTGTTTTCTTCGATTCTTGTTCTTAAAAAGAACAAAAATCTTGAATAAGCTAATCGAAACCTTCCACTTATTAGAAATGTTAATAAAGAATTAATTAATGGCTTTGCAAAGGTTTTGCTTTCCTCTGATAATTCCAAGATATTTACTGATTTTGGAATTTGATTTAAAAAAGCTCCTTTTTTACTGAATAGATATAGATCTACATTAAATAAATTATAATCTATTTGAGATAATAAATTGACTAAACTTCTTTCTCCTCCACCCACCTCTAAACTTGGCATAACAAATAATAGATCTTTTTTTTTCATACGAGGGCCCCTTAACTATCTAACTAATTCATGTAAGTAATCAACAGCTTTAAAAGACATATTTTGTACAATAGGTATATTTTTTTCTAATTGGATTTTAATTTCTTGCTCATCCCTAACCATCTCATTGAAGGCCTCTTTTAACTTTTTAAAACTTGACATTTCTTGTAACCCTAATACTAACTTTTCCTTTCCAAACAAATCCTTTGAAATACCTCTAGACTTTACGCTATAACCGAGGACTAAAGTTGGAATACAATTTGAATAGGCTGCAATAGTAGCATGTGTCCTAGCCCCAATAAAGTATCTCATTCTAGCTATATATCCCTTATATTGTTTTGCATTTAGGTTGTCTGGTAGTAATATTACACGTCCTGTTGATTTAAACTCTTCATAATATTTTTTTAATACTTCAAAATCATTATTACCTTCTTGAATAACATGTGGTGTTAGAGCAATGGTTAATTCTGTAGTATTTAAAATATAATTAATTAGTTTTCTGACAGCTGTAAAAGAATCGTTATTTCGCTTCATTACAAGCGGGCTATAATTAATTCCAATTGTTTTACCCTCAATCCATCCATGAGGTAAAACTAGTTCTTCTTTTTCCAGAGTAAAAGCAGGATCTGCGCATAATTTTACATTTTTCAAACCGTTATTTTTCAGTAGATTATATGTAAGTGTTTCACGGGCTAAAATTAAATCAAACAGCTTAAGATCTTGAAGTTTTCTTTTGGATAAATCCTCTTCACCAATTGAACAACCCCATAAAACCAATTTCTTACCTTTTTGTTTAACTCTCTTATCTATTTCGTACCATCCAGGTTGTTCACCGTAACAATAATTATCTCCACCTATCGATAAATAGACATCCATATTTTTAATGTGCTTTATTATGTTTTTTTCTATAAAACCTAGAGCATATGATTCATCCTTAAAACATTTATACTTTATTGAAGACAGCAACCAAGGATATGTATATTTTTTTATATCACTCTTAGAACCATCATAAACTGCATCCAAGTTATTTAATTGTTTATCTGTTTCAGGTTTTTCAGAAGCTAAATATACATTTACTCCTCCAATTTTTTGTTTAATTATATTAGTGGTGGAACGAACTATAGCCTCACAGCCTCTGTTATCACTGCCCCCATGAGCAAACATCATTATATTCAAAGAAATTCCTCCTTTATTCTTTTATCAAATTAAACTATAGAGTTTTTCTAATTCATTATTATTACCATAGTCTATTCTTAGATTATTATTACTTATTGAATCTCTTAGTTGATCATTATGAAAAAAAGTCTGTATACCAGTAGCTATTCCGCTTACACTCAAATCACAAATAATTCCCTCTTTACCATTAAGTATTTGACTGTTTGATGTAGAATAATTAGTTATAAGAATAGGTTTGCCTAAAATCTTTGCCTCTGTAACAGTTACGGCTTTACCTTCATATCTAGATGGCTGTACATATATATCACATTTTGTTATATATGGATAGGGATTTATTTGCTTGCCTAGTAGGATAAAACTATCTTGTAAGTTATACTCTGTAATTAATTCTCTAATTTTAGCTTCATCTCCACCATAACCAACAACATACCAAACTATATCTTCATACCCTTTATCTTTTAATAATTTTAATGCTTTAATAGCTTGATCAATCCCTTTCGCATGAGATAATCTAGCTACTGTTAGAATCTTAAATCTATTGTCAGCTTCCATTGGGTTATTAATTTGTTCTTTTCCCAGGGTTCGAATAACATCTGGTGAAGTAATATTTTCTATTACCAGAATTTTCTTTTCTAACTCTTTGTATTTACTTAAAAAGGATTCTTTACATGCCTCTGAAACAGCAATAATATGATCAAATTTTTCCCACATATATAAATCCATTTTTATATTTGTTTCAACTTTGGAATAATCGGTATGAATCCAAGCAATTTTTTTCCTTGCTTTTACTTTTTCTGCAATAAAATAATGCGGCCATAAGTAACTAATTGCAACGTCATATTCTTCATCCATTTTTGGCAAAAAAGGCAGAGCATACTTCCACATCAGTTGCATTTGATAATATCCTGGTTCCTCCATCTTTTTTAACCCTTTATAAAAATTAGCATGTAGCTTAGATAATATCCTTGAGAAAGCTATAAAATAAAATTTATCTTTAACTATTTCACCAATTGATTTTCTAAATGTACTGTAAAGAGGGATTTCCGTTAATAGGTTCGGCTGTTTTGGCAGCAGAGGCATGAAATCCCCTTTATGCCTATATAACATTAAATCAATAGTATGTTTGTCGTAATTAAAGCTATCTAGCATACTAATTAAACTTCTTTCCACGCCACCAACTTCCATATCATAAGACGCTATAAGCAATTTTTTCATGTTTTTCCCCTACCTGTAACAACTTTCCTTATCCTTGCTATGTTTTCGCCACCTATTACTTTAGAAGCAACCGTCTTAATACTGCTTTTTAATCTAGCTTTTGGTGGTAACCAACTTTTATAAAAAAGATGCATCGTGTATGTGTTCTCAGATATAAATTTCCTGCAATTAATATAATCATAAGGTGAAAAATAAGTTTGAGGATAAAAAACTCCTAAGCTAGGGATTTCTTGAAATTTGCCGTTTTGTTTAAGTCCTTTAGTTTTTAATATATTAGTAATAACAGCAACATTTGTTAAATCATTTTGTTCACCATCTGATTGTAGAAAAGTCTTGTCTTTATATGAATCCAAGAATAACCTTATCAAATTATTCCCTTTCGCAGCTCCAATGGTGCTGGTCGCTATATAATTCTCTTGTTCAAACCCCCAAAACGAATCATGGTGTAATAGATCATCGAATGGCTTAAAAACCTGTACATCTGTATCTAAATAAACTCCTCCATACTGATACAAAGCATATACCCTAACATAATCACTAACAAAAGCAAATTTTCTTGATTCATAAGCTTGTTTTACATAAAGATTACAGCTTATATCAGAATTGGACTCATTCCATTCAATTATCTCATAATCCGATAAATGTTTTCTCCAGGTCTCAATACACCTTGTTACAATTTCTGGTTTTTCTTTACCACCAAACCAACAATAGTGAATTATTTTCGGGATCTTATTACTCGTTTTATTCATAAACTTCCTCTAATTGTTTATTTAATATAAAGATCAATTTTTTACTCCATTAATTTGATTTTGCCATTTAATAAATTCTATTAATGTTTTGTACTCTTCTATTTGTTCCTTCTTTATTCCTGATTCTTTTATTTCCTTTACTAAAGCAATAACATCATGATCCAGGATTACCTCTTCTTTTTGGGATGTTTCATTCTCCAGTAAAGTTTTTAGATCAACATTTAAAACTAAGGCAATTTTATTTATCACTTGAATTGAAGGGTTCTGGTTTAAGCTTCTTTCAATATTACTCAAGTACGACTTTGAAATACCAGAGCGTTCAGCAAGCTCCGATAACGTAAGACCATTTTTCATTCGAATTTCATATATATTTCTTCCTATCATTAGCAACTACCCCGTTTTATCTTTTTAAGATTTTCTACTAAATTTCATATAATTTGTTCCACTTCCCATTGATATCCTATCTTTAATAGTATTAATAATTCTTAATTGGGCTTCCACCAACATATTAGACCCTGATGGTAAACATAATCCATTATAAAAGAGATTCTCCGATGTAACCTCTTGGGGAGTGTGTGAATAAAATTTAGTACCAAGAAATGCTGGTTGCAGATGTAATGGTTTCCATACTGGCCGAGCTTCAATATTCTCATCTGCAAGACATTCCAGTAATTCTGCTACTGAAACTCCAGCTTCTTCCTCATTTACTATTAGAGATGTCAGCCATCGATTAGAAATAGTATTCTTCAATTCGGGCATAAAGCTAATTCCAGGTAATTGGGCTAATTCCTGATAATAATTATTAAATATATTTCTTCTGGCTTGCACTCTTTCTGGCAATACTTCTAATTGGGCTCTTCCAACACCAGCTAAAATATTACTCATGCGGTAGTTAAACCCAATTTGGCTATGTTGATAATGAGGTGCAGGATCCCGTGCTTGGGTAGCCAAAAAACGCGCTTTTTTTAATGCAGCTTTATCTTTTGATACAAGCATGCCCCCACCAGATGTTGTGATAATTTTGTTGCCATTAAAGGAGTAGATTCCAAATTCACCAAAAGTCCCACTAGCTTTCCCTTTGTAAGTAGAACCGAGGGACTCTGCAGCATCCTCTATTACAGGGACATTGTAATGGTTACACAGTGAAAGAATTTCATCCATTTTTGCACTTTGCCCATACAAATTCACTACGATAACTGCTTTAGGTAATTTTCCACTATACGAAGCTTCAATAAATGCCTTTTCTAAGGCTATTGGAGACATATTCCATGTTTCTGGCTCTGAGTCAATAAAAACTGGCTCCGCTCCTTGATAAATTATTGGGTTTGCACTAGCAATAAAGGTGAGAGTGGAACAAAAAACTTGGTCACCCTTTTTTACTCCTAATAAAGAAAGAGCCAAATGAATCGCTGCAGTACCTGAACTAACGGCCACAGCTTCATTGGCTCCAACATATTCCGCTATTTCTTTTTCAAAAGCATCCACATTTGGTCCAAGTGGAGCAATCCAGTTTGTATCGAATGCTTGTTTAATGTACTTTAATTCATTCCCACTCATATGGGGTGGTGAAAGAAAAATTCTTTTTTTAACTTTTGTATCTAACAATTTATGTCACCTCCAAAACCTTTCCATTGACTTTTTTTACCCTTGCAGGAATTCCAACTGCCGTAGAATAAGATGGTATAATACTTATTACAGTGGACCCTGCACCAATAATACTCCAATTTCCAATCTTAATATTTGGAATAATTGTGGAACCAGCTCCAACATGTGAACCGTCACCTATTTGGACATTTCCTGTTATATTAACTCCTGGCGAAATATGTGAAAAATCCCCAATAACACTATCGTGTTCAATAATTGAACTTGTATTTATAATACAATGTTTTCCGACTCTACTATCAGCATTTAGAACCGCGTTTGGCATCACTACGGTTCCAGGCCCTATCTTTGCGCTAGGACTTATTACAGCTGAATTGTGTATTAAGCTAGGAAAATACTCATCTGAAAGGTTTAGTCGATTAACAATAGATTGCCGAATGTTATTATTTCCTATAGCTATGAAAAACTTTATATCATAAATGTTCTCTACTAGCCTATTAGCTGAAGAAATGGGCCCACAGTAAGTATTGTTTATAACTTTAACTTTGTCGTATCTATCATCTAAGAATCCAACAATTTCATATCCCTGATTAGAATGAATGATATCCGTAATAACCCTACTATGCCCTCCGTGACCAATCAAAATAATTCTCAACTATGCTCCCCTCCAACGGTAGAATCTGAACCCTTGAAGTTTTCCATTGTAACTTGACCTGGTTGATTGATCCCCTCGGATTTTACTACTTTGTAGACAGTTAAGAATAAAATTTTAATATCTAGTAAAAACGAATGATTATTTACATACCAGATATCCAATTCAAATTTTCCCTCCCAAGAAATAGCATTCCTACCATTAACTTGTGCCCATCCTGTTATCCCAGGTTTCACATTATGACGAAGAGATTGCTCCTTGGTATATAAGGGGAGATATTCCATTAATAAAGGCCTGGGGCCAACTAAACTTATATCTCCTTTCATAACATTTATTAGTTGTGGGTACTCATCTAGACTAAACTTTCTTAGAAACAGGCCAAATGGAGTAAGCCTTATATTGTCAGGTAATAATGTACCTTTATCATCTCTCTCGTCTGTCATAGTACGAAATTTGTATAAGTAAAAAGGTTTCCCGTATAAACCGGGACGTTGTTGTTTAAAGAGTATGGGACTTCCTAATTTTAATCTAATAATCAAAGCAACTATCAAGAAAATTGGGAAAAGGCTTGTAAAAAAAATAAAAGAAATAATGAAATCAAACAATCGCTTCATTATAAATCACCTTCCCAGTATTTAATTAATTCTTAACTGCTAATAGCTGTCGTTTAATATCTTCTACCATTTCCTCAATTTTCAAATTTTTGTTCTCCATCCCTTTTATATAGGCGTATACTAGAATTTCCTGAAGTTCACTCTGTGTAATTTTTTCAGACAAGTTCAATTTTCTTACCTCACTTGATTAGTTTAATTCTTTAATTCAAGTTAATTACCCTAAATAACTACTCTTATAAACAATATTTAAACTTATGACACTTTCATAGTAGTAGTATGCAAAATAACAAATAAGGATTGCGTAATAGATTAACTTCTGATCCTTTTCATTAAAAACCTTTACTATCCAAGATATTAAAATAATCTGGTACAGTTCAAAATAAATATTAAACCTTGCGAATATCCAATTTTGTGTCGATATAATCATAAATACTAAACCAATAATCGACATATTCACTATAAAGTCACTTTCAGGAAATATTTCACGAAGCCGGTCTCTACCAAAATATGCTATTACTAATGGAGCGGCAAATACTACTACCCTAATTTTGTTTGCTCCTCCTTCAGAAAAGTTACTATATTCACTGTATTGTGTATCTTGAATTGTAGAGAATAAAACAGAAGAAAATTGGTTAAATCCTAAAACAATTATTACAGACATTAGTAAAAGTATTAGTGTTGCTTTTGACCATGCCTTATATCTCACTAAAAAAAATATTGGTATTAATATCAGTGCACTTTGGTGAAATAAAGATGCAAATATAATAACTAGTGTGTATTTGAACCAATTTCCTTCAATTAAGTACTTTGTTGCAGTAAAAATAATAGATGCTGCCAGACACTGCCTAATTCCATTCATTGTAATTAGAAATAGTCCCCCTGTTATATAAACGTAAATACTTAATTCTAAAATTCTAGAATATTTATATAAAACAATAAGGATAAATAAATTTGTGATTACCGCTGTTGTAAATATTAAAATTTGTGGGTCGTCTGAATACCTTTTTAAAAGCATTTGTAATATTCCAAAGCCAATATCTTTTTGAGATTTGATCAATTCCCAAGTAAAATCAAAGATTTTATAAGAGTGCATGTAAAAGAACGTATCACCGATGTTATTTCGTAGGCCTGAAACCATAATTAACGATAATAATGCTCCCAAAATAAAAATTTTATTTGGTTTTACTAAAATATATGAATCATTTATAATTATTGACTTAGAAAAATATCTTGAAAAAAATGAAAATATAAAGACTATGGAAAGATTTATCCAAAGTATTGTCATAATATCATTCCTTCCAATTCTTTATTTCTCCTAATCTTATAGTTATAGTGAATCATACAGTTTTCGACTTTGAAACAATGTAAAAAAATAATATAATGCCAAATGGCATTGCTAAGAATGTTAATACTTTCGCTGGACTTTCTCTTAGAAAATTCCAATTACTAATCATTATACTGCTTGATACATAATGAATCGCCTGTCTAAATTTAAACAGACCATTTGTAAATGGCAGTTTCATAAGTTCCTTTCTGTAAAAAGCAAATCCTCTTGGATTTCTTATATACTGTTTAAACATATTTAAAGAAGATCCATCAGGTAGATACTCTACGTAACAAAGAATTTCATTTAATAAGAGCATTTCATACTGCTTATCAAGTAGGTAGTATTTATAGGCCAATCCTACATATTTTTCATCCTCGAATTTAGGATATGGATTTTCCTTTGCTAACTTCGTCCGATAAACTAATTTCTTGTCGCCTGTTCCCCCATGTTTGTAATAGATATCGAACAAAGTAGAACTTTTAATAGTCTGAGGTAACTGGGTACCTATTACTTGATTATCTTTAAATGCATCAAGCCCAATAATACCGCTAAATCGATCGCTCCCATATTTTTTCCAAAACGAAACAATCTTCTCAACAGCATCTGCAGGCATATAATCATCAGAATCAATACATACATTTAGTTCTGTATTGATGAATTCATAAGCTGTATTATGTGCACAATGCATTCCTTGATTTTCTTGCCAATGATAGTGAATTTCTATTTTATTTTCTTGTATCCAACCATTTACTAATTCTCTTGTATCATCCGTTGAACCATCATCAATGATTAACCAAACAAAATCATTACACGTTTGATGAACAAGACTTTGGTAACACTTCTCTAGACAATACGCCCGATTAAAAGTCGGAGTAAATACAGTTAATATTTTCATTGATTTCACCCCGATACTCTCAAATAATAATCTTCAACCTTCTGAGCAGTAACACTAATATCATAACCTCGTTCAGCAATGACATTTGAATATGCTTCTCTATTTGGGTTACTTTCAACTATTTCATGTATTCTTTTTACCCATTTTCCCTTGTTATTTAAAGGAAGGAATTCCACTTGGTTACAACCAAGGTCGACTTCCTTTGAAATATTTTCAGAAATAACACATGGTAATCCTGCTCCTTGTGCCTCAATAAGGGAAACTGGTAAGCCCTCATGTAAGGAAGGGAATACAAATAAATCAAATGCCTGAAGAATACGATTAATATCGTGTCGGATACCTACAAACTTTATCTTGTCGCTAACATTCAAATCAACTGCTTGCTTTTCGAGTTCAGAACGAAGCGGACCATCACCAATTAGTAATAACAATGAGTCATTTTTATGTTTATTAAATTCGGCAAATATCTCCAATAAAAATGTATGATTTTTTTGATGAGCAAATCTACCGACATGCCCAAGTACAATGGAATTTGAATTTATACTTAATTCTTCCCTTACTTCCTTTCTAACTTTCTCTGAAAAGACAAATTGATTACATTCAATCCCATTTTTTAATATTTTAGACACATAGGATTTTCGTTTAAATAGCCACTCAGCTGCATCATTTGAACATGCAAACAAATCTGTAGCACTTGAAAGTATAAAGTTTCCAGCATACCATTTATAAATTCTGGATGCTGCCCCTCCCTCACTGCTAGTATTATGGCTATGTGAAATTCGACTAGGAATCCCTGCTTTTTTTGCCTCACGTAGAACAAAACCACTCATCTTATCCATATGGGAATGAATAATTTTATAACTATTATTTTGAGAAAAAAATTTTTTGAGTTCTTTTAAATATTTAAAATGTCCAACATCTGTAATATATGGAATTCTAAAGACTTTTCCGCCCATTTCTGTAATTTCAGTATCAAATACTCCCTCTTTACAAGTTAAGAAATCAAATTGAACCTTGGATCGATCAATATTACGATATAGATTCATAATTAATGTTTCCGCTCCACCACGATTCATATTGACCACAACATGCAAGATTCTTAATGGACCACCCACAATATATCCTCCATTTCATTCATGTATCCTCGATAAATCTCACTTTTTTCATCTAAGACATTTTGGATGCTAAAATTTGAAAGGATCTTTTTACGTCCCTTTATTCCAAGTTGTTTTTTTAAATCACTATCATATGCTAGTTTCTTAATCCTATGGGCAAATTCGGCTGACTGATTATTAATTAGCCAACCATTTTGGTCATTTTGTACTAACTCCCTATGCCCTCTGTTGTTATTTGCTATTGTCGGAAGCCCACAAGCCATTGCCTCCATTATATTTACAGGAAGTCCTTCTCTAAGACTAGAAGCAACCGCAATATCAGATATTTTTAGTAGATTTTCAATATCATTTCTAAATCCAAGGAATTGAACCATGTCATCAACATTTAATTTTCTTGCAAGGTCTTTACAATCTTCTAATAAAAGTCCTTCACCAGCTAATAAAAGTTTTGCATTAGGCACCTCGTATTTAATTTGAACTAATGCTTCAATCAATAATCTTTGGTTCTTATTTTTATTAAATTCTGCTGCATAGAACATTAAAAAATCATTAGGTTTATATCCTAATGATTCCCTTACACTATGTTTTTGTGATTCATTCAGAGGTTTAAATATTTCAGTATTTACTCCCACACCGTGTACATGCTTGATAGATTTAGCCTTAAATCTATGATTCTTAGCCAAAAGATAGTCTTCTTGATTAATGGTAATTAGACAATCTGTAAGAGAAGCAAGAAACTTTTCTATTGGATAATAAAGTAGCCAGTTTATTAATGGAGCCCCTTTACAAAAATGAAAACCATGTGCTGTATAAATTACCTTAGTCCCTTTTTTTCTTGCATCCCTAGCCACTAAGCGTGATAGTACCCCCCCCATAGGAGTATGACAGTGGATAATACTGTAATGATTTTCATTTATTATTTTTTTCAGGTCTTTATAAGCTTTAATATTCATTTTATGAAGGGGTGATCTTTGAATCGGGATGTTAAACCTCTTATCAACAAATGGAAGTGTTAGATCACCCTGAGCTGCAACATGCACTTCCCATCCTTGTTCTTTAAACCATTTTAGATACGGTAAATGAAATGCTTTAAAGTGATAATCGACGGTTGCACAGAAAAGAACTTTCTTTTTCACTACTCCATCCATCCTTTTTATTTACTTGCTGATTTGCCTGAACAGATGTAAGTAATCCAACACTTTTTCTTTTATATCTTCACCCTGTAAGGAAAAAAAAAATGATTGCTTGTATGGATAAACTTCATTTTTTACCTACATCTTATTTATGGAGTTTCTTTAAACTGGGACTGAGATTTCCGATCGTTGAGTAACTTTATAATTAGCAAGATCAATGAGTTTAGCTCTAATTTCACCTTTTCCCATGTTTGAGTAAGTTAGAATTAATTCTTCAATTTCATTTATTAACAGTTCAGAAGTTTTCCCGATATAAATCTTTGGATAAATTTGCTGTTCGTGAACTTCATCCTCTTTTAGTAATTCCTCAAATAATTTTTCCCCTGGTCTAATTCCTGAAAACTCAATTCCAATTTCCTCTATTGAATTACCGGAGAGTTTAATAAGGTTTTTAGCTAAATCTACAATTTTTACAGGATCCCCCATATCTAGCACAAAGATTTCTCCTCCGTTTGCTAGCGCTCCTGCTTGAAGTACTAATCTTGATGCTTCCGGTATGGTCATAAAGTAACGAATCATATCAGGGTGGGTAACTGTAACAGGCCCCCCTTTTTCAACCTGCTTTTTAAATAGCGGAATTACACTTCCTCTACTTCCTAATACATTACCGAATCTTACTGCAACAAATTTAGTTTCACTTTGTTGGTCCATATGTTGGATGATCATTTCAGCTAGCTTTTTTGCAGCACCCATAACGCTGGTAGGATTCACTGCTTTATCTGTTGAAATCATTACGAAGGTCTTTACACCATTCCAACTCGCAGCTTTTGCTACATTTATTGTCCCAATTATGTTATTTTTAACAGCCTCTTCCGGATTTGCTTCCATTAAAGGAACATGTTTATGAGCAGCTGCATGGTAAACAATATCAGGTTGGTATCTACTCAAAACTGACATCAATTTCTTTTCATCTTGTATATCGGCAATCACTGGAACAAATTCAACTTCAGAATTTTTATTCATTTCTTTTAATTCCATTTCAATTGAATAGATGCTATTTTCACCATGCCCTAATAAAACAAGTGTTTTAGGATTAAAGTTCACTACTTGCCTGCAGATTTCAGATCCAATTGACCCTCCAGCACCAGTGACTAGAACAACTTTATTCGTAATATTATCTGATATGCTACTTATATCAAGTTCAACAGTCTCTCTACCTAGTAAATCCTCTACCTGAACATCACGAAATTGACTAACTGATACTTTTCCTGTCATTAAGTCTTCTAACATTGGTAATATTTGTGTTTTGGCATTTGTTTTTGCACATTCTAAAAAAATAGTATTCAACTCTTTTTTTCTCATTGATGGAATGGCAATGACAATATTTTCAATATTATTATCAATAACAGCCATTTCGATTTTATCAACGCCTCCAATTACAGGAATTCCCAATATATCAAGCCTGTGTTTTTTAGAATCATCATCAATAAATGCAACTGGTAATAAGTCTGCATGTTTATTTTGTAATAACTGCCTTACTACCATAGTTCCAGCCGAACCCGCCCCAACAATTAACGTTCTTTTTTTATTGTCAATTTTATTAAGACTAGAATCACGAAGCATTCGCCAGCAAAAACGAGATCCTCCAATGATGAACATATTAAGTAACCACGTTACTGCAAGTAAACGAACAAAGATTTCTTGAATGATAAGCTGTTGGAAAGTACCTGCAAGAATGACTGAGCTTGTCACTATTTTTAGGATACTTAACAATTCTCCAACACTGGCGTATTCCCAAGCTTTTTTGTATAAATGAAATTTAAGTGACAATGTATAATGACTTAATAAAATAACAATACAACTTAAAACAATTGGAAAAGTTATAACCTGAAAAGTTCCATTTACTAAAAAGCAGCTAATAAATATAGCAGTTAATACTATGCATGAATCTATAAAAATAAATAAGGATAATCGTTGGTGGTATGACATATTCCCCCCCCTTGGATATTGAGCAGTAAACCAACTTAATTTGTTGTTTTTGATCTAATTCGAATTGCATTATCAATTACTTTCTTTATATCAATTAATTGATCTTTTGATGCATCTTGTTTAATATATCTAACTGCCTTTTTTATGCATTTTGGATAAAGATTCTCATACTTCAAAATATCACTTCCTAAAAAATTTTTAATTATATGCTCTCCATAAAGAACATATAAATAAAAATTTTTTATTTTACAGGGCATTTAACCCTCCCTCACATCACACTCTTGACGACCCGCGTCTAAGGTCTTTCACCCACAGCATGACCGAGTGCCTCCATTGATATTGGAAAGGAGACATCTCCAGAAGTTTAAAAAACAAAAAAAGATATAATCGTTCCTAATAACGAACATATATTTCAAAAAAATTTTTTCCTTACTAACTATTGATTTAACACTACTCCCAAAATTTTGGCTTGGGAAAACTCAAGAACTTTTTTTGCTTCAGAAGCCTTTTCTAATTTGGTTTTCCCATTTAGAGTTACTAAAATAACCCCATCACATTGGCTTGCAAGAAGCTTAGTATCTGTTACCTCTAAGACCGAGTTAGAATCTATGATTGTCATATCATAAGTTTGTTCTAACTTTTTGAGAAGATCTTGCATCCGCTCTGAACCGAATAATTCAACTGGATTGAAAGGTACCACACCACTTGATAGTAAATCCAGCCTCCAGATTTCCGTATGATGAACGGCCTCTGAAAAAGACGATCTTCCCGTTAGAATATCCGTTAACCCAACTGAATTAGAAGTATTAAAGAAAGAATGTAAAGAAGGCTTTCTCAAATTCCCATCAACTAGCAGGACTTTTTTCTTCTGCTGGGCTAATGAAACCGCAAGATTAGTAGCAAAAGTAGATTTTCCCTCGCCATCACTTGATGAAGTAATTAATATCGTGCGACTCTGTTGCTCAGTCGTGATGAATTTAATATTGGTTTGAATCATTCTAAATTGTTCAGAAATCATAGAATCAGGATGAGTATGTGTAATAATTGTTCTTTTATCTGCCGACCAAAACTGGCGTATCTTATTTAATACCAACATTCTCCCCCCTGGATTCTAATTGAAATTTCATACTTCTCTTTTTTACATTCCTCTTACTTGCTTTTGGAACTCTTCCTAAAAAGGGAAGGTCCAGTAATTTTTCAATATCGTCTTCAGGTCGGATTCTATCGTCTAATGACTCCAATAAAAATGCTAATCCTATTCCAACAACAATCCCGCCAATTATAGCAATGTATAGTTTATTATTGTTTTTTGGATTGATAGGAGTTGGCTTGACTTTAGCTTTTGATAAAAGACGTACATAATCCTGGCCAACAATATTTGGAACCTCATCCTTAAAAATTTGTGCAGTGGTATCAGCAATTTTTGCAGCTTGAGAAGGATCCTGATCAACCACACTTATACTTACTACTTGGGATGATTCAAGACTCTCAACTGTAAGTTGCGTCGCAAGAGCCTCAGCTGAAACCTTTAAACCTAGTTGCTGAATAACTTTATCTAATATTACAGAGTCTTTCACAATAACCTGAAGTGTCTTTCTCGATTCTTCGTCAGCACCAATAATAACTCTAGAAGAAGAAGCAAATAAAGGGGTGGCGGAGGAATTATTTAATATACCTCCCACAAATCCGGCAATTATTGCTACAAATACAATAATCCAAAGCCTTCTTTTAATAACCAGGAACAATTCTTTTAGATTTATCTCTTTTGCTCTTTTGGGCGTTTCATTTAGTTGATTCACAAAATCACCTTTTTTATTTTTTTGTAAAAAGTTCAACATAAAGAACATCTTGATTTTTAAAATAAGAACTTCAATAAATACTAATATTTATATTTATATTTATTTATAATAATAGTTCTTTATATAGAACATGTCAATGAAAATGATAAATTATATCTTGTGGATCAAACACTAATACCCAGTTGATTTTTTAGCAAATGATTAAACATTCCTCGGTTATCATTTGCAAGATGATAAAATTGTCCTTGTTGTAAAATCTCCCCTTGCTCTAGTACGATAACTTGATCGGCATTCTGAATGGTCGACAAGCGATGAGCTATTACAATAATAGTCATTTTTCCTTTTAGTCTTTCAATTGCTTTCTGAATTTTTGACTCATTCTCAGTATCAAGTGCGCTAGTTGCTTCATCGAGTACAAGAATAGTTGGTTTTCGCAAAATAGCCCTTGCAAGTACAAGCCTTTGCCGTTCTCCTCCGGAAAGCTTTACTCCCCTATCTCCAATTGGTGTATCTAATCCTTTTGGTAGTTTTCGTACAAATTCGGCAGCTACTGAGAACTCCAAAGCATCCCATATCTCATCTTCACTAGCATTATTATTTATTATTAGTAGATTCTCACGGATGGTGGCATTAAATAAAAATGGATCTTGTGGTACATAACCAACTGAACGCCTTAATGAAAGTAGATTTTCGGTCCTTAGAGGATTACCATCAATTAGTACTTCACCAGATTCCGGTTGATTTAATCCCATCAATAAATCAACTAATGTGCTTTTTCCAGCTCCTGATTTTCCAACAACCGCAGTCATTTGATTAACAGGAATACGTAAGCTAACATCTTTTAAAGCATAAGTTGATTGTTTCTTGTTATATCTAAAAAACACATTTTTGCATTCTAATTCATTTTGGATTATAACTGGTTCTACATTATATATATCCCCTTCGTTCATTTCTTTAGCATCGAGACATTGATTTTGTAGATCAACCAGTGCCTTAAAGGATGGAATAATGGAACCTAATTGTTCTAAATTTGACTGAAGGCCTGAAAATCGAGGCCATAATCTTGAGAAAATCACAATTATAAGCATTAACTGCGCTGGCTGTGCTTGAAACATTTTTACAGCTAAAAACACAAAAGTTGCAATTAACAAAGAAGACACTACCTTATATACTAGTTGTGAGATTGTTCTTAATTGAACAAACTCAATGATGTTTTTTTCAATTTTTTCACTTAATAGGCGGAACCAGGATAATTGTGTCTCTTCTAATGTATTCCCTTTAATATCTTTAATGCCATTAAAATTATCTGTAATAGTAGCCAAATAGGTCTGTGATAATAGAAGTGTATCTTTCCCTATTTGGTTTGACTTTTTTATAAACTTTCTTGAGCAATAGATAAGGGCAACTCCGAATGCTAGAATAAAAAGTGTCATTTTGGCGGATAACAAAATGGCAAACCCTATTTGTATCATCATAAATATAATGGACGTAAGAAATTGTAAAAATAATTGTACCCCTCCACCTACTCGGGCAATTTCTGTTGACATTAAGTTGATTATATCTGATTTCCTCTTAGACAGAAAAAAGCTCCAATTAGCCTGCAGAAGATGTTGGTATGTTTGTTCTCTTAAAAATCTAATAAATCCTTGCTGGATTTTTGCATTTAAAATCATTTGATTTTGCTGAAAAATGCTTTGTCCTATCATTATCAGCACATAAATTCCTAAAATAATAGATAAACTAATCGTTTCTGGTAATCTATCAAATATATTTGAAATCCATGAAATTAGACTAGGATCATTAGATCCAAATACCATAATTTTTGTATGACTGATTAAAGGTACTAACAAAAATATTCCAACACTTTCAAATAAACTAATTAAAAACATCCCAAAAAGATTAAAATAAAGAATCCTTCCAGAATAAGAATGGATTTGTTTTGTAAAATACAGGATATGTTTCATTCGTTTGGCCTCCTACTGCAATGCTTGGCTCTTTGTTTTCCTCCAGGCCCATAAAATCGGCCGTAACGGAAAATATAAAAAATGAAGTACCTTAGGGAGTGGTAATGTTTTTGCATCCTCTGGATAAGGAAACAAAAAACTCATTATAAAGAACAGTTTTTGGTAAGAGGACATTAATGAAAAAAGATGACGCTTATGATAATTGGCCACATCTTCTGGAAGAGGATCCGTATGTAGATTCACCATTCTTTCAAGATAAAATATTGCCTCTCGGGCTAAACGTCTCGGTTTATCTCCCTTTAGTAATGGCTTCATTTCCTCTGTAATTGGCGTATTCAGCAGTTCAGAAGATAGGAATAGAGCTTGCCCTCCCAAATCATGATAATGATATTTTTTCAATAAATCATTATTTTTCTTCCAATCAATTCCTCTGCTTATTAATCTATGAATATCAATTAACCAACGAAGTCGTGACCAACCGTGTCTGCATCCATGAGTAACTAAAAATAAGAAGAGGTCTTCGTTACCTAATAAAAAGACTGGTTTAGTCGTCAATGAACTAGGCTTTCTTCTTTCCCATAATTCATTAAACGTGGGTTCAACTCCTGGTCCAGGATTTAACCTCCAGTGAACCTCAAGCTTTACCCCTTTCTCCGGATGGTAAAAGGTTATATGGTGATGCCTCCATTTCCAATCATTTAATACGGTCTCAATATAATCATCTTTTACGTAACCTGATCTAATAACGAGTTTCTCCATTTTTTCTAAGTCACTTAGAGAAACTAGTATATCTAAATCAACTGATGTCCGATGAGATAGGTCCCCGTAAAGTTCATTGGCTAAGATAGGCCCTTTTAAAAATAAAACGCGGATTTGATTCTCTAAACAAATATTATTGATTAGCTCCATCTCTGAACAAAGATATAACATTTGATATGTATTTCTTTTATAAAGATTTAGCAGTTTCCTAACAATGTATTCTGGAAGTTGTTGACTATTAAGTTTACTTATAATTGGATAAATTAAAGGATATACACGATGATGGATGGCTAACTTTAAAAACAAATCCCAATCAATATCTCTGTATTTAGTGAAATCGATTAAATTTAAATGTTCATGACCTTCCAACTTGATAATTTCAAGGATCAATGTTAGTTCGTCAGGTATTGACTTAAGGTCAAGTCTTGTATGATTATCCATTGCGTTCTCCTTTAAAACCTTCATCAGAAAATCCTTTTGCAAATTTGCCGACTACAGTATATCTTTCCATACCGTCTGCACCAGTAATATAATATGGTCCACATCTAACCCATGCATGAGCTGCAAGTCTTCCTGACTCATCTCTTCCAGTTCCTAAATAAAGCGTACTTTCCATATTCCTTCTTTCAAGCATTTTCACCGCAGCAATTGCCTTTACAAGACATTTACTTTCCCGAAAAGTATATCGTCCCATTATTTGAATAGATTGAGAGACTCTTTTTAACATCCTTACATCAATGTTTGCACTTGAAAAAGTAGTTTCTTTCATATGCTCACCTAAGGATGGTGCCACTTTATGGAATGGAATTTTTTTTAGGACACTTGCCCAACTTAAAAAAAGAAAAGCCTCAAGAAATAGTAGCATTGTATTCCTATCTAATGAGAAAAAAATCTTTAATTTATTCATAATTGAATATTAGTCCTTCCAAAGTATCTCTAACCATTCCTATTGAAATCATTTTTTTCCTAAATCAATTAGATTTTCCTTTTTTAACTGCTCTAGAAAGGCAAGTACCTGCTCTTCACACTCTGATCTCTTCACTTCGTATTTAGAGATTAAGTTAGAAATTAAATTATTTATGGTAATTGGTGTTTCAAGTAGATCCCAGATTTCCCCACCTAATTTACCTAAATTATAATATCTACCATTTTTGATGCTCATTAACACTTTTTCTCCATCCATATCACTTGCAATGTTACCTTTTATTTGTGTTACTGTATTATCTGATAATATATTCTGTGCTTCTATCATTTAACATTCTCCTTGTATTGTTTCTAAAATTAATGAAACTAAATGATTAGCAGTGAAGCTAGATACAGGTCTTTGTAATTTATAAATTCCAATTTGTTTTATTATCTTGGAGGATTTTGCAAAATGCCATTCCATCAAGTCCAGTAATTCAATTAAAAAGTTTCGGTAGGTATGTGTAAATAGAGTCTGCAGTCTTTCAATACCTTCAATTTTTCTAAGGACAATCTCTTTTTTTTCAGTTTTCGAAAGTTCAAAAATACCAGCAAGAGGTATTGATTCCCTATAAAAACTGGATGCCACAGGTATAGCAAATTTGTTTTCTCTCTCAATTATTGGGCGATAATTTACCTGATCCATTCCAAATTCTTTTAAACTTTGTTCCCATAGCTTCTGTTGCGGATAAGAAGGTGTAACTATCGGTGTTTCATCTAGCTGAAAAGATATTGGAATTACATCATCACTTAACAACTTATATCCCTGATTAATAAAAGCAGAAGCCAGTGTTGATTTGCCTGCTCCAGAGTCCCCAATAATGGCATAAGCCTTACCATTAATTTCTATTGCACTTCCATGTAATGGAATTATCTTTCTCTGAATTAATATTGCCCCCATACAGGTTCCTAATAAGAACAGCCGTATTTTATCTTCGTCTGCACCAACAAAAGGTGATATATAAATTTCTCTTCCACCTTTAATATAAAAAATACCTGTATCTTGAATTTTAAACAAAACCATGTTTTCTTTGACTTTATATGTTTCATCGTCTAAAACAAACGCTTTCCATTCTTCTGATAAATCCTTAATTTGTATATTCACATCAATACTTTCATTCTGTTCATTCAAAAAAGTGAGTTCAGGAAGTTTGATATCACTTTTTATGTTTAATCCAAAAGCTTTGTAAAGGATTTTTTCACCAACAACTATCATTTTTTCACGCCCTAAAAATCTAAAATGGGTTCTAGAAAGCCCTTATACTGTCTGGGACGTTATAAGGGCACTTCAAGTCTACAATTATTTAGCTGTGTAATTCTGCCTTTTCATTATCAAACGGATCATAGACTGTAAAGTCAACACCTCCGTTATTAGCTCCTAACATTGTCATGTTAATGTTAAGTACTTCTAATTCTGGCTTTTTCCATTCTTTTTTCATATTATCACCTCCCTTCAATGTAAATGAAAATAATCAAAAAATGATAAACGTTCCTAATTAATAGTAAAAATATGGAAAATATCCATTAAACTGATCAAAGATTACAAAATCAACTACACCATCTTCTGCACCTATCAATGTTAACTTAATTTCAAGTACTTCAGACTCTAGTTTCTGCCCTCCTTTTTTCAGAATTAGCATCTACTTTATTCTAAACTGTTAAGAAACCTCATAACGATCAGACTTCTCATTAAAATTCTGATCTCAGGATTGAATGCATAATCACTTCTTGGTTTGTCTTTATATTTAAAAATTAAATTCCTAAGTAATTCAGTGTTTAAGAAATTGGAAATAGCGGGTTTATTAACCATTAGCTCAATCTCATCCATAAATAAATTCCATGAAGGGAGTATTCGATGTACCCAATCGGCCCCTTGAATTCCCCTTGTTTTTTGATTTAATCTAACGTTATCAGGCAAGTAATTTTGCGTTGCTCTTCTTACAAGAGATCGGCCAAATCCATCCTGGACGAATTGGTCTTCTGGTACAGTTAAACAAAATTTTATAACTCGTAAATCATTGGTAGGGTCACGATTCCATAAGGAATATCGTAATGATAGTTTGCTAGCAACTGTTCCATATGTATTCCAGTAAAGTCCCTTCTCAAACCACTCTTTCCTAACCATGAACACATCCGATTTGGTTAAACCATCAATATCATAATTTTTTTCTCTTAATTTACTATAAACCTTCGTTCGATGAGCAAATTCAGGACTAATTAAAACAGGGGGTTCGTATTTATTTTGTTTATTTGAAGCTAATATTTGATAAATCCCTGGATATGCTGTCTTTCCAATAACAGATACCAACCTTGATTTTCTTGCACCTGTCTTCTTGGAGTATTCATCTATTTCATGATATAGTCGTAATAATCTTAATCTTTTTAGGAGATGGGCGTAATACTCAGTAGCAAGTCCCCATGAAATGGTGAAATTACCACCGGCACCATTTAGTAGTACTCCTATATTTTTTTCATGCGCCTTTTCATAAGAGCCTTTTAACCAAAATGAATTTTCAGAGAATTTGTATGGCATCTCCATTATTTCAAGCATTTCATCCACTTCTGTTAAGGAACTTCTTCCTTCAAAATCCAAATAGTGATCATCTATATTTCCTACATGATTAACAATGGATTTAATAAAGGGTGTTTCATTAGCCACTCTATTTTTGGGTGTAAAATCAAAAAAATCACTAGGCGGAATATAACTAAAAGTATGCATTGGTTTATTTTTCTTTTTAAGCGTTTGAACGGCAAAGCTGACTACTGAACTAGAATCCAAGCCCCCACTAAGTTGGGCACCAACATTTTTATATGTTCTAGTTTTCTCGCTAACCGCCTTTTGGAATACATCACGAAATGCTTCTTCATATTCTTCATTTGACTTAAGTAATAGCTTCTTTCTAATGTCCAATGCATGAAACTTTTGGATATTAAATTTTGAACGATCAACTGAGATACTATGACCAGGAGGAATTTGTTTAATATTATAATAGATGGTTGCTGACGGATCTGCTGAATCTAACATATCCGGAATCACTAAAAACTCCGCAAGCCAACTCTCATTCAACTGTTTCCTAATATATGGAAGTGTAAACAATGGTTCGATTATCGTAGAAAAGGCAAACCTCTGTTGATCATGAAAATAATAAAGTGTTCTAGCACCAGTGAAATCCCTGGCACCAAATAATTTATTTTCTCTTGAATCCCAAATCATAAAAGCGAAATCTCCAACTAAGTAATTTGGAGCATCAGCCCCCCATTTATAATACGAATGTAGGATTAACTCACTATCAGTTATTGATTTCCTTTTTTCCAGATTAACTTGTAATCTCTCAAATAACTCTTCTCGGTTATCGATGATTACATCTGCGGTTATTGCACATTCTCTTTCACTATCATAGTACGGAAGCTTTTCATTGACTGATTCTGGAGTAATCCACTGTGCATGGCATCCCAGAAAGACATAATCTTCACACAAAACTTGAACATCATCTGCAGGGAATTTCTCTAATGAGTTCATTAAATTTCTTCCATGTTCCATATTTACTAGTTGTTTATTAAAATGAACAATCCCTACAATTGCACTCATTTGGCTCCTCCTGGTTTATTCAACCCAACGTAGTTTTAACAAATAACTAATATTTTAACCATTATATGTATTGATACTTTTCTTTTATATAGTATAATTTATACTCAAGGTAGCGAACCTTTTGTTCTTTATCAAGAACAACCTCTAGATATAAAATAACATTTCAGTATATTAGTGTCAATTAGCTATTTTAAAATTAAAGAAGTTTTTCTAATTCTCTTTTTATGATAGAAAAAAGGACCAATACTTCGAAATGTATTGGTCTCAAAAATTTAATTACTTCTATATTATTTTACCCTATATGCTTTTAAGTTAGATTTTATATACTCTAAATAATTTAGTGAATATGCATTAGCCTTCAATGCATCATTTGTACGGGCGTTGGCTGTTGACACAGATGTTGTACTGATTGCCTCACTCAATTTGCTTGATGCTAATACATTTTGCTGCTCTGCTAAAAGTACATAATTACGAAGAACATTTTGCTGGCTTGCAGGAATTTGTGTACCAGTATAGGCTCCAAGAAGCTCTTTTAATCTTGTAATTTTCACTTTAGCTTCATCATTAGCAGCTTTTGCCTTATTTAAATCTTCATTAATCAATTCTTTTGTCTGATTAGTACTAATCTTATTCAACGCAGCCTTAATGTTATCTTGAGTCAGTTTACTCTTATCCACAGCAACTGTGACGATTGGCATCATATCTTCAGACTGTTGACCAGGGTTGTTAATGGTAAAAGTAATAGTTTTTACTGTCTCATTTCCTGCGTGGTCTACTGAAGTTAATGTAATTGAGTGATTACCTACGGAACTTACTGCAGGAAGTGTTGTACTATCTCCGTTAGTTTTTACTTCTGCATTACTATCAATCTTATATGTGATATAACGAATTCCTGCTGCATCATCGCTAGATGAGAATATAACTGTGACAGGTGCAGTATAAGATGTAGCATTTGAAACACCTGATGTAGAAATTGTTGGTTTAACATTGTCTGTTGGCGATAGCGCAACATTTAAATCTGTTACAGGAGGCGGAATGTCAACTGCACGACTGGTTGTCGTTTCAAATCCAGGACGACTCACAACTACCCGATATTTTCCAGCAACTGCATCCCATCCATATCTTCCATCAATGCCAGTAATTTGAGGATTGGTAATAGGCGACATTCTGCCTGGATACGCTTCCTCACTCATATTTACCCATGTATCAACTTCCGGATCAAAGTACTGTAATATAACCTTTGCACCCGGTAAGCGCCAATCTTCCCCTTTATTTCCATTATAAATAAATCCGCTTGGATCAATTAATTGGATTGGGAATTCTAACGGAGTACCAGTCGTTCCATTAGCATATCGAGGAACTACCTTTATAGTCATTGGCGATTCCCATAAGCCTACTTGGCTTGGTGTAAATGTATGCTTCCAATCCACGCCATTTGTAGTATCCATTTCATGCTCATATCTTGTACCATCTCCATCTGTCGCAATCAACGTCACTCCAATAGCTCTTGGATTATCAAAGGCTGCATTTACCGTTAACGGACTAACCCGCCCAGCAATTGGTGTTCCATCATTAGAGGTGCCCTGGCTGCCACCAAGAGTAATATTAGTTGGTACAACTGGCTCTAATGCTTCTACTTGATATTCTGCAGTTGCAAAAGGTTCATTCGAACCATTTGTATATGCTTTTACTGTAATCGTATGTCGTCCTTGTGTTGTTGCTCTAAGACTCCATGCGGATTGAGTCGTTGAACCGCTATTTACAGTTCCTATAGAATGATCGGAATCATTATTAATAAGAGTGATTCCTGAATCTGCTTCAAGAACTAACCTTACATTATTTTGAGTTGTTTGAGTGTTATTTGTAAAATAAGAAATTATGTTAAAAGGAGCAGAAGACCATTCATCATATGTTAATCTTTGTCTTCCACTTAAAACAAGTGCCCTGTCTCCACCGACACCTGGTCTACCATAATAAGTAGTTATAATTTTTTGTTCTCCTGGTGCTAATGTTTTAGGGTCCCACCACATGCCTACGGCACTATCACCTGTTCTCATACCAGGTGTAACAGTATAGTCCCACTCAGTACCAGAAATTCTTCCCCAGTTTGTTATGGCAAATCGATCTGGGGCAGTAGCGTCACGTCCGCTCATAGAATATTGAGCACTTATATCTGGATTATTGAAGTTGTTGAACGCTTGCCAAAATGCAGGGACTGAACTTCCAGAATAATCCTTTTCATAATTGATAGATTCAACTTCTCCATTTCCCGGAACTTTAAATGGGGCTTGGTCATTTCCATCAACCATTGTATCCAACATCATTCTTAAACCAACATCATGGTTTTCCGTTCCTGTGTTTGTAATAATGTACCTAATCTGTAATGCATCAGGCAGACCTGTTGCCGGATTTATTCCGGCCTGTAAGACTTGCTTTACTGCTATGTCACCAGTTTTCCAAACAGATTCATTTTTTGTATTTCCATCATTATTAACTGGAGCTTGGGTAAACTGACCATCAGGCTGGTTACCATAGATTAGGGTATTCCCATCGACTTTTAACGTTGTAAAAGAGGTTCCTGGGCTTGATGGCCAACTATAAATGAGATTAAACCATCTTTCTGCACCCTCTTCTTTAAGTCCTGCATTGAATCTTCCATCAGAACCGACTTGAGCCTGGATAAAATCATTTCCTATGTTCCCACCATAAAGTGAGGCGATTGAAAATGTCCGGGCCTGTTTGGTAGGAAAAGGTTTTTCCTTAATGGTTTCCGTCTTTGGTTCTTCCGCCCCGTAAACCACACTTTGCATCGCGGATAACAATGCCAGTACAAAAACTAATGTTACAGATAACCGTTTTTTAAAACTACTCAACATTTAAAAATCCTCCTGCTCTCTAGTTTAATTCTCAACAAAAGCTTTTTATTTGACCTCTTCTTTTAGTACCCCCTCTTTATTTGTGTTCTTAATTAAGAACAATGTAATTATATTCCATTTATCACCTGAACTAAAACTAAATTATGTAGTCAAATACTATGAAAATAGCTGATATATCAACATCATTCGCCAACTTTCCCTAAATACTTACATGACATTTATGAAACTATTTATAGATATTAAAATAAAAAACAAATTTGACATAACACGAATTTTGTAGTAAATTTTATAAATAATCTAAATAATTGTTTTCTTATCAAGAGAGGTTGAGGGAAGGGCCCTGTGACACCTCAGCAACCTTCAATGTTTATTCTCATTGAAAAGGTGCTAAGTCCTGCAAATTTATTAATTTGCTAGATAAGAAGAATGACAGTGCGTTGTGCATACAAAAGTCTTCTTCTTATAAGAAGACTTTTTTTATTTATCAAAAAGCTTTATTACTCAATCGCGTTAATGTGAAAAATTATATTCATTTTTTATTACTAAGGAGTGTCCATCATGTACAAAATCGATACGAAACTTGCCCAAATAGGTAACCGAAGTGAAACAACTACTGGAACGGTTAACCCACCTGTATACTTTTCAACGGCCTTCCGCCATGAGGGTATTGGCCAATCAACTGGCTTTGACTATACGCGAACAGGAAATCCAACACGCCAGCTCCTTGAGAAAACAATTGCTGATTTAGAGAATGCGGATCAGGGATATGCATGCAGTTCTGGTATGGCGGCCATTCAACTGATTCTTGCACTATTTGAATCTGGTGATGAATGGATCGTCAGTGAAGATTTATATGGAGGCACCTACCGCCTATTAGAACAGGGATATAAAAAATGGGGCTTAACGACTCAATATGTGAATACCTGTTGTCCGGATGAGATTGAAAAGAAAATTACCCCGCAAACAAAAGCTATTTTCTTAGAAACGCCAACCAATCCGCTCATGCAGGAATCTGATATTGCGGCCGTTTCAAAAATTGCAAAGCAGCACGGATTATTATTAATCGTGGATAACACTTTCTATACTCCACTCCTGCAGCAGCCGATTACACTTGGTGCGGATATTGTTATCCACAGTGCAACGAAATACTTAGGTGGACATAATGACGTCCTTGCCGGCCTTGTTGTTGCAACTGGGAAAGAACTTTGTGAAGCATTGGCCTTCCACCATAACGGTGCTGGAGCGGTGCTAAGTCCCTTTGATTCTTGGTTATTAATGCGCGGAATGAAAACATTGTCCCTTCGGTTGGAACGACATGAAAAAAATGCAAAAAACATCGTCGAATTTCTTTCGGAGCATGATGCGGTAACAGATGTCCTTTACCCTGGCCGAGGTGGAATGGTTTCCTTTAGGATCAAAGACGAAACTTGGGTTAATCCATTTTTACAAGGTTTAAAGCTTATTAGTTTTGCGGAAAGTTTAGGTGGGACAGAAAGCTTTATTACCTATCCGGCAACACAAACACATGCGGATATACCAGAAGAAGTTCGTATTCAAGCAGGCGTTTGTAATCGGTTATTACGTTTTTCTGTAGGACTTGAGGATTCACAGGACATAATTGAAGATTTAGAAAAAGCATTTATCCATGTTCAAGAAGGAGCGATTGCCTAATGTCACACGATCAATATACCTTTGAAACCAGACTCCTTCATAATAAGCACAAAATTGATCCTGTAACTGGAGCGGTTAGTGTACCGATCCAACATGCATCAACCTTCCACCAATCGGACTTCGATCAGTTTGGCAAGTATGATTATGGCCGCAGTTTAAATCCGACAAGAGAAGCACTTGAAGATGTGATTGCAGAACTCGAAGGTGGAATCAAAGGATTTGCCTTTTCATCTGGGATGGCGGCCATTTCAACAGCGTTCCTCTTGCTTTCTGCAGGTGATCATATTGTTATTACAGAGGATGTGTATGGCGGGACATTTCGGATGGTCACGCAAGTTCTCACCCGACTCGGAATTGACCATACCTTTGTTGATATGACAAATTTAGAGGAAGTAAAAGAAGCTATTCAGCCGAATACAAAAGCGTTTTATGTAGAAACACCATCAAATCCATTAATGAAAGTGACTGACATACAAGCAATAAGCAACCTTGCAAAGGAGACGGGTGCATTAACATTCGTTGATAACACGTTCCTTACCCCTTCACATCAAAAACCATTAGAGCTAGGTGCCGATGTTGTCCTGCACAGCGCGACGAAATTTTTATCTGGCCATAGTGATGTTGTTGCTGGCCTTGCCGTCGTCAATGACGCAGACCTGGCGAAAAGATTAGGCTTTTTACAGAATGGATTTGGGGCCATCTTAGGCGTTCAAGATGCATGGCTAGTATTAAGAGGAATCAAGACACTGCACGTACGCTTGGAACAATCTCAAAATTCAGCTATCAGACTAGCAGAGTTTTTAAATGCACACCCGCTTGTTGATAAGGTCCATTATCCGGGACTGGAAAGTCACCCGCAATATCACATTCAGAAGAATCAAGCCGCTGGACCTGGAGCAGTCCTATCTTTTGAATTGGCAAATGAAGATGCACTTCGAACCTTTTTAGCAAACGTGGAAATACCTGTTTTTGCTGTCAGTCTTGGAGCGGTAGAATCTATTCTTTCTTATCCGGCAAAAATGTCCCATGCTGCGATGCCTCAAGAAGATCGAGAAAAGCGCGGGATTACCAATAGTCTTGTTCGTTTATCGGTTGGACTAGAAAATCCTGATGATTTGATAAAGGATTTTTCACAGGCTCTAGAACATGTTCGTAAGAATCAGTTGGTATTACAACAAGGAGAATCATCATGAGCTTTTTAGAAAAATTAAAAAATCAAATCTTAATCGCCGATGGCGCCATGGGAACTCTATTGTATTCCTACGGTAAGGATAGTTGTTTGGAGGAATTGAATCTTTCCCAGCCAGACCACATTCAATCCATCCATAAAGCCTATATTGATGCCGGAGCTGATGTGATTCAAACCAACACCTATGCAGCAAACTACCTTAAGCTGCAAAGGTACGGTTTAGAGGATTCCGTCAAGGAAATTAACAGTGCTGCTGTCCAATTGGCAAAACAGGCTGCTTCCAAGTCCAATACGTTCGTTCTTGGAACGATTGGCGGCAACCGCGGAGTCAAACCAGATTCAGTTTCGATTGAAGAATTAAAACGAAGTTTCCGTGAACAATTGTATTGTCTTCTTCTAGAAGGAGTAGATGGCCTATTGCTCGAAACCTATTATAATCTGGAAGAGCTTGAGACAATCCTAACCATTGCTAGAAAGGAAACAAAACTGCCAATCATTGCCCAGGTTTCTCATCAAGAGCCGGGTTTTTTACAAGATCGGACGCCTGTCAATGACGCCCTGCAACGACTAGAGGCGCTGGGGGCAGATGTAGTCGGACTTAATTGCCGTCTTGGTCCCCATCATATGTTATTAGCCTTGGAGCAGATCGAACTACCTAAACACGCCTTCTTATCTGCCTATCCAAACGCTAGTCTCCCTGCCTATACAGATGGTAAATTTCATTACGAGGGAGATGCCGATTATTTTCGAAATTCAGCACGGGCTTTCCGCAGCCAAGGCGTCAGGTTGCTCGGAGGCTGCTGCGGTACAACGCCAGAACATATTAAAGCCTTTGCAGCTGAATTAAAGAATAGTGTCCCGATTACTGAAAAAATAGTAAAATTAAAACCAAAGAGAATTATCGTTGATCAACTTTCTCCACAAAGGGAGTTCACTCCCCTTCATGAAATCGTGAAAGAAAGGCCATCGGTGATTGTAGAATTAGATCCTCCAAGAAAACTAGATACAACTAAGTTCTTCGAAGGAGCCAAAGCCCTAAAAGAAGCAGGAATTGATTCAATTACCTTAGCGGATAATTCTCTTGCAACGGTTCGTATATCAAACGAATCTTTAGGATATTTGGTGAAAGAAAAATTAGGAATGCGTCCGCTGATCCATATTGCTTGCCGTGACCGCAATATTATTGGCTTGCAATCCCATTTAATGGGGCTTCATACGCTTGGCATGAATGATGTTTTAGCGATTACAGGTGACCCTGCAAGAGTAGGTGATTTCCCTGGTGCTTCTTCTGTTTATGATGTTTCTTCTTTTGAATTGATCCAGATGATTAAACAATTAAATGAAGGCTTATCTTTTTCTGGAAAGGATTTGGGGCAAAAGACGTCTTTTAGTATTGCTGCAGCCTTTAATCCAAATGTTCGCTCTGTTGAAAAAGCGGTAAAGAGATTAGAGAAGAAGATACAGTATGGTGCTGATTATTTTATCTCCCAGCCAGTTTTTTCGGAGGAAAAATTAATCGAAGTCTATGAGCAGACCAAACATCTTGATGCACCTATTTATATAGGCCTTATGCCGCTGACAAGCAGTAAAAATGCCGAATTCCTTCATAATGAAGTGCCGGGAATCAAAATTGCTGATTCAATCCGGAACCGAATGGCAATGTTCAACGATAATCCCGAACAGGCAGCGCGTGAAGGAATTGAAATAACTAAATCACTTATCGATACTGCACTCGATTTATTTAACGGAATTTATTTGATTACCCCATTTTTACGCTATGAATTAACTGCTGAATTGGCGTTATATACTCGTCAGCGTTCAAGTGAATTGAGGAGGAGCAACTATGCCGAAAACACCATTTACTGAACAACTCAAAAAACGAATCCTCGTCATGGACGGGGCGATGGGAACAATGATCCAAGAAGCAAATCTGACAGCGGAAGACTTCGGCGGCGAGCAGTACGAGGGATGTAACGAGAACCTTGTTCTAACTGCACCCTCAGTTATTGCTAATATTCACCGTGAATATTTAGAAGCTGGGGCAGACATCATCGAGACAAATACGTTTGGGGCAACAAGCTTGGTCCTCGATGAATATGAACTTGGTTTTAAAGCTTATGAGATCAATAAAATCGCTGCCTTTCTCGCTGTGAAGGAAGCATACAAAGTATCAACAGATGAGTGGCCTCGATATGTGGCTGGATCGATGGGACCGACAACAAAAACATTAAGTGTCACGGGTGGAACTACCTTTGATGCCCTGGCAGCCTCCTATGAAGAGCAAGCGATTGGCTTAATCGATGGCGGTGTTGATTTACTACTGCTTGAAACAAGTCAAGATATGTTGAATGTAAAAGCAGGCTATGTTGGGATTGAGCGGGCGTTCGAAAAAACGGGGAAAACACTTCCGCTGTTTATTTCGGGAACAATTGAGCCAATGGGGACAACACTTGCAGGACAATCAATTGAATCGTTTTTTATCTCCGTTGAACATATGAATCCTGTTGCTGTTGGACTTAACTGTGCTACAGGTCCTGAGTTCATGCAGGACCATGTCCGCTCCCTTGCGGATTTGGCATCAACAGCTGTCAGCTGTTATCCGAATGCTGGTTTGCCTGATGAAGAAGGACATTATCACGAAACACCTGAGACGTTAGCGAAAAAGCTGGCTGATTTTGCTGCTCATGGCTGGCTGAATATTGTTGGCGGCTGTTGTGGAACGACTCCTGCCCATATAAGAGCCATCGCAGATGCGATGAAGGAATTCCAACCGAGAGAATTTAAACCAAAGGCCGTTCATATGGTCTCAGGTATTGAACCATTTATCTATGATGACCCTACACTAAGACCAATTATGGTCGGTGAACGGACAAATGTAATCGGCTCACGCAAATTCAAACGTTTAATCACGGAGGGGAAATTTGAGGAAGCGTCCGAGATCGCACGAGCCCAGGTAAAAGGCGGAGCACATGTGATTGACCTTTGCCTTGCCGACCCTGACCGTGAAGAAATGGTTGATATGGAAAACTTTATTAAAGAAGTGGTGAAAAAAGTTAAGGCTCCCCTTGTCATTGATTCAACCGATGAAAAGGTTATTGAACGGGCCCTTAAATACTCGCAAGGAAAAGCGATTATTAATTCGATTAATCTAGAAGATGGCGAAGAACGCTTTGAAGCAGTGGTCCCATTAATCCATCGCTACGGTGCAGCTGTGGTTGTCGGCACCATCGATGAGGAAGGCATGGGGGTAACGGCCGAGCAAAAACTGAAGATTGCGAAACGATCCTATGATCTGCTTGTCAATAAATATCGTCTAAAACCACAGGATCTCATTTTTGACCCGCTTGTGTTTCCTGTTGGGACCGGGGATGAACAATATATCGGTTCCGCCAAGGCTACGGTTGAGGGGATCCGGTTAATTAAGGAGCATTTACCAGAGGTACAAACAATCCTCGGCATTAGTAATGTTTCCTTCGGGCTTCCTCCAGTCGGAAGAGAAGTTCTCAATTCTGTATTCCTATACCACTGCACCCAAGCAGGACTAGATTATGCAATTGTTAATACGGAAAAACTAGAGAGATTTGCTTCCATTTCTAAAGAAGAAGTTCAATTAGCAGAAGCACTTCTTTTTGATACAACTGATGAGTCGCTGGCTACCTTTACGGAATTTTATCGCGGCAAAAAGAAAGAATCGAAATCCACTGTTCCAAATATGACTCTTGACGAGCGGCTCGCCTATTATGTGGTGGAGGGAACAAAAGAAGGATTACTGCCAGATTTAGACCTAGCCCTTGAAACCTACCCTGCCCCGCTGGATATTATTAATGGGCCATTAATGGAAGGGATGAAGGAAGTTGGCCGTCTCTTTAACGATAATCAGCTCATCGTTGCCGAGGTTCTTCAAAGTGCAGAAGTTATGAAAGCTGCCGTTTCGCATTTAGAGCCACACATGGAAAAAGGCGATGTGTCTGCTTCTAAAGGAAAAATCATTTTAGCTACGGTCAAAGGTGACGTTCATGATATTGGGAAGAACCTCGTCGATATCATCCTCAGCAATAATGGTTATGAAGTAATCGACCTTGGGATTAAGGTCAATCCAACCGATTTAGTCCAGGCGATTCAGCGTGAAAAACCAGACATGGTTGGCTTATCTGGCTTACTGGTAAAATCCGCACAGCAAATGGTGTTAACAGCACAGGATATGAAGGAATCCGGTATTGCCATCCCTATTCTGGTTGGAGGAGCAGCCCTTTCTCGGAAGTTCACTGATTCGAAGATTGCCAAGGAGTATGATGGACTTGTTCTTTATGCCAAAGATGCGATGACCGGTCTTTCGATTGCGAATCAATTGAATTCAGAAGAGGAAGTTCAGAAATTAATGCAAGAGAAAAATGAAAAATTAGAATCTCTAGCTATTCCTAGAGAGTTTGAGCGCCCTTCCTCTGTTTCCGTTGCTGTAAAACCGAAGCCAGCCGTGTCGACCCAGGTTCCTGTCTTTACGCCAATGGATACAAAGCGGCATGTCCTTAAATCATATTCCCTTTCTCATATTGAACCATATATCAATATGCAAATGTTGATTGGTCACCATCTTGGTGTGAAAGGGAAAATTGCCAGGTTATTAGCCGAAAAGGATGAAAAAGCGGTTAAGGTGAAAGAAGTCGTTGACCAGTTATTGACTGATGCGCGGGTAAACGGCTGGATTTCTCCAGCTGCTGCTTATCAATTTTTCCCAGCACAAGCGGATGGTAATAAAGTGCTAATCTTTAATCCAGAAAATCCAGACGAGGTCATTGAAACATTTGACTTCCCGCGTCAGGAGTCGGCACCACATCTTTGTTTAGCTGATTTCCTTAAGTCAGTGGACAGTGGGGAGAAAGATTATGTCGGCTTCTTTACGGTTACAGCTGGCAGAGGAATCCGTGAAAAAGCAGAGCAATTTAAGCAGGATGGACGCTTTTTAGAGTCTCATGCCCTCCAAGCGCTGGCATTAGAGACGGCGGAAGGTTTTGCCGAGTTAATTCACCGTCAAATGCGCGACCGTTGGGGCTTCCCAGATCCACTTGATTTCAGCATGCAGGATCGTTTTACGGCCAAATATCAAGGTCAGCGTTTTTCATTTGGCTACCCTGCTTGTCCAGAATTGGAGGATCAAAAGAAGCTATTTAAGTTGATTCAACCAGAGGAAATCGGCATTCAGTTAACAGATGGCTGTATGATGGAGCCAGAAGCTTCTGTTTCAGCCATCGTATTTGCCCATCCGGAGGCACGGTATTTTAATGTATTAAGATAGGATTTTTATTGAATTGCGCGGAGTTTTAAAAGCTCCGCGCATTTTTTTATCTGTATATACCTTCCTTGACAATTTTCAATAAATACACTATAGTTACCTAGGTAACTAATTAATCAAAAGAAGTTTGAGGTGTGCTACATAAATGAATAGCCACGAATTATTCCATACACTGCATCAGCTTTCACGGCACCTGACTAATACACTCAATGAAGCACTGAAACCTTTAGGTTTATACGGATCACAATGGTCCGTCATTTTTGTTTTACAATCCAAAGGTTCATTAACCCAAAAAGAACTTTGTGATTATTTATTCGTTGAAGCCCCACCGATGACACGCACCATTCAACGGCTTGTCAAGCAAGGATACGTTCGCCAGGTCCCAGGTAAGGACAAGCGCGAGAAACTGGTTCAATTAACAGATGCGGCATTGACGCTGTACCCAGAGTGGGAAAAAGCCGTCATAGAAAATAATCAATCATTATTGAAGCATCTTCCAGAAACATCACAGGAGGAGCTTTTTCATTTACAAAAAAGCTGGTTACAAAAGCTTTTATAAAAAGGAGCGATCATATGGATAAACCTAAATTATGGACGAAAAGTTTTATAAGTATTTCGTTAAGTAACTTTTTTCTATTTTTAACCTTTTATGTTTTACTCGTTACACTTCCTATATATGCAATCCAGGAATTTGACAGTAACGCTTCACAAGCGGGATTGATGACAACTGTGTTTTTGATTTCGGCGATTATCTCTCGTCCGCTTGCTGGACAATGGCTTGAAAAAGCGGGTCATAAAAAAGTCCTGCTTACTGCACTGATTGTTTTCTCAGGTGCCTCGATTTTATATTTCTTTCCAAAAACAATCCTTGGATTCTTGGCCATTCGTTTGTTACATGGGGTTGGTTTTGGCATGGCGACAACCGCTGCAGGGGCAATCGTAGCAGACCTTATTCCGATTTCGCGCCGTGGTGAAGGAATGGGTTATTTTATTATGTCAACCAATATGGCCATGGTGTTAGGGCCATTTATCGGCTTAACCTCCATTCAGCAGTGGGGCCCGGAAACTCTGTTCATTATTAGTGTCATTGTTGCGGTCGGGGCCTTGGTCACTGGATTAAGTGTAAAAGTTAAAGAAACAGAGGAAACTGTCCATCCGGTTGTACAGTCTGCCTTTTCAATCAAAAGCCTGTTTGAACCTTCGGCCGTTCCGATCGCCATTGTAGGCTGCTTTCTTGCCATCGTTTATTCAGCCCTTCTTTCTTTCGTATCTGTTTTCGCAACGGAAATACACCTTGCAGAGGTTTCCTCCCTTTTCTTTGTGGTCTATGCGATTGTTTTATTAATTTCACGGCCTTTTACCGGAAAATGGCTTGACCTGTATGGACCAAATGTAATTGTCTTTCCATCCATCGTATTGTTTGCGATTGGAATGTTGGTCTTAAGTCAAAGCGGCAGTGCGGTAACCTTTCTCCTTTCAGCAGGAATGATTGGTTTAGGCTGGGGAACGCTGTTTCCAACCTTCCAAACAATCGCGATCCAAGACGCTGCTCCACGAAAAAGAGGACTAGCTACTGCCACTTTCCTATCAATCTATGATATCGGGATCGCCTTGGGCTCGTTTGTGGTCGGATTAGCGGCCGCAAAAATGGATTATGGCTCTCTTTATTTCTTTTGTTCTTTCTATGTTCTTTTGGGTATTGTTCTTTATTATTTCCTTCATACCCGAAAACATGCTTCGTTTAAAGAACATAGCCAAAGAGAGGTAAATAACCTAAACTCGTAATGTACATGACCATCTATACCGCTTCAAACCAAGAACCTTCATTTCTAAACAGGGAATGTTGGTTCTTTTTATTTTGCGGACAGTGATATAGAGTTTGTTTATTAGAAAAATTCAAATATTTTATCGAAAGATAGGCAGTTGATTTTACATATCTTTCTATTTACGCTAATCTTATTTTGAAATCAATTTTTCAATATATGGGGAGGTAAATACTATGTTTGATGTATTAATTGTTGGTGCTGGACCTACTGGCGCAAGTGCGGCTCTTTTCACTGCGAAAGCTGGAAAGAAAACAGTGGTTATAGATAATGATAAGAGCGTGACAAAAAGAGCATGGATCGAAAACCATTATGGAGTGGCAGAAATTACTGGACCTGATCTTGTTGAAACTGGTAAAAAACAAGCAAGCAAATTTGGTGCAGAAATTGTTCAAGCTACTGTCTCAAATATCAGTAAAACAGAGGCTGGATTTAAAGTAGAAACAGATCAGGGTGAATATGAAGCAAAACATGTGATCCTTGCTACAGGAATGTCTGTTGATCTTGCGGAATCTGCCGGATTAACAACAAAGCCAGGAACTGAGCCACGAATCAAAGCAATTTTTGATGTTGATGCTTCAGGTAAAACAAATATTGACGGGATTTGGGCAGCTGGAACAGTTGCGGGTGTGAGCATGCACACTATCATTACTGCTGGCGATGGGGCCAAAGTGGCGATCAATGTTATCAGTGAAATTAATGGTGAACGCTATGTTGACCATGATGTTCTCAAAGCTTAAATAGGGATACATAAAGGAGGAAGTCAAATGGCTGTTAAGAAAATGGACCATGTCGGTGTATATGTTAATCACCTAGATGCCTCCCTAACCTTTTATCAAGAAGTGGTTGGTTTGGAGATAAAGGACAGGTTTACAATTGAAGACGGTTCGATTATACTAGCATTCCTTGGATTTAATGGTTCTGATGAAACTGAATTAGAATTAGTTCATGGAGGAAATCCTAATCTTCCAGCAGAAGGGAAAGTCAATCATATCGCCTTCCTGGTTGATGATATTGAAGAAGAATTCAACCGTTTACATGGTTTAAATGTAGTCTTTCTTAGTGATGAAATTGTGACACTTCCGAACGGGTATCGTAATTTCTTTGTACAAGGCCCCGATGGTGAAAAGGTCGAGTTTTTCCAGAGATAAGATTATATTAAAAAAAGGGACTCAGTGCGGATGGGTCCCTTTCTTTTATTGGACGCGTTCGAGGCTTTTCACCATAAAAATTGACAGGTTTAAACCTTCCTTTTAAAATTGGTTTAGCTTGATTATCAATAAAAAAGCGGAGCCTTTTATTTTTAATATTAAGGGGAAATTTTATGATCAAAAAAGACACAAATCTTAAACCCGTTGTCGCGGGTTTGCTGTTGGGGATTTTAATGTCAGCTATGGATAACACCATTGTGGCAACAGCGATGGCGACCATTGTAGCAGACCTCGGTGGTTTTGATAAATTTATTTGGGTCACCTCTGCCTATATGGTAGCTGTAATGGCAGGGATGCCTATTTTCGGTAAGCTTTCCGATATGTACGGACGGAAACGCTTTTTTATTTTTGGTCTGATTGTCTTTCTGATTGGATCGGCTTTGTGTGGTGTGGCCCAAGATATCATACAGCTTAGTATTTATCGAGCGATTCAAGGTATCGGCGGCGGGGCACTAATGCCAATCGCCTTTACCATCGTTTTTGATATCTTCCCACCCGAAAACCGTGGGAAAATGACTGGTTTACTGGGAGCTGTTTTTGGAGCATCCAGTGTATTAGGACCATTACTTGGTGCGTATATTACTGATTATATTAGTTGGCATTGGGTATTCTACGTGAATGTACCAATTGGTATTGTTTCGATCTTTTTAATTGTTCGTTACTACCATGAATCATTGCAGCATTCGAAGCAAAAGGTTGATTGGCTTGGCGCGATTACCCTGGTTATTTCTGTGGTTAGCTTAATGTTCGCGCTTGAACTAGGCGGAAAAGAATATGCTTGGGATTCTACCCCGATCATCGGGTTGTTTGCAAGCTTCTTCGTCTTTTTTGTAGCTTTCTTTATTGCCGAAATAAAGGCTGCTGAACCAATTCTGCCGCTTTGGCTGTTCAAAAGACGCTTATTTGCCACCTCGCAAATCTTATCGTTTTTATATGGCGGAACGTTTATTATCTTAACCGTATTTATCCCTATCTTTGTTCAAGCGGTCTACGGCGGGTCAGCTAAAAATGCAGGATTAATTTTGACGCCAATGATGCTTGGCTCTGTTGCGGGGAGTTCTGTCGGGGGGATTTTCTTAACGAAAACGTCCTACCGCAATTTGATGATTGTTTCGATTATTTCCTATGCTCTTGGCATGTATAGCCTTGGAACGTTGACAGTTGATACAGCCCGCTGGTTGCTGACCATCTATATGATTTTGGTTGGCTTTGGGGTTGGATTTTCATTCTCCTTGTTGCCGACGGCATCAATGCACAATTTAGAACCGCAAAATCGCGGCACAGCCAACTCTACGAACTCATTTTTGCGGTCGTTTGGAATGACACTTGGCGTAACGGTTTATGGCACCCTGCAAAACAACTTGTTTGCTGATAAATTAAAAGAAGCATTCAAAGGTATGCAAGGGGCAGGAGATTTTAAAATGGGCGATCCACGCCAAATCTTCCAAGCGAGTGAACGCTCGAAAATCCCTGACTTTATCTTGGATAAAATTATTGCAGCGATGTCCGCTTCGATTACACATACCTTTTTACTAACACTAATTCCAATTGGGATTGCGGCGGTTACGATCTTTTTCATGGGCAATGCCCGAGTGGTTGTCAGTAAAAAAACTGGCAATGGATAATGAATATGCACTTGGGCGATGTTCCGATCGTTCCCCAAGTGCTTATTTTTGTTGCTTTTCTGCAAACTTACCGGCGATTGGATAAAATAGGGATTTGCTCATTAACTACTGAAATTCGCTCATTGAAACCCGGGAATCGCTCATTAACTACTGAAATTCGCTCATTGAATTCCGACCACTCGCTGAGAGAATTATATTAGAAAAATATTTTACAAGAATCGATAAAATTCGGCAGGAATTTCAATCCACATATTAGAATTTTATACTTAAAATGAGAGGAGTGATAATTTTGGTAATAAAAGAAAGGACAAAACCATTAATTTTGCTTATTTTAGAGGCTTTAATACGGCGTCTTCCCCCCAGCCACCCAAAGTATCAGCAAATTTTAGAAGAGCATGGGCGGAGGCAGGCTGGTTACATAGGAGAGAAATCACTCGATTACTATTACCGTGAACTGCCGCATCAAAAATATATGATCCTCCACGATTTAAACCTTCCTGATGGCGACTATAACTGCCAAATTGATACCCTTCTTTTAACACCTGAATTCGCCCTAGCAATTGACGTCAAAAATATGGCTGGAAAGTTAATCTTTGATACGGAAAATGAACAGTTTATTCAAATCAATAATGGGAATGAAAAAGGATACCCCTATCCGATTGCACAGGCGGAAAGGCATCAAAAGTACTTGCAGAAACTTCTAGCTGCAAATCATTTTCCTCCCCTTCCGGTCGAATATTTAGTAGTGATCAGTAATAGTTATACTTCCTATGCAGTTACAGGAAAAAATGCCCACAAAATAAAACCGCGAGTATGTAAGGCCGATGTCTTCTTAAACAAAATTACCCTTTTAGAAAAACAATATTCGAAACCGCTACTGACCTCTAAGGAACTCAAGAAGCTTTGCCGCCTCCTAGTGAAAATGAATACCGTTCCGACAAGCTATGTACTAAATAAGTACGGTATTCAAAAATCAGACTTGTTAACAGGTGTCCACTGTCCTACCAACTCTAACCATTCCCTCATTCGTAAAAAACAAAATTGGTATTGCCCTTCCTGCGATGCTTTTTCAAAAGATTCACATATTAACGCACTGAAGGATTATTTTCTGCTGTTTGGTCCGACGATAACCAATAAGCAGTTTCGGGAATTTGCTCATATAAAATCACGTGATGTGGCAAAAAGGATACTTTTATCTTGTAATCTTCAATGCCTTGGAAAGTACAGAGCACGGTACTACGCCCCTAAGAAGTTCCCTTGGTGAGTTTTTAATTACTTTCTAACAAGATAAACTGCGATTCGCTCATAAAGTATTAAGATTCGCCCATTGAACATGGAAATCGCTCGATGATTGATGGAATTCGCTCATTAAACACCGAAATTCGCCCAAAAGCTAAAATATGCAACTCTTAGATTTCCCATTTCAGAGAAAAAACCAATAAAGGACACCTAATTTAGGTGTCCTCAATCAATAACTCACGATTTATACCTCAATATCTTTCCCTTCCTCAACAACATGGAACAATAAATGGGCTAAGTGATGAATCGGGCCGTATTCTTCCTGATCCTCGTCGTCTGGTTCTTCGTTAAATTCCATATCATTTAAGAACAGTGCCATGAATTCGTAAAAGTCCTTCAATTGGAAAGAATAGCAGCCGACTGGGTCTTCATTGTCTTCTTCATAATGCAATATCATGTAGGAGAGGTCCCCGTCCACATCTTCTGCATCAAAAAACACAAATAGACCAATGTTTGTGTCGAGCTCGAAAAGATGCCTTGTTCCACCTTCTGTTGCTTTCGTGAAATCGTCCTGGCTTAGTTTCTGAATTTGCATGCTATCTACATTATCTTCTTGATGGAATCCGACAACAAATGATTTCATGTTTTTCTCCTTCTTTCACTCCAAAAATAAAAAACACATATTATTAGCATGTCCTAATACAATAAAAAAATCCCTGATAGGTTCAGGGATTTACAATCAGCCAATCGGCGGTTGAATTGGATGGTTTAACACATTATCTTCTGCCGAAATGGCCACATCATATGTAGTTGAAACTTTTACATCTTTCGTGGTCGCGAAAAGTGCAATCAGTGAGATTGAAAACAATAGGACAACAAACTTTTTCATTGAAATTGCCTCCTAAACCTAAATTATTTTATTTAAATATTTTACGGCATCGATCGCCAGACCCTTTTGAGTATAATAGTCGGCAAGTATTTTATAAAAATGGGTTAAGTCTTCACTATGCTCATTTTCCTCTTCCAGGTAGGGAATGACCTTCCCTTCCAAATATTTAAATGCTTTTACAGGAGATGTTAGAAGAAGGAGATAATAGTCTGCTAAGATTCGGTATTTTTTTACGGATAGTTCTTTTGAGAGAAGGTTTACTTCTTGGAAACAAAGCTTTGCTTTCTCTAATGATTTAAGTGAATGGTGAAGTTCCCCAATCGCATATAACGTGACTAGGTAGTGCTGGTTTTTGTTTGGCTGCAGGGCCAAACTCTTTTCATAATAGTATAGTGCTTTCTTTGCATTATTCATTTTAAATTGCAAATGGCCCATATTATGATAGATTTGGGGAAGTAATTTATCTTTTCGCAGTAATTCTGCATTGCGGATTAAGTGTTGAAAACACTCTTGTGCTTCTTCGTAAATATTGGAATGGGTATAATTAATACCTAACAGCATAAGTGTGTGGAGTATTCTGATGAAGTTGTGCTGATTCATGAATAATTGCAGTGCCATTTTTCCAAAATGGATGGCATGTCCTGAAAGCTCCAGTGAACTTTTTACAAGCGCTCGATGGTACAAAAATTCACCACTTGTTGTTTCTTTATTGTTTTCTGTATGTAAGGCATCGAGGATTTCATCCGCCGTTTGAAATTGACCCTTCCACATTAAGAATATCGCATTATAATAGCGAAATAAATAGTCTTCATGTTGGGAAAAATTTTTCTTTTGCTTATATAAAAGCGCTCGTTGACCATCTGCTTCATCCACTTGGCCTTTAAAGATTAAATAACGGAACTTATATAGTTCGTAGATATAAATATATTGAGAGAATGGAATTAGATGTTCAATCTCCTTAAGTTTTTGATAATATTCTTCTATTTCATCTCTAAGATAAAAGTTAATCTTCTCGTCAAGTCCTTTTAATAAGGATTTAATTTCTTCCTCTTGCTCCTCCATCTCTTCGAGTCCGATATTTAAACGCTTTAGTAATAGAGCAATCGTCCCTTGATTTGCTTCTTTTGAGTTGTTTTCAATTTTACTTAAATGCGGGACAGAACAAATTCCTTTAGAAAGCTCTGCCTGTGTTATTCCTCTTTGCGTTCGATAGAATTTAATCAGGGCTCCAAATTCCATATTGCCACCAGACTATGCCTTTCCTTTTTTTACTATTTTACAACAATATGAGATTTTCACATAGATACTTTTCAGATTATTAAAAAATATTACTTTTAGAGCCCCAAAAAACTTGGGAAAGTTTTTTAAAACGGTAAAAAACCAGCCCCTAAAAGGACTGGTCTCTAAAAATATTTCTTTTTCCAAAAAACAAAAGCTGTTAAACTCGTTAAAAATGCCGAGATTACTAGTGGTATGGCATACGAATGGGTAGCGTGCTGCAAAGGTATATCAACATTCATCCCGTAAAAGCTTGCCACCATTGTTGGGAAGGATAAGATAATGGTAATCGAAGTTAAGAATTTCATGACGATGTTTAAGTTATTGGAAATAATGGATGCGAAGGCATTCATCATTCCGGTTAAAATGGATCGATAGGTTTCGGCCATCTCAATCGCCTGTGTTTTTTCAATAATCACGTCTTCTAATAAGTCCTTGTCTTCTTCATACATTTTTAGATAATTAAATCGCAGAATCTTATCGAGGACAACCTTATTTGACTTTAACGAAGTTGTAAAATAAACCAAACTTTTTTCTAATGCTAGGAAAGCGAACAACTCTTTATTTTTTAATGACTGATGAACAACATGTTCAATTTCATTTGTTTTCTTATTAATTTGTTTTAAGTAACGTAAATAGTACGAAGAAATAACGAACAATATTTGCAAAGCAAAACGGGTCTTTTTAAAGGTAAAAAACTCTTTTACTCTGTTTTTCCGAAATTCTTCTAAAATGGGGGTATCTTTTAAGGAAACTGTAATGATACAGTCATCTGTTAGAATAATGCCGATCGGGATCGTTTCATATCCAGCAAAGCCATTTTCATCATGAACGATATAGGGAAAATCGACAATGATATACACTCGGCCATCGTCTCGTTCAATCCTCGGACGTTCCTCATCATCGAGAGCATCTTTAATGATATCTACATCGACTTGGGCTTCCATGGACACCTTATTGATTTCTTCTTGGGTTGGGGAATACATATTAACCCAGCACCCTTTTGATATAACATCAACCGTTTCTAAAACTTTTGTCTCTGTACTTTTAAAAATTTCCAGCATGACTTAACCTCCTCACTCACTTTGTTCGAGGAAGCCAACAACCTTTTCTAGAGTTGATATTCTTGCTATTCATTTCAATCCATTCAAAGATCACATTGACTTCCCCACACCTACTACTTGGGTCCGGGTCTACGGAATAACTCAAAAATATCAACTCCCTCTAACTTTTTATATTTCCTATCCTATCATAAACCCTATTCACTGAAAGTACAAAGGAGTTTTTCTAAATTTATTCATCTTCTGCAAAAAAAGGATTTAAATGGATCAAAACTTCCTGAATGTTATCGTTCTTATCCATCAGTTTTTGTTTGATTGCTTTTGCCAAATCATGTCCCTGCTTGATGGTTTTATAATGATCGATCGAGATGCGCAAATCTACCAATACATAATGACCAAGTTCTCTCGCTCTAATTCGGTCAATTCGTTTTACATCATTGAATTCCTTCACAACTGCAACGTATTCTTGCAGTGTCTCAGTATCAATGTTCCGCTCCAATAAAATATCAAATGCCTCGGTTAACATTTCCTTAGCGATTTTAAAGATTAAATAAGCGACAAAGATACTGGCCGCCTTATCCCCGTATAATAAAAAGTGAATATCAAAACGGCTGCCAGCAATTGAGAGCAGCACCCCGATTGCAGCCGCAATCGACGCCACAATATCGGCTTTGTGATCAAATGCAATGGCCTCAATGGCTTTACTCTTATTTTCTTTTGCTACTTTTAACGAACTTCGATACAAAATAATCTTAGTCACATAGGAAAAGAGGGCCACCCACATCGCCAGAAAACTCGGTGATTCCACTTCATGAAAGAAACCGCTAATTCCTTCATAAACCACATAAATGGCAACAAGAAAAAGCAAGATCCCGATAACCCCAGAAACTATGACTTCTGCCTTTCCATGTCCATATGGATGTTCGTCATCTGCTGGCTTATTAGCAATTTTTATGACTAACAAGACTATTACTGAAGCAAACACATCTGCAGCGGAATGAATCCCATCAGCGAAAACTGCGTCACTATTTCCAACCCACCCAATGATTATTTTTCCTAAAGTAAGAATAATGTTACTGATTACACTAATCCAGGCCACTTTTTTAGCCAAGGTTTCTCTCAATTCCATAAATACGTAAACCACCTTTAAAAATACCTCTAGAAAGCATAGTAAATGCCACCATAATGGATCTAGAGAAAAAGTCTTGCCTGCTACAAGCTATGTTGTAGTCTGGCAAATTATGTAAGTAATTATCCTTCCTGGCCATCCATTTCTTCTTTCACCATTTCGACTTCTTCAACAACAGATATTTTGTTAATTTGGTCATGAAGAAAATGGAACGCCTGGTCTAATTCTTCACGTGTTGGAAACTCATTTTTTTTGTTCATTATAGTACCTCCATTGCAGATTTATTTTTTATTAGGAGTAATCCTGTTAAAAAAAGAAAAAAATACCCTTGTATCAAACATTGAAAGGGAGGAATACAGGATGGACAATAAGAATCAGAAAGCAAATCCAAAGAAAGAATTGGCAGGAAGTTTCTATCATCCAAGTTATTATCAAGAAACAGATGATCTATCTGCCGGAATAGCAACTACACATGAGCAAGCCAGTGACACATATACTGAAGGTGAAATTGGTGCGGTAATTGATGATGTAAACGGTAAGGATATACCAATACCGCAAAAAGGCTACGATAAATAATAAAACCAGAGAAAACAGCTCTCGCTCGAAAGCTGTTTTCTTTTTTGGTTGTCATTATTTATCATCATGGTCGACATAAGGGTCATGTTCATAAGCCGGTAAATCCCCGAATGCAGTCATAATGCCTTCCTCATCAAGGGCATCTTCGTAACTTTCATGCTGCGGGTTTGGATAAACCTTGATATTATTTCCATACATGTCATTTCCAACAAAATTTTCATAGTCCTCGACATAGCTAATGTTTTCGTCTGCTTCAGTATAGATATCACTATAACTATCCTGTGGAAAGGCTAAATCGGAAGGAGTCTCGGATGTGCCCCACGCGGCAACAGTCTGCCAAGAATCTTCTGCATCAAAAGCAACGTTCTCATCTTTTTCGTCCATATCAAACTTACCAAAGGGCGGCATCAAAACGCCTTCCTCCACGGGGCGTTTGTGTGAAGTAACCTGATCGGGACTGTGCTCAATACAATAGGTTGTATTCGGCAATGCCTGTAAACGTTCTAAGGGTATTTCCTTACCGCATACTTCACAAGTTCCATATGTGCCATTTTCCATCGCTTCTAATGCGTGATTTATATTCCTTAGCTCAAATTCATAATGTTCATTTAAAGCAATATCCTTCTCACGCTCATATAATTCTGTTCCCTCATCAGCAGGATGGTTATCATAGCTGGATAACTCCCCCATTGACTCATGAAAATGACCTCTTTCTAAGCCAAAGTGATCATTTTGTTCGATATGTTCTTCTACCTCACTTTTTTCTTGTAACAACTGTAAACGTAACTCAGCTAATTGCTGTGTCGATAACATGTGCTAGACCCCTTTCAATGAAAAGCGCTAAGTATATTGTTCCATCTATTTCACCATTATATTTTTTGTTATTATCGTTCTCTTCTATTTTCATTTTTTTCGTGGTTGATTATGTAATGAAAATTTAATTCCATCAAAAACCTAACTACAGGATTGTTTATTAACTGAATAAGAAATGGATAGGCGTGTATCTTAAGAAATATCAAAACTAGGAGAAATGAGGGGATTATGTGGTTAATGAAAACTTTGACAAATTCAGACAAGAGCAAAAGGAGCATCGTTCAACCTATTTAGGCGGGAACAGAAACCAAAAACCTGGGCTTAATGATGCCGAATATAATAATCAAGATAATACCGACAAATCACCAGGCGCGACCGGTAGAGATATATAGAGAAAAGGAGGATTTCGATGAGTAAATCCAAGTCCGGGGGGAATGAGAAGAGCGACATGAAATGGTGGCAGCTTTCTTTGTTTGGCGTGGGTTGTACAATTGGAACAGGTTTCTTCCTTGGCTCGGGCTTAGCAATTAAAATGACAGGTCCATCGATCTTGGTTGCCTTTATGATTGCTGCCCTAGGGACATATTTTGTCTATGATGCTTTATCCAAAATGACGTCCCAAGAACCCTTACAAGGCGGGTTTCGGTCGTATGCGAAGAAAGCATATGGCAGGTGGGCAGGATTCAGCAGCGGGTGGGTCTACTGGTCATCGGAAGTCTTAATCATGGGAAGCCAGATGACGGCTCTCTCGATTTTTTCCCAATTTTGGCTTCCCAAAATCCCCTTATGGATATTTGCTACGATTTACGCAGTTTTAGGACTAGCAGTGATTTTAATCGGAGTAAAGGTTTTAAATAAGCTCGAAAATATTCTGGCAGTCTTAAAAATCTCAGCGATATTAATGTTTATAGTAATTGCTTTTCTGGCCATCTTTGGGGTAATCGATGGTGATCGTCCGATTCAGTATCCGAATACCCAAAAAGAAATTATGCCCCATGGATTGAAAGGCTTATGGTCAGCAGTGATTTTTGCCTTCTATGCTTTCGGTGGTATTGAAATTCTTGGATTAATGGCGACCAATTTAAAGGATCCGAAGGAAGCTCCCAAAGCAGGCAAAGTCATGTTGTTTACGCTCATGATCATCTATGTGGTATCGATTGGTCTTGCTGTCATAATTGTTCCTTGGAATCATTTTAACACAAAAGAAAGTACCTTTGTTGTCGCTTTAAATGCATACCATCTTTCCTTTGTTCCTCATTTTTTTAATGCAACATTAATTATTGCCGGATTTTCAACAATGACAGCTTCACTTTATGGCGTAACAAGCGTGCTAGTTACCCTTGGAGAAGAGGGTGATGCACCTGCATGTTTTTCAAAGCCAGGGAAATTAAAAGTCCCGCTGGCATCCCTGCTTATTACCATGTTAGGAATTACTGCCTCGGTTGTTTCAGCCTTGGTTTTACCTAACAAAATTTATGAGTGGGTTACCACGGGTGCCGCCTTAATGCTCCTTTATAATTGGCTCTTTATCCTGGCATCCTCACGAAAAATTTTAGAGCTGCAGCTGAAGGAAAAAATTATGTATTCCATTGGCGCCTTATTTATTTTAATTGCGGTTAGCGGCACTCTTTTTCATGAAACAAGCAGACCGGGCTTTTTTATTAGCTTAGCCTTTCTTGGAATTATTGGAGTGATTACCTTATTCATGCAGTTAAGATGGAAAAAGTCGAAGAAAAAAGTGCTTAGCCCATGGCCGACTGCATAGAAAAACCAGCGAATTCTTTTTGCTGGTTTTTTTGTTATGCAAATAACACATTAAAGGCTTGCATTCCAAAATAAATCCCAAAGCCAATCAATGAAAGACCAGACAGGCAAGAAATGCCGACAAGTAATCGGGGAGTTAAGAAATTACGAAAACTGCTTGATACACTCGCCATGGCAATATCCCAAATCAGCAGCCCAATAAAAATTGCACAGCTGTAGAGGACTAATTGAGTCGGATTTGAGGATGCAGCTGTTTTCGCAAGGACGGACCCATAAATCCCTAACCAAAATAGAATCGTTAAGGGATTAGAGATCGACATAAGAAATCCCGAGAAGAATGATTTTATCAGTGGTTCCTTCCCTCTGGATTGCTCTAAATTAATTTTTCCCGCGTTCATGAAGGTTTCTATTCCTGTATACATAAGGACAAAACAGCCAAAAAACCAAAGAAACGTTTGCATAAATGCGGTTTCAAGAAACTGGACTACTCCTATATAAACAACAAGCATATACATGCCATCGGCAATAACAGCCCCGACTCCAATAAGCCACGAATTCATAAATCCGTTCCTAATGCCCCTGTCAATCTGAGCAGCATTAATTGGACCAATCGGAGCCGCCAGCGATAATCCTAAAAGTATATAGCTCAAAAATACATTCATCTATATCTCTCCTTAATAACTAAGTAGAAGCCTGTCTATAATTTTTATTCAAAGAAATAGGTTTGTACCACAAAAAAATAAAACCTTCCTGTCATCGGAAGGTTTTTCACTTACATTATTGTTTTGGACCTATTGTTAAAATTATCAAGCAGTCCTATTAGATTAATCCGTTTTCGTTAATAATAAAAATAACTGGTTCAGCACCTGCTCTACGTGAAGGTGCTAAAAACACTAGAAAGAGGTGACAATCGTGCCAAACAGAGTGTATATCAGCTTCTTACGTTTGCCGCTCCTCGTCCGAATTCTATTAATGGCATTACTTGTGTTTCTCTTATTCGGAATCTCTATTCACTTTTTAGAACCAACCACCTTTCCCACCATTTTCGATGGCATCTGGTGGGCGATAATCACTGCATCAACGGTAGGGTATGGTGATTATGTCCCACACTCCTTCTTAGGCAGACTCACCGCATTGATTCTCATCCTATTCGGTGTTGCCTTTGTTTCATCCTATTTTGGAACATTGGCCGCAGCTGCCGTCACAAAACAAGATGCCCTGTCTGAAGGGAGAATCCCTTATAAAGGGGAGGGACATATCATCATTATCGGCTGGAATGAACGATCGAAGGAGTTAATTAATAAGCTTACCACCACAAAATATCAACAAATGATTGTTTTAATTGATGAATCGCTTGAAGCAAATCCCGTAAAATCAAGATTTGTGCACTTTATTCAAGGGAAGGGTCATGTAGATGATACTATCGTCAAAAGTGATATCAAGAATGCGGAGAAAGTGTTAATTACTGCAGATCGAGGAAATGATGAACTGCAAGCAGATATGAATAGCATTCTTACCTTGCTCACTATTAAAGGAATATGTGCACAAGTTAAATGCATCGTTGAGATTTTAACGAGAGAGCAAGTAATTAATGCCTATCGAGCCGGTGCTGATGAAGTAATTCAATCAAATAAATTGACCAGCGTCTTTATGGTAAACAGTTTGCACTCGAATGGAGATGGACTGTTGTCAAACGTTGTCCATGAATTACAGGAAAGCAGATTGTCATCCTACCCCGTTGAGGAACCTGAAATTGGTAAGCCCTTCAGCGATGTATGTCTCTTATTATTGAAAAAGGGCTTCCTCCTGATTGGCATTCAAAGAGGGGAGGAAACATTATTGAATCCATCCCACTCCTTGCCTATAGAGGAAAATGATCAATTATTAATTTTCAAATAGGTTAATCCTGGAGGAGAAGCATTTCCAATTCCTGTACCAGTGCTGTTCCAGAATCTCTATACCTCTCTGGAATGCTCGCATCCTTATCGACAGGTTCTTGAAATTGATTTAGGGTCCCTGAGAAGGTTCCTGTGCTTCCTTCGTCATCTAGCCCTGCTTCATATTTATGGGACAAGAGGAATGGTCTTCCCAGCCTTACTGTACAATTGTTATCATCTAGTTGCCCATCGACGGCTTGAAATGGCAGCCGTACGAATAGATAGCCGTCCTGATCATCAAGCTTATAATCAAAGGCACCATGGTCATAATCCCAGTTTCCGCCAATCGAATAGCCGATTGGTTTTAATTTTTGTTCAAGTTCAAATAGGTCAAACTGTTTTCCTTCCACTTTCGATGGTAACTCAATCATCAACATTAACCCCCTAATTTTCAATACCATTAGTTTCTCCAAATCCAATCATTTTAATAAAAGGCTGTATTCGGAATAATATTGTTGTTTCTGGAACCGATTTAATTAAATAAATCTACAAAAGAAATTATAATTAGGACAAAATTACTTTTGAAGTTTCGAAAGCTATCTGAAGTCGACCGAGGTTTGGACACTCTTGCCTTTGAAATCACCAACGCTGTCTGAAGACCACCGATGTTCGGACACTCTTGCCTTTGAAATCACCAACGCTGTCTGAAGACCACCGATGTTCGGACACTCTTGCCTTTGAAATCACCAATACTGTCCGAAGACCACCGAGATTCAGACAATGTTTGCCTTTGAAATCACGAAAGCTGTCCGAAGTCGACCGAGGTTCGAACACGGTTGCCTTTGAAATTACGAAAGCTGTCCGAAGTCGACCGAGGTTCGGACACCGTTGCCTTTGAAATTACGAGGTTCGGACACGTTTTCCTTCGAAATCACCAACGCTGTCCGAATAGGCCACAAATCGAACACAGCAACAAAGTTTCCGATAAGAGCCTAATAAAAAAAGAGAACCGAATGTATTCCATCAGTTCTCTTTTCTATATTTTATAAACGTTTTTCTAATTCTGCTTTTTTCTCTTCGTATCCTGGTTTACCTAGAAGGGCAAACATATTTACTTTGTATGCCTCAACACCTGGCTGATCGAAAGGATTCACTCCAAGTAAGTAGCCGCTCATGGCACAGGCTTTTTCAAAGAAATAGACAAGGTATCCTAATGTATATTCATCCATGGCTGGAATGTTAACAATTAAATTTGGCACACCGCCATCTGTATGAGCAAGCATCGTCCCTTGAAATGCCTTATTATTGACAAAGTCTACTGTTTGACCAGCAAGGTAATTCAAGCCATCTAAATCATTTTCTTCTGCTTCAATTTTCAGCTCGTGACGAGGTGTTTCCACTTTAATGATTGTTTCAAACAAATCACGACGACCTTCTTGAACATATTGTCCAAGTGAATGGAGATCGGTTGAAAAATTGGCTGAGGAAGGATAAATTCCTTTTTGATCTTTGCCTTCACTTTCGCCAAATAACTGCTTCCACCACTCTGAAAAATATTGCAAACCTGGCTCATAATTTATCAGCATTTCAATGGTTTTGCCTTTATTGTACAACACATTTCTAACAGCAGCATATTGGTAGGCAGGATTATTTTCGAGTTCGGATTGACCAAAGGCTGTTTGTGCCTCTGCAGCACCTTCCATGATTTTCTCAATGTTTGCCCCACTTACTGCGATTGGAAGCAAACCAACTGCTGTTAGAACAGAATAACGTCCGCCAATGTCATCAGCGATGACAAACGTTTCATAGCCTTCTTCTGTTGCTAAGGTCTTTAGAGCACCTCTTGCTTTATCTGTTGTAGCATAGATTCGTTTGCGAGCCTCATCTTGACCGTATTTTTCTTCAAGAAGTTTACGGAAAATGCGGAAAGCAATTGCTGGTTCAGTTGTAGTTCCAGATTTAGAAATGACATTAATAGAAAAGTCCTTTCCATCAAGGAGATCCATTAAATCTCTCATATAAGTGGAACTGATATTATTTCCAACAAAAATCACTTGAGGTGTATTTCTCTTATCCTTTGGAAGGACGTTATAGAAGCTGTGCTGGAGCATTTCAATCGCTGCTCTTGCCCCCAGATAAGATCCTCCAATTCCAATAACAAGAAGAATATCAGAATCAGCTTTAATTTTCTCAGCTGATTTTTGAATGCGTGAAAACTCTTCTTTGTCATAGTTGGTTGGGAGGTCAATCCACCCTAAAAAGTCATTACCCGCACCGGTCTGCTCATGTAGTGAGTGATGAGCAACTTTTACGGCATCACGTAAATATGTAAGTTCATGTTCTCCAAAAAAAGGTAAGGCTTTTGAGTAATCAAAATGAATATGTGTCATGCATGATCCTCCATAATTTTATTTACATAACCACTTTAACGAATGATGGGATGATTATCAAGGCAGGTCCACTATTGAAAGCGCACCCACTTTCGACAAATTTCTTAACTTTCGTAATTTTATAGTGATGCACGATAAATAGCTAAAACATCCTCACGGTTTAAACTGTTAAAATTCCCAAATTCACCGTTTTCCATCGCTCTGTCAGCCATTAAGTCTAGTTTCGAATCATCAATATCATAATCAATTAACCTTGATGGTGCATCAATACTATTCCAGAACTCACGTAATTTTTGAATTCCTTCAAGTCCTATTTGTTCTGCACTCTTGTCTGCTTCATTTACCCCAAACACCCGAATGGCAAGTTGCTTAAAGCGTTCAGGCTTCACGGCTAGATTATGCCTCATCCAATGTGGGAACAAAATCGCCAGGCCTCCGCCATGAGGAATGTCATATACGGCCGACACAGCGTGCTCTAGATTATGTGTAGCCCAATCACCGCGATAACCCATATTTAAAATTCCATTAAGAGCCATCGTTCCACTGTAAAGAATGGTCGCCCTATGCTGATAATTTTCTAAGTCCGCAAGCAACTTAGGTGCCGTTTCCATCACAGTAATCAATAAAGATTCACACATGCGATCTTGAAAATCTGTATTTTCTTCTAAATGAAAATAATGTTCAAGCACATGTGACATCATATCGACAATACCATAAATAGTTTGGTTCCTTGGCACCGTAAACGTGTTAACGGGATCTAAGATCGAGAATTTCGGATAAGTAACGGGACTTCCCCAGCCATACTTTTCATTTGTTTCCCAATTTGTAATAACCGAACCTGAATTCATTTCTGAGCCCGTTGCTGCGAGCGTTAACACCGTACCAAACGGAAGGGCATCTTGTGGAATTGACTTTTTAATAACAAGATCCCAAGCATCCCCCTCATATTTTGCACCGGCAGCAATAAGTTTGGTACAATCAATGACACTTCCGCCCCCGACTGCTAACAAGAAATCAATTCCCTCTTGTTTACAAATTTCCACCCCTTTTCGTGCGGTAGTAATCCGTGGGTTCGGTTCCACTCCAGGGAGTTCAAAAACCTCTGCTCCAATTTCTGCTAATAAATTTATTATATTTTCATACAAGCCGCTCCGTTTAATACTGCCCCCGCCATAGACGAGCAATATCTTTTTCCCGTAATGAGGTACTTCTGTTTTTAGTTGTTCCAACTCACCTTTTCCAAAGATCAATTTGGTCGGATTTAAAAAAGTAAAATTTTCCATCATTATACACCATCCTTTTCCTTACTCATTATTAGTTATTATCGTTCTTTTTGCAAAAAAACTTCCTCGCATCATCCATGATGCAAGGAAGTTTTTTATGCCCATCCCCTATACAAGGAGGCATCTGCCATTTTTTTGACGCCGATCATATACGCCGCCAAGCGCATATCCACGTTGTTAGTTTGGGACAGTTGATAAATATCCTCGAACGACTTGACCAGTTTATCGCGCAATTTCTCTTCTACTTCCTCTTCACTCCAATAATACCCCTGCTTGTTTTGAACCCATTCAAAATAGGAGACGGTCACACCACCTGCCCCAGCCAAAACATCTGGTACAAGCAAAATGCCACGTTCAGTAAGTATATTGGTAGCTTCAAGCGAGGTCGGCCCGTTTGCAGCTTCTACGACAATTTTAGCCTTGATGTTGTAGGCATTTTCAGCGGTAATCTGATCCGAAATCGCTGCAGGAACTAATACATCACATTCCTTCTCAAGCAGTTCTTTATTGGTGATGGTCCATTCGAAAAGAGTGCTAATCGTTCCAAAGCTGTCCCGACGATCCAACAGATAATTAATATTCAATCCATCAGGATTATAAAGTGCTCCATAAACATCAGAAATTCCAATTACAATCGCTCCTGCATCATGCATAAACTTTGCCACATAACTGCCTGCATTTCCAAACCCTTGAACAATGACACGGGATCCCTTAATGCGAATACCGCGTTTCTTGGCAGCCTCCTCAATACAAATGGTTACGCCCTTTGCTCCTGCCCTTTCCCGGCCCTCAGAGCCTCCAAGTACAAGGGGTTTGCCGGTAATAAAACCAGAAGAATCAAATTGGCGGAGACGGCTGAATTCATCCATCATCCACGCCATGATCTGAGAATTAGTGTACATATCGGGTGCAAGGATATCCTTCGTTGGACCAACAATTTGGCTGATAGCACGAACGTATCCGCGGCTTAATCGTTCAAGTTCACCGAATGACATCGTCCGCGGGTTACAAAGAATCGCTCCTTTTCCTCCGCCAAATGGTAAGTCAGCGATGCCACACTTCATACTCATCCACATCGATAATGCCTTCACTTCGGTTGCTGTGACCTTAGGGTGAAATCGAACCCCACCCATGGTCGGCCCAAGTGCATCATTATGCTGGGCCCTAAACCCGTTAAATATCTTGGTCGAACCATCGTCCATCCGCACGGGGATTCTAACATCCGACATTCTTAATGGCTCTTTCAATAATTCGAACATTTCTTCGTTATAGCCCATCTTTTTTAATGCATCATGAATAACAATCTGTGTTGAAGTGAGCAGGTCTAATGTCTCTATATCCTTATCACCGCCACTATTTGTTACATCATATATCCCCATTTTTGCACCCCTAGTATTTTTTACCTTTTATCCAAGTACGTTTTTAATCCTCTCCAAGGCCCAGTTCAGTTCATCTTTACTAATAATCAGCGGCGGCGCAAAGCGAATCACCGTGTCATGGGTTTCCTTACACAATAGTCCTTGCTCTTTTAATTGCTCACAATATTTGCGAGCCGGCTGAGATAATTCAACTCCGATAAATAATCCACGTCCGCGAATTTCTTTTATGATTGGATTTTTAATTTCTTTTAATTTATTAATAAAATACTCGCCAAGTTCTAACGATTTTTCTGCTAGCTTTTCATCCACCAGCACATCAAGGGCAGCTATGGAAACTGCACATGCCATTGGATTTCCCCCGAAGGTAGAACCGTGTGATCCCGGATTAAATACACCTAAAATATCTTTGTCAGCGACAACACATGAAATTGGAAACACACCACCGCCCAATGCTTTACCTAGAATATACATATCAGGTTCGATTCCTTCCCACTCACAAGCAAACATTTTACCTGTCCGGGCCAAACCAGCTTGAATTTCATCCGCAATAAACAAAATATTGTTTTCTTTACAAAGATCATAGGCGGCCTTCATAAAGCCTTCAGGTGGAATGACAATCCCAGCCTCTCCCTGAATCGGTTCAATTAAAAATGCCGCTGTATTAGGCGTAATCGCAGCCTTTAATGCCTCTAAGTCACCGTAAGGGATTAGCTTGATCCCCGGGAGCATGGGCCCAAACCCGCGTTTATACTCGTCGTCGGATGAAAGGGAAACTGCCGTCATTGTTCTGCCGTGGAAATTCCCTATACAAGCAATAATCTCCGCTTGGTTCTCGGCCACACCTTTTACATCATAGCTCCAGCGTCGTGCCGTTTTCACAGCTGTTTCCACTGCTTCCGCCCCGGTATTCATGGGCAGCACCATCTCTTTTTTCGTTAATTGACAAACCTTTTCATACCACGGACCAAGTTGGTCATTGTGAAATGCACGGGAAGTTAATGTAACTTTATCGGCCTGGTCCTTTAACGCTTGAATAATTTTTGGGTGACGATGTCCTTGGTTCACAGCTGAATATGCACTAAGCATATCCATATATTTATTGCCTTCTGGGTCCTCTACCCAAACACCTTCCGCCCTAGTAATGACAATTGGAAGCGGATGATAGTTGTTGGCTCCATATTTCTCTGTTTTAGCAATTAATTCATTCGTGTTTACATTTGCATTCATAAATAACCCCCCGTTTCATTGTTTCATTCTAATATTATGTACATATAGTACTATTGTAGCCGAGCATGAAAAAAGAATGAACACCCCAATATAATTTTATCCATGAAAAAGCTCTTTTTATGTAAAAAAAAGCCTAGCACCATGCTAATATAGCATTGGGTCTAGGCTTTACATGAATTTATTTTTTTATTAAATCTTCACGTTGTGACTGGTCAATCCACTCTTGTAGTTTATCTTTTAATGTGTTAAAACCTTGTTGGCCTTCCACTTCTGGAATAATCGCAGCAACTGGACGTTTACGAGGTTTCTTTGCCTTCGGAGCAGCCTGTTGAACAGGAGCTTCTTCCGTTGCACGAATCGAAAGTCCAATTTTACCTGCGCCTTCATCCACTGATAATACTTTCACCTTAATTTCGTCCCCAACTTTAAGGTGGTCATTAATATCTTTCACATAACCATGGGTAATTTCAGAAATATGGACAAGGCCTTGAGTATTATCGTCAAGCGCAACAAACGCTCCATATGGTTGAATTCCAGTTACTTTACCTGTTAAAATACTTCCAGTTTCGATCTTTTCTGACATGAAAACACTCCTAAGTAATTAATTATTTTATCCCTTATATACGCATTATAATATTATACCACAAAGAACGCTTTAAATCAAAAAAGATTGAAAAATAAACTGCAAATAATGCTTACCTTAGTGGGATTGTCGAAATTTCTTAACATAATATTCAAGGAAAGGGAAAGAAATAGTTACGAAACGTGATAAACTAATAGTGAGGAAATCTATTTTAAAGGGAAGGTGAACCAGTTTGAATACCATCGGCCAAACCATTAAAAATGCCCGTGAAATGCTCCATATGTCTCAGGAAGAGCTGGCACAAAAAGTAAGAGTTGGAATTCACACAATTGAGAAATACGAATCTGGAGAACAAATTCCTAGCACCCAAACCTTATTAAAGTTATCAACTGTATTAGATCTTCCTGCCACAGAATTGCTTGAACAATAATATGAATAATAACAAAGTTTTTCTATACTGCTGTATAAAAAAAGGAAATACTGGAAACCCTTATATCATAAGGCTTTCTAGTATTCCCCCTTTTTGAAGTGGACATCCATCATGGGATGTCCTTTTTTTTTGCCATGAAGTTTTAAATGGAACAAGCATCATTTGCTTTAATGACTAATAATTCTTTAGCTATTTTCAAGCACTCTTCCAAGGGAATTATTCTTTCAAAGGAAAAATCATAAATGCTTTGTATTCTTTTGGCCAACTCATCACAATCATCTAATTCATAGATAGCCTGAATGGTATCAGCGATTTCTGTGTCATATCCTCCATTAGTTAAGTTGAAGGGATTCCACTCATTTAATAGATCTACATATTGTAAATTTGTTTGCAGTTCTTTTCTCATTATTTTTAACTCCCAAATTTCGGCTTAAAAAAGGACTATTTTATTTCCTCATGGTCTCCAGTATACTTCTAAAAAAATGGAGTGTAAAAGATTGGTGCACCACACAAGTTATCTAACTATTTCCAATAGATGATGTAGCATTTGCTCTCCAGACACTAGTGCCTCACCGCCGCCCTGGGCAAATGAATCATTTCCTCCGCCCTTTCCGTTAATAAGCGGAAGGGCACTAGCGATTACTTGCTTCATACTTACCGTTTCAGCTTGTCCACGTGCACAAACCACTTGCAATCGCTTATCATTTTCCGATACAAAGTAAACAATAGCCGTTTCTTGTTCAGTAATTATGATTCGTGCTAAATTTTGCAATTCCTGAATGGACCGATTTTGAAACACCTCACTGACGAGGAGCTTCTCACGATGACTTCCTTTTTCAAGTAAGTCCTTCGCCTCAAAATGAAGGAGACTTTCCTGAGTTTGTTCAAGGTCTTTCTCTAATGTTTTGTTCGTTTCAAGGAGACGAAGGACAGCCTGTTCCATTTCCTTTTCAGGAGAATTCAGGATTTTTGTTAATTCCAGGAGCACCCTTTGTTTTTGTCCAAGCTGTGTAACTACTCGGTTCCCGCCAACAAATTGGACCCGCACCTTCTTCTTTTGTCGTTCCCAATCCAATACTTTTACCGCTCGAACCTCACCAGTAGCTCCTGGATGTGTCCCCCCGCACCCGTTATCATCAAAATCAGGAATAATAACCAGGCGAATATCCTCTTTCACTTTTGTCTCTTTTCGGAGATTATATTGAGACAATTCTTCTTCTGTAACCCATTTCGTCTCAATTGGTCTGTTTTCAAGGATGACCTGATTTGCTAGCGCCTCAGCTTCTTGTACTTGTTGCTCGCTAAGATGCTCCGTCTCTAAATCGATGGTAAGTATTTCTGCCCCTAAATGAAACCCAATTGTTTTGTATCCAAATAGGTGATCAAACGCCGCAGATAATAGATGCTGCCCGGCGTGTTGCTGCATATGATCCAAGCGTCTTTCCCAATCGATGGTCCCTATGACTTCCTTTCCAATATCATCGAATGGCCCATCAATGTAATGCCGAATTTCTCCATCGATTTCTTCCACGTTTATTACCGCTTTATTAGCAAGTGTTCCAAGGTCGTGCGGCTGCCCGCCGCCGGTTGGATAAAAGGCCGTTTGATTTAATACAATATACCAGCTGCCTGTTGGGTCTTGTTCTTGTTTTACCACTTTTGCTTTGAAAGTTTGTATGTATGGATCTTGATAATACAGTTTGTTCTCCATGTTTGTGGTCACTCCAATATATAATTATGAACTCATTGTCTAAAAAAAAGGAAAATAAATCAAGCAAACAAAAAACTGCTCCTCCTTTATGAGGAACAGTTTTTTCTAACTGATCTGTGACTTAACTACTTCTTATTTTTACGCTGTCCAAAAGAAGTAGGCATCGTTGGTAGGTTTTGTCCACCTTGCTGGGAAGTGCCCATCATTTGAGGAAAACCAGTTTGCTGTTGGCCTCCCATCATTTGAGGGAACCCGCCCATGCTTTGAGGAGTTCCTGATTGCTGGCCTCCCATCATTTGAGGAAAACCTCCCATGCTTTGAGGAAAACCTGACTGATGGCCTCCCATCATTTGCGGAAAACCGCCCATGCCTTGAGGAAATCCTGATTGCTGACCTCCCATCATATGTGGGAATCCTCCCATTTGTGGATAACCCATTTGATGATATCCTCCCATTTGCGGGAAGCCTCCCATTTGATGATACCCACCCATTTGCGGATAGCCCATTTGCGGGTAACCAGATTGTCCTGGAAATCCGCCAAAGAATTGTCTTTTTCCCAAACTTATCGCCTCCTAAATCGTCTCCATGCTAGTGTATGTCCACCTTTAGGAAAAGCTGTAGATTTCTACCTATTTACAAGAAAAAATTCAATGTTAAAGGCTATCACACTTAACTGATAGCCTGCCAAAAAATAATATTCTCATTCTAGCCGTTTTATTTGTTCGCTTTTTTATCTTTTGTTATTTCTCCACAGGCAATCCGTTTTCCAGAATCTCCTGAAGGCGGTGTCATACCATCATCTTTCCCTTCATCAATGACGATTGTGGTCCCGTCTTTTGTAAACAACGATGTCTTTCCATCTTTCAAGGTGACATTGGGTGCCGTTAAATCTACTTTTACAGACCCATCATCACCAACCATTAAATTAGGCAGATCGCCTGCATGTGCACCTTTGGGATGAAGAAGCCCATGTTCCTTATTATCGGGATTAAAATGGTTTCCTGCTGATTTAAAGTCTGGAGCTTTACATTTTCCCTTGTCATGGATATGAATCGCATGATCTCCGGCTGGAAGGCCATTTAAATCTACTGATAATTTTACGCCTTTGGCCTGCTCAGCTACCTTTATTTTGCCAAGGGAATCCCCTACCGCATTATACATCTCCACATCAATCTTTCTGATATTCTCTTCTGTACATCCTGTTAGAATGAGCAGTGGAATGATGATCCAGCTTTTCTTCATATGTATACTACCCCCACACTAGACAATTTGCATTTAGTATGAGCAATCCCCCGATCCTTTATCCAAACAAAAAGGAACAGTATTGGGTTAACTGTTCCTTGGAGTGTGCTCTTGATTTTGCAATTGTTTTTCTAATTCTTTTGCCTTTTTAGCCTCGCGTTTGGAGACTAAAATGATGACGCGCATCGTTAGTAAGGCTCCAATTAAGAAAATCGCAAAAGTGATTGCAGCAGGTATATATTCCGATTTATCTTCCGGAAAGTATAAAAACAATGAAAGTACCGATGGATGAAACATTTTTCTTCTCCCTTTCTCTAAAGGAACTGCTCTAATAATTCATTATAGCAACAAAAAACATTTCATACCACCTTCATAATCTACGGTTCATCGTTACTCTGCTAACACCTTGATTTTCTTAATGATCACATCTTTCTCAGGTTTATCTTGAGCACCAACAGGCGTGTTAGCAATTTTATCCACGATATCCATTCCTTCAACTACTTGGCCAAAAACCGTATGACGATGATCAAGCCACGGTGTACCACCGTTTTTATCATAGGCTTCAATAATCTCTTTCGGATAGCCTGCTTTTTCCATTTGGTCCTTCATGGCAGAATCTAGTGACGAGCTTTGCACAATAAAGAACTGACTTCCGTTTGTGTTGCTGCCTGAATTAGCCATGGATAAAGCACCGCGGAGATTATAAAGATTTTTCGAGAATTCATCTTCAAAAGGCTGTCCGTAAATACTCTCCCCGCCAGTACCGTTACCATTCGGATCACCGCCCTGGATCATGAAATCTTTAATAACCCTATGAAAAATAAGTCCATCATAGTAACCTTCTTTACCATGTTTTACAAAGTTTTCAACTGCTTTCGGAGCATACTTAGGAAACAATTTAATTTTTATATTTCCCATTGACGTCTCCATTTCAACGAGTTGTTCATTATCAAGCACCTCTGTTGAAAGCTGAGGATAGACGGCATTTGACACAGTTTGGTCCCCTTCCTTCTGTTCCGTTTTTGGCGCGGTCTTTTTGGTGGTTGCTTCTTCTTTCTTTGTGCTTGTCCCACAAGCAGCCAAAACTAGAACAATTGTAAATAATGTTAATAAGAAATGCAGATTCTTCCTCATATATCATTCCTCCAATTTTTTGACTTTAACCGAAATAAAATTATTTCACACATTGTTTTAAATTTACTATGATTCATATTAAAATAAAAGAGAAAAGTGGAAGGGGTGTTTTTTTTGTCGGAATTACAAATTGGTAAGATTGTTACAGCCATTTATAAGACTGGAAAATATATTGGAGAAATAACAGAGGTACGTCCACAGCATTATTTAGTAAGAGTTCTTGCTGTGCTTAAACATCCCATGCAAGGAGATTTACATAACCCTAAAGATGCAGATGTACTTATTTTTCACGAGAGAAAAGCGCTCAGCTTTCGGGAGCAGGCGAATATCCCCCTCAAAATGGTAAAGCCCTTTGAGAATGAGATTCCAGATTATAGAGAGTCGTTAAAAGAATCGTTAGCCAAAATGAAACAGGAATTAACAGAAACTAATTCAGAATGGGCTGAAATGAGCCTGAGAGCCTTGGAATCGCTTGAAAAGGATTATAAAATATAGGCTGTGTTAAAGCTCAATGTTAATTTTTGCACCCTGTTGATTGGAGTGGAAGGTGCGAAGACTCCTGCGGGAGGACGGGGCAGGGGAGACCCCACAGGCGCGCAGCGACGAGGAGGCTCCCCGGACCGCCCGCGGAAAGCGAAGCGCCTGGAGCGGAAATCAACAGGCAGATTAACAGAGCATATAAAAACGCTAAAGGCCAAATCAGTTTGAATGATTTGGCCTTTTATGCGAATTCATTTAATAACTTTGAAAAATCAATCCGATCCCCAATCGTGGTTGGCTCTGGTTTTTCTAAATAACGTTTATCCTTTTCAACGAGTTTGAATATATTAAAGGTAGTCAGCGCATCATCCAGTGCACGATGATGTTTGCCCGTTCCTTCTTTCCCGTATTCCTGAACTGCCTTCCAAAGTCCCGTTTGATTTTGATCACCAAAGAATCGTTTATATTCCATGGAAAGATCCAACTCCACTGCGTTTAGCGGAAACGCAATCCCTGCCTTTAAACAATTATGACGAAGAACCTTCATATCCATATTTCCCCAAGTAACAATGGTTGTTTCATAATTATTCTTGTTGAACTCCTCCAATTTTTTAACAAGTTCAAAAATAGATAAACCCTTGTCTACCTGTTGCTGAGAAATATGTAAAAAGGATTTACAGCGTTCAGTTAGTTTTGGAAATTTAAGTGGAGTAACAAAGGATGAAAACTGTTCTGTTACTTGATCATCTACGACTGCAACAATTCCAACTTCGATAATTTCCGCATAAAAATCCTTCATGCGAACATTCCGTTCAGGCATTGTAAACTCAAAATCGATAAATAAATGTTGCCGCCTTGCCCGCATCAATTTCACCACCTTTACGTTTACTCTTACTACATTATATAAAGAAACATGTACAAAAAATTGTGCTTTTTTTCTATTTTTTCTTATATTATAACACGAAACTAATGTTAATTTTTTAAATTTTTAATCAATAATAATCCTAATAATCCATTCTTCTACAAACAGATATTTTCGCGATTATTTTTTGAGCTTAATGACTGCCATCGTACATCTTGATACACAAATCATGCGGCCTTCTTCATCGGTAATTTTAATATCCCATACTTGAGTGGATCTCCCTTGATATAGGACAGTTGCAGTCGCTGTAACCACACCTTCCGTTTTCGGACGAACATGATTTGCATTAATCTCTAGACCCGCAACACCCTCCGTTTCTTTATCTGCCAATTCATATGCTCCTATACTGGCAACCGTTTCCGCCAAAGCAACAGATGCACCACCGTGCAGTAATCCAAATGGCTGACGAGTCCGCTCATCTACAGGCATGGTCGCCATAACCCTTCCTTTTTCAACTAGGGTAATCTCAATTCCTAAAGATTGCAGCAATGTATTTTCAATCATATTAATTCCTCCAATATGTAAACAGTTTTCATCTATATAAACTATTCGCTTTATTAACTAATTTTCCTTTTTTACATAAAAAAACAGCCCAAGAGCTGTTTTTTCATTTTAGTAATAATACGGGGCACCGAAGCCGGGATAAAAAGCCCCAGGAAAGCCTCCTGGCGGTGGAAATGGGGGTGGGGGCGGTGGATAAAATCCTGGATATCCGTAAAATGGCCGGCTAATTAACGCACCCCCTAATAAGCCTCCTAAAAATCCTCCAAGTAATGGCAAACCGAAGCCAATAAATCTTTGGTCTTGGACCTGATGAGGGTTTCGATAATAAGGGTACATGCAGCAAACCTCCTTCTTCTATACTTGCCTACACTATTTCATATGCGAATGGAAGGGGTTTTGAGTGGGCAAAAACAAAAGGCGGAAGCGCCAGGTTAGCGGCGTTTGCACTGGTGCGCTCCAATAGCACAAAAAAGCCTCCAAGATGTCTCGGAGACTTTTTCAAATCACTATTTCTCGATGGGTTCAAACCGTTCTACAAATAAGGCAAGTGTCCGGGTCATCACTCCGGTTGCACCGGCAGGTCCTAAATCATGGGATTTTGCGGTGGTAGCTGTCCCCGCGATATCTAAGTGCACCCATGGTGTTCCTTCGGCAAATTCACCGATAAAAGCCCCAGCAACCAATGCATGGCCTTCACTGCCAGGGGAATTATTTAAATCGGCCACTTTACTGTTTCTTACCCGTTCAATCTCCGTTTCAAACAATGGCAGCTGCCACATTTGCTCGCCTGCTTCCAGGGAAGCCCCTAAGACTTGATCATATAATGGACCATGATTAGTCATTGCCCCCGTTGTATGGAGACCAAGTGCGGTAATTACTCCTCCTGTTAAAGTTGCGACATCTACAAGATAGTCTGCACCGTGCTGTTTTGCATAGGTTACCGCATCAGCTAAGACTAGCCTTCCTTCAGCATCTGTATTTAAAACCTCGATGGTCTTACCGCTCATCGATGTAATCACGTCATCAGGCTTGAAGGCATTGCCGCTAATCATATTATCCGTAGAAGGAATAACCGCGACCACATTTTGTTCAGGCTGAATTTCACCGATGATTTCCATTGCACCAAGGACTGCTGCTGCTCCGCCCATGTCAGTTTTCATCCCCACGATCCCTGATTTCGTTTTAATGGAGTACCCTCCCGTATCGAAGGTTATGCCTTTTCCAATTAAGCCGATCACATCTTTCCATTCATCTTTCCCTTGATATTTAAGGACAATCATTTTAGGAGGCTCTGTTGAACCCTGATTCACGGCAAGGAATGCTCCCATTCCAAGCTTCTCTATTTCAGCTTTATCCAGGATTTCCACCTCAAAAGCATATTTACGTGCAAGTTCCCGAGCATAATTAGCCATATCTGTTGCCGTTAACATATTGCCAGGGATGTTAACGAGTGTTCGTGCCGAATTCGTTCCTTTACCAAATACATGTCCTACCGTTAACGAGGCTTGCACTTCATCTTCATCAAGGCTGTCACAATAAATCGTTAGATGAGCCAGCTTTCTCTCCGGTTCGTTCGATTTTTGCTTGTATCCTTCAAATTGATAGGTTGAGAGAGCAAATGCTTCGCTCAGCGCATGGGCAGCGTCCAAACCATCAACTTGTTCAGTTGTAAAGGAATCTAAATAAAAGGATGCTTCTTCAAGTTTATTTGCCTTCACTTCCTTAAAGAGACAGCCGAAAGCAGATTTTAGTTTATCAAAGGTAAATTCCTTTTCCTTCCCCAGGCCAACAAACCAAATACGTTTTGAGCCGATTTTCCCTAAACTATGTACTTTATTGATTCTTTTAAACTTTGCTGAAATGTCACTTGATTTTATGAGCTCTCTTAATTGGCCATTGAATGCATCATCGAGCAATGCTAAAAATCCTGTGAATTTTTCAGGTTTATCAAAGAGTCCAATGACTAAACCTTCGTGCTCTGTTGTTAATTCTAGTTCTTTTTTTACATTAAACAAATTACTTCACCTCCAAATTATTCGTGTTTAATTATAGCGAATTACCCTATTTATTTCGAGCAACTAATTATTATAAAAATAGGCTCTGGTAAAGTTGCCTGTTGCCTTCCGCTCCAATCAACATTTAACACAGCCTAAAAGTAAAAAACAGGCCAGCAGCCTGCTTCTATCTCTTCTCAGAACTAATATACTGCCCACGGAAGACTTGCATCGATTTATCTTCATTTAATGATTTAAGTGTTTGCTCTGTTAGTTTTCCATTCCCTTTTTGGACCACATAAATATCGAGCTTCTTTTTGCCCCACTTATTATAAACATCCTCAACCGTTTCATAATAAAGGTCTAGCTCATTCCCTTTGATAGCCCCGCCTTTATCGGCAACAACGCCATATCCATAGCCAGGGATAAAGAGGATCGTTCCAATGGGAAATACATTAAGGTCTGCTGCAATCGTAGAAAACAAATCACGTTTTACTTTTACACCGGAGTAAGTTATCCCATATTCAGGATGGCCAACACTTTTTCCTGTTGATTCTACTCCTGCTGTATATCCAGTGGCGGTAACTGTTTGTTTAGGATATTTTGACCAATCAATTTCATTTTCCAAGGACCTTTGGGTTCCTGAAACAGGTTCAGTCGACGCAAGAACAGACGCAAATTGGTTTAAAAACATTTGTGCATTTACTCCAGAGATTGATTGGAAGGTCGCAAAGACTGCCATTAAGAAGAGACAAACCATGGCCAAACGCCTACACCAATGTATCATTTTATTCATCAAAATTTTCACTCCTCCCAAAATATTCATTCCCAAGTTGAAGGAAAATATTCAAAAAAGGACAAGCGAAATTTTGCATGTGTGAGTGCAAATCATAAAAAAGACTCTTTCCAGGGGGGAAAAGTCCGTCTTTTCCCCTTGGTAAGAGTCTTAAAACATTTGGTATCCATTTTTTCGTAAAAGTTTGATCGTGAAACCTGCCGCTATCGCACCAGCTAGTCCACTTATTAAAATGAGAATATCAGCAGTGGCTAATGAAGTAAACCTGTGGCCCAATTCATTAAATGCCATTTTACTATTTGTAAAATATTCACTAAAACTCACTTTATCTACAATAAAAATGGCCACAATAGGATAAACTACAGCCATAACCCATGACATACGAAGCAGCATATTGAGAATAAACCCAATTCCAAAAAATAAAACAAAGAAAAGTAAAATCGATATGATTAAGACAACAATGCTCATTTGCATCCGAGATTCCCCCTTATACATCAACATTTAGTGTACTGAATGTCGAAAAAGGAGTCAATATAAACGAATGCATTTCTTTTATTTACAAGAAAAAAGCCCCTCGAATAATTCGAAGAAGCACTTCAATGATACGATAAACTTTATTCTTTTTTCTTGCCAGTTCCTTCGCAGCAGCTGCAGGTTTCCGATCCCCCTAGAACTAATTGAAAATAGCCCTTCCCTGCACAATAATCACATGCTTTTGAATCCACGATTTTTACTGTCATTTCTAAATCATCTCCTTAATAATTAACTTAATTTTCTGATAATATATCAAGGATTTTCTAAAAAAGAAAGGACGAAAATCTGGCAAATTCAATCGAGAAAGCGGATACATGTCAAGTTTTCTTACAATTACTTATCGTTACTTAAATTTTCTAAAAATTACAAAAATATTTTATAAGCTGTATATCCAAACTGATCTCCTGGGTTTAAATCACTAATCGCTTGTTTCAAGAAGGTAATATCTTTTCTAATTAAATATTGGAGTATGACAGAAGCATCTTTTTCATGGAATAATTCTTCGATCGCCATGAATCTCGCTTCATAAAGTTCGTTATCCTGATGACTAACCACCACCTGGTCACTCACCGGTTCAAGTAGAAAATGGAGCAAATTATCGCTAATTTCTCCTTTAATCACACCCGTTCTTAGACCAATTAGTCCCTTCACCCGACATTGGATTCCAGTTTCCTCCCATACTTCTCTAATAACCGCCTCATCCGCTGTTTCACCCATTTCAACAAAGCCTGCGGGCAGTGACCATTGGCCTTTTAAGCCGCCATATCGTTTTTTTACGACGAGCCATTTCCCCTCATTTGACATGACAACCCCTGCAACAGCCAACCAAACCTTGCCTCTTTTTTCACGACTACTCACCGAACTCCCCCTTTCACGATTCATTATTTTAATCATATCAAAAAGGGACAGATTTCTCTGTCCCTTTTACTAAATTTTTTCTGTGATTGAATTTTTATAACAATCTAGCTGCAGCGCCAAGGCGCTCCGCTTTTTTATTTAAAATACGTTAAATTTTCCTTTTTTCAATACAAGACCAGCGCCGCCAATCATGTAAAGAGAGCGATTATCGACGACTTTTTTCATGAAGGATGCTTTTGCACCAGTTATTTTTTTACCAAAAACAACCCCGATTGCATCATCTTCACCAAGGGAACAAACAGTCCCTTTATTATCAAACGTGAAAGTTTCTAATTCAGACTTATTACGAACTAATGCAGCGATATTGCGTGCACAAACTTCCCCTTGCTGCATCGCAATTTGTGCAGTTGGTGGATATGGACGGTTGATCTCTTCATTAATCATCAATGAACTGTCACCGATCATGAAAACATCATCGAAACCAGGAACGCGAAGATCCGGCTGAACTTTGACCCGGCCTCTCATTGCTTCAAAGCCTGATTTTTCAACAATAGCATTCCCGCGAATTCCTGCGGCCCACACTACAGTACCTGCCTTGATTTCACGTGGTTCCTCTTCACCCTTAGCGACAATGATGCCTTCTTCCGTACATTCCTTAATCGCTGTTCCGATTAAGAATTCAACACCTTTTCGTTCTAATTGTGACACGGCATAATTCACTAGTTCCGGATCAAACCCTGGGAGTACTGTTGGAGCAGCCTCGACACAGATAATTTTCACTTTATGTGAATCCACATCATACTCACGACATAATTCAGGGATTCTATTTGTTAATTCCCCAAGGAATTCAATTCCCGTAAAGCCAGCGCCACCGACAACAATAGTCAAACGATTGTCATTTTTCTCTTCTTCCATATTGTATGTGGCAAATTGGTATTCAATATGTTCACGCAATTGACGAGAAGAGTTTACATTTGTGATTCCAAAAGCATATTCTTTTAATCCTTTGATCCCAAATGTTTCTGGTTCACCACCAAGGGCGATAACAAGGTAGTCATAGTTGACTTCCCCTTTTTCCAAAATAACTTTCTTGTCTTCTTTGTTAATTTCTACGACAGTATCTTGAACAAAATCCACTTTACTGCGGTCGATTACATTACGGATATCATACCGTACGCGGTCATGATGCAGTGTGCCTGCAGACGCCTCATGCAGCCATGTGGTTTCATAATGATAGTCATTTTTATTTACTAAAACAATGTCCGCTTCATTCACGCCGATTAACTTCTGTAAGCGAACTGTTGTCATTAGTCCACCGTAACCAGCACCGAGAATAACAATTTTAGGCTTTCTCAAAGTGATCACTTCCACCCTTTATTTTTTAGATAATCCCTTTTTTCTTAGTTTCCACTGCTTTGACCATTTTTATTTTGTATAATAAAAAAATGTATGTGATATAATTCACGAATAAAGTTAAAAAAAATCAATTTCCCGAAGATGTATAGGTCAAGCAAGGTAATTGCTAAGAATGCTATATTTTACTACTTGACATAAAATCGTGCTATTTATGTCACAAAAAATTAACAATCTATCCTCAATTCATCTTATGCTACTTTCACCCGATTATCAAGCGATTTTTATAAATTTTTATCTTAAGTTTTGAGGAAAATTGAATATGATATATGTTGAGAAAAATATTTTTAAAATTGTCTCAGTTGTGAATATTCCCACATAAGGATGTGAGAATATTTCGTTTTATGATAATATTATAATGAGGGAGTTTGTTACTACAGGTTGGGGGGATACGGAGTGGAAGAAAATCAAAAAGTTTACGACATTACCATTATTGGCGGAGGTCCTACCGGTTTATTTACTGCTTTTTATGGTGGCATGAGACAAACTTCAGTGAAAATTATCGAGAGCTTGCCACAACTAGGCGGCCAATTGTCTGCGCTTTATCCAGAAAAATATATTTATGATGTAGCTGGTTTTCCAAAAATCCGTGCACAAGAGTTAATAAATAATCTGAAAGAACAAATGAAGAAATTCCAACCTACGGTTGCACTAGAGCAATCGGTTGAAAAGCTAGAGAAGCAGGAAGATGGTACATTTAAATTAACAACGAACAAAGAAATCCATTATTCTAAAACGATTATTATTACAGCCGGAAATGGCGCCTTCCAACCACGTCGTTTAGATCTCGAAAGTGCTGCTCAATATGAGCGTAAAAATCTTTACTACTTTATTGAGGATTTAAATCAATTTGCAGGTCAAAAAGTAGTTGTTTTTGGCGGCGGTGATTCTGCAGTCGACTGGGCCTTAATGCTTGAGCCGATCGCTGAAGAAGTTTCAATTGTCCATCGCAGAGATAAATTCCGTGCCCACGAGCATAGTGTAGAAAACTTATATAATTCAAAAGTACATGTGAAAACACCCTATGTTCCTGCAGAATTAGTTGGGGATGTAAGTGGAATCAAACAGGTTGTTCTTGAAACCGTTAATGGGGAAGAGAAGGTTACAGTAGATGTCGATGCTGTCATTTGTAACTATGGTTTTGTTTCTTCACTTGGACCAATTAAGGAATGGGGCTTAGACATCCAAAAGAATTCGATTGTCGTTAATTCAAAAATGGAAACCAACATCCCTGGAATTTATGCAGCTGGAGACATTTGTACCTATGAAGGAAAAGTGAAATTAATTGCCTGTGGCTTTGGTGAAGCACCTACAGCGGTTAACAATGCAAAGGCCTTCATTGATCCAAAGGCAAAAATTCAGCCAATACACAGTTCTTCGATGTTCAATAAATAAGAAAAAGCGTCCCTTTGTAAGGACGCTTTTTCTTATTTACCTTAGCATTCTTCCGGAGTACCAGTAGCAGTAGCCGTTCTAAACGATGACCCACATCCGCATGATGCGATTGCATTTGGATTGTCAATAGTAAAGCCGCCGCCCATCATTGATTCTTTATAATCAATCTTGGTTCCTTGTAAAATCGCTGCACTCTCTTTATCGACTAAGATTTGAATTCCATGTTGTTCAAGTTTCAAATCATCTTCATTTACTGTATGTTCAAAGCCCATCCCATAGGATAAACCGCTGCATCCACCACCTTTTACGCTAACGCGTAACAAAGCGCCTTCTTCTTCGTTATGCTTCATCATTTCTTTAATATGGATCGATGCCGCTTCTGTTAAAATAACCACATTATTACTCAATATGATACCCTCCCTTAATGAGGCTTTTAATTTATTATATACACGTATTGTTAACTACTCAAATGATACGATTCCTTCGTACTATCATATGAAATATATATAAATAAGGGAGCGGCGACGCTCCCTATTTTAAAACATTGGATTCTCTTCCAAATATTGATAAATATTATCGACCAATTCGTCAGGTGTTTTTCCTGTGACTACTTCCCCATTTACGAGAGCATATAACGAAGTCGCACATTTACCGCAATATCCAAGACATCCATATTCAATAATATCCAAATTGGGATCTTTTTCTAATTTCTCTAGTGCCTTTTGGGCACCATTCGCAAGATTGCTTATACAAAATTCGATGATGGGTTGAATCATTGCTTTCACCTCTCCACAACTAATTATCCTACTCCATTTCATCCACTCCGTCAAATACCATGTATACTATAACCATGTCAAGAAAATCATGAAAATTGTTGTTATTTTGTCATAATTCCGCTATACTCGTATGTGTTAAAGGAACGGATTTATTATTCTATTATTTTTTTTTGACATTTTAGGCAATTTTAAATATGAAACGGGCTATTCAAAGGGGTAATAAAAATGAAAAACCTTGTAATTCTTGGTGGCGGTTATGGCGGAATGAAGATTCTAAATGAACTTCTCCCTAACCATTTACCAGAGGACATGACCATTACACTAGTGGACCGTGTACCTTACCATTGTTTAAAAACGGAGTATTACGCATTAGCAGCAGGAACCATTTCTGACAAAGAGGTAAGGGTTGCTTTTCCGGAGCACCCACGATTAAAAGTAGTTTATGGTGAGGTAATCGGAATTCAAACAACTGAAAAAAAGATTACATTAAAGGATGCGGAGCCTCTCGACTATGATGACCTCATCATTGGTCTGGGCTGTGAGGACAAGTATCATGATGTTCCGGGAGCCGATCAGTTTACTTACAGTATCCAATCTATTGAAAAATCTCGACTTACCTACTCTGTCTTAAATAATCTGGGACCTGGCTCAGTTGTTGGTATCGTAGGCGCTGGTCTTAGCGGCGTGGAATTAGCAAGTGAATTAAGCGAAAGTCGTGAAGACCTAAACATCAAATTATTTGATCGGGGAAAACATATTCTCTCTGCATTCCCTGAACGTTTAAGCAAATATGTTGAAAATTGGTTTGTAAAAAACAATGTCGAAATTATTAATAACTCGAATATTACCAAAGTGGAAGAAAATGTATTATACAATCACGACCAGGCGATCCATTGTGATGTAATCGTATGGACCGCAGGAATTCAAGCCAATAAAATTGTCCGCGAAATGGACGGGGAAAAAGATGGAATGGGAAGACTAGTGATAAGCCCGCTTCACCACCTGCCCACTGATGAACATGTTTTTATTCTTGGTGATTGCGCAAGTCTTCCCCATGCTCCTAGTGCTCAATTAGCCGAAGGTCAGGCGGAACAAATTGTTGAAGTATTAAAGAGACGTTGGAAAGGTGAAGAACCTCCAACATCATTCCCACAAATAAAATTAAAGGGGATCCTTGGTTCCCTTGGGAAAAAGCACGGGTTTGGGATGATGGCAGACCGCGCCATTACAGGACGTGTCGCCCGCTTGCTTAAATCCGGGATTCTGTGGATGTATAAGTTTCATAACGGCTAATATAAAAAGCACCAACACCTTGAATAGGGGAGCTGGAGCTTGATTCAAAGAAGAAGCATTCCATTTTTGTGGAATGCTTCTTCCAATTATATAGCTGTATATCCGTGTTTCTCTAGTTCAGAAAAAATGGTTTTTAAACGCGGGTTCCCTTCTCCAACGATTTTGTCTTTGATGACAACCACTGGATAAAACATATCCTCTTCGACCACTTTTTCAGCAAACGCGATTTTTTCACTCTCCCCAGTGGGCTGATAGATATCCACATAGGTCATTTTAAACGGTTGGTCTGGAAATTTTCTCGCAATCGCTGCCTCCAGCCATTCAAACGTTTCTTTGGAAGATGGTAAATTGACACAACTCGGGCACAACTGCTCTGCACCGTAAACAACAATTTCTACTTCAGTACTATTCATCTACTCATTCCCGCCTTTTTATTTCAGGTTAACTCATTTTTGCGATATAACCAAGAAAATGACTATAAATGTGTGTTTTCCTAATTTCTGATAATGGATTTTTCACGATGATGACATTATAATATAAGTATAGGAAGGGAGTCGATTAATTTGGCAGAACAAGAAATTTTTGAACAAGTTCAAGAAGTATTAGATAAATTACGTCCATTTCTTCTTCGCGACGGCGGAGATTGTGAATTAGTAGATGTTGAAGAAGGCATTGTCAAACTACGCCTGTTAGGTGCATGCGGCAGCTGCCCAAGCTCAACCATCACACTGAAAGCTGGTATTGAAAGAGCTCTTTTAGAAGAAGTACCAGGAATTGTTGAAGTAGAACAGGTATTTTAATAATCAAAAAAGTGATTGCCATCCATAGGCAATCACTTTTTACTTTTTTAATGAAAACATGTTTTAGTAAAGCCATTCCAATAAAGGCAGGTTTACACGCTTAATTGGAGCATCCGTAAGTTGATAAAAAACCGCCAAAAATTGCTCATATTCACCAGATTGGCGTAATATTCTCATTAACTTTTCTTCTAATACCTTTTTGTCCTGTTCGGATGTGGTAATATAATAACTCTCTATACATTCAAAGTAATGGAGCGGGAAAATTAACCGGGAATACAATAACCGCCAGGAAAATGGCGACAAAGGGGCAATACTTTGATACTCTTCAAAAAAGCGCTTTAATTCCACATCATAAGTTTGGGAATTATGAAGATATCTTTCCCTTGTCCATTCACCGATGTCCCGGCTGCGATGGTCAAATACCCAGTCAAACGGATTTTTGATCATATAATTATTGTGCGGCCCCCAAGTCTTTTGCGTAAACCGTTCATGACAAACCGTTCCGCTATCCGTTTCAAGCGGTTCATCATCAATCTCGGTATCCACTAGATATTGAATAGCGTTTTCCGTTAACCCCAAATAATACGGGAAGGAATCAATAAACATCCGCTGAAATTCATCTTCAGGTGTTTGAAAAAGAAGACCATTCCACACCTTTTCCATCTGCTCGAGCCGCTTTTCCCATAAGGTCTTCCATTGTCCGATCCTGCTAGACCTCTCTATTTGAAAGGGGACTCTCCTGCCGCGCTCATGGAATTTTGCCAATTTCCTGCCCAATTTAACTTTTTTCTGTTCTTTCTGTTGTCGATTTGCAAGGACACAATATTTATTTTTTTCCCATTCTGTAATTAAATGCCCTTCTTTAGACGGTAAAATGGCGGGAACATTTTGATCACCATAATTGCGTAAATGCTCCGCGATTTTCTCAAGTTCGGCAATATCTTCTTCTTCCTTGCCCGCTGGTTTAGAGATTAAGTAGAGCCAGCCATTTCCTCTTAACGCATCAAACCGATCCAGTTTTACATATTCCTCGACCGTAATGCCATATTGATTTTCCAGCATTTTCTGAAGCATTTATAGTCCACCTCATTTCTTTCCCTTTTCTTACTTCATATATATGTTTTAGCTTAAGAAAACTTGTTCCTGAATAGCTTAGAAAAATGTAGGAGAATATAAGGTTTTAACCATGCTCTTTTTTAAGTTTCTTTTGCATAAGTTAGAATAATACAGTATATATATAGTGAAAATCCATAGAAAAGGTGATCAGAGGAATGGCAGACGACAAAAACGTAAATCTAACCGAAGTAACTGCACGTAGATGGCTGAATGACAGAGGCGTCAAAGTACAGGATATCGCTGATTTAGTTTTCTTTTTGCAGGAAAAATATCATAAGAACCTGAAAATGGAAGACTGTTTAGCCAATGTGGAACGCGTTCTTGCCAAACGTGAGGTTCAAAACGCAATTTTAACAGGAATACAGCTGGATGTACTTGCTGAAAAAGGAATGCTTGAGGAGCCGCTCCAATCAATAATCGGAACAGATGAAAGTCTTTATGGAGTCGATGAAATTCTAGCCTTTTCGATTGTAAATGTATATGGTTCAATTGGTTTTACCAATTACGGATATATCGATAAATTAAAACCTGGAATATTAGCCCATTTAAATGATAAATCAACAGGCGAATGCCATACTTTTTTAGATGATATCGTCGGGGCAATTGCAGCTGCCGCATCGAGCCGACTCGCACACCGGGCTGCTAGGGCTGAGAGTGAAAAGAAATAAGCAGAAAAAGGATGGGGCTTCCCATCCTTTTAAATTTCCCATTGATCTAACGAATCAATTGCATAAGTTGGCATCTTGTCATAACCGGAAAGCAGTTCTTTGGTCGTTACTCCTGTATGTACTAGTAATGTATCTATCCCGGCATTCATGCCTGCTAAAATATCTGTATCATAATAATCTCCGACCATCAATGTCTCTTCTTTCGGCGTTCCCAGTACCTTTAAAGCCTGTTCCATGATGATTGCTTCTGGTTTGCCAATAAAAATCGGTTTGGTTTGTGTAGAAACAGTAATAACAGATGTTAGTGAACCATTCCCTGGAACCAAGCCTCTTTCTGTAGGGATGGCGATATCTCCATTAGTGGAAATGAACGTTGCGCCATTGCGGACCGCCAAACAGGCAGCCGTCAATTTTTCATAATTGATCTCCCGGTCGATCCCTACCACGACGAACTCAGCATCTTCTCCGGCAAATCGGAACCCCTTTTCTTCTACTGCTGTCCGTAACCCCTCTTCCCCAATCACGTAAATGCGGGCATCATTCTTTCGTTCATAAATATAATTGGCTGTCGCTTGGCTTGTTGTGAACACTTGCTTTTCTTCCGCCGGGATGTCAAACTGGGTCAGCTTTGCAGCAACCTGTGCAGGTGTCCTTGAGGAATTGTTTGTCACAAAAAGATAGGGTATCTGTTGATCCCGGAGTTTCTTAACAAAGTCAGATGCAGCTTCAATCCGTTCTGATCCTTTATACATTGTTCCATCTAAATCAATTAAATAACCTTTGTAATTTTTCATATGTTACACTCCCAAAAGTTTTTTCCATATAGAACAAAAAAGACCGCGCATAACGGTCTTAATATATTATTATTTTTTAAACGCTGAAACTGGCCCTAACTCAGTGACAAGATATTCGCGAACATTGGCCGCAAAATTCACCAACTCATGTAAATGCTTTGTAAACGTCACTTGAAGTTCTTGATGATTGACATCTGTATAAGATTGGACAAGCATTTTCCGGTATTGAATCAGCACTTTCAAACTATTTCCCGTTTCAGATGTGATCACTTTTTCATCCATTAAAATATCAATGATATCATCGTAACTGCCTGGGTCACGCATAATAAACCCATCAATCATTGCATTTCCGACGTCCAAAACAGACTCGATCATCATATGGTTTACACGCTCTAGCGCTGCCTTTTCAAGTGGGGTGGACCACTCTTTTTGACTTAGGAACAGTTGAATTTGCATTTCTAAAAATTTGAGTATCTCTTCAATTTTTTCTTGATCAACAAAATACATATGAGCACCTTCTCCATTTTTCTAAGTTGTTATCTTTGCAAACGCAGACGGTCTGACATAGAACTTTCGAGAGTTCAAATTTATTGTAACATAATTTGACAGCCTTCGCGTTTTGAATCGTAAAAACTTATAAAAAATGGTGTAAAAATCTTTACTCCCCTTGATTGGTTTTATTTGTTACTATATAGAAGACGTCTAAAAATATCTAGTTTAATTAAAGGAGACCATCAAATGAAAGAACGCTTTTTCTTATACGATGATACAGAAGATACAAAAACAAGATTTGTCAGCTTCGTTGGTGAACATCAACGCTTTGATTTAGCGATTGTTCAAAGTGACCGTCATTATGGAAAGCATCTTGTTCTTGACATGCAGGGAAGCCGTTTTGCGATTATCGGCTTAGACGATTTGCAAGAGGAAGGGTATTTAGAATTCGCTTTTCAATTAAATGAGGAAGATGCGGAAGAATTAAGATCCTTTTTAATGGAATTAGTGTAAGGTTCGTCATGAATTATGCTCTCTTTGAAAATAATAGTGCTAAAGGGGGCGTAAGCATGACAGAACATAAAGAAGAAAAGTATACGGATTTATCCAATGTTGAAAAACAAAGGAACTTTCTTACAGCAGAAGAATTTCCAGAAGGTCCTTTTGGGTCTGCCATTCGTCAAGACGAACCAGTTGAGAACAAAAGTACACCATGGGAAGAAGGGCAACGGACTTACAGTGCCTTTAATTATGAAAATAAAACCCTTCATCAAAATCTTCCTCGGCAAATGGACGGGGCCCATCCAACCCATGATGACCCCGAAACAGATCAACAGCCGCCATATAGTGAATCCACATAGAAAAGCGGAAGCGCTGGTGCTGGACAGTTATCTACGTTCAAAACCTAAACATAAAGAAGGGCCAGAAAGTTCTGCCCTTCTTTTATTTTTTCACTTTTTTCAAGACAAAATAGGCACAGCCAAAATTACAGTATTCATACAGATATTCACTTAGTGTGCTAATTTTTGTATCGAATGTAGCTTTTGGGTTTTGGTCATCGAAAAACCCCTTTAATCGGAGTTGTCCATACCCCCAATCACCCACTACATAATCATATCTTGTTAAAATATCACTAAATCTCGCTTTAAGGGCTTCTTCATTAAATCCGTTTCGGTGTTCTTGGACGATTTCATAAACGGTGTTGTTCATTATTATCAAGATATTTCACCTCTTTTACCAGCTAATTCCTACTACCCATTATAACCGATTCCCCATCAATTACTAAGAAAAAAAATCACCTTATTGGCTATTCTAAGAAAAGGAGGTGTTTACATTGAAAAAATTAGTTATCATCTTGGGATTATGCACCGTAACGGCCCTAACAGGCTGTACTAAGGATATGAGCAACCGAGATGTCTATGAAGAAAGCGGAAATACCATTAATGTTAACAATAAAAGGCATGACCTCTACAATGAAGGAGCGAGCCGTGGAATCCGTAATGTTAGTAATAACTACGGCTTTGTCCGTCATCAAAAAAGTCCACTAATGAACGATAATACGGCTAATGACCATTATTCTGCATTAGATCGTGAACAGGCGGCCAATATTATTAGTAAATTAAGTGCCGATATTCCCAATGTACACGATGTATCCACACTTGTCACTGACCAGGAAGTGTTAATTGCTTATACTACCGATTCAAAAGATCGCAATTTGACTGCTGATCAAGTGAAAAAAACAGCGATGTCTGTCGTTCCAAGGTATTACCATGTCTACGTTACTGACAATAAAGTGTTAAGGAGAGACGTAGAAAATTTGGCTAATGTAGATTCCACAAGCCGAAATGCCCGTAATCTGGTCAATGGGCTAATCACACAGATGAAAAAATCACCACAAGGGCAGCGGATAAATGCAAGTGAGGACGAAAATGGCCGAACCGCTGATGATAAATAGAAAAGCAGATGTGCCTTGTTCAGGACGGATTGGCTTATTCCCCCGAGCTCTTAGGCGCTGAAGCTGGACATAAAAACAAAGAGTTCAGTCAACTTGACTGAACTCTTTGTTTTAGGCTTCTTGAGCTTTTTCTTCCCCAAGCATTTGCTTGTGTTTTGCTGCTGCGTTCACTTGCTCATCAGCATGATAGGAGGACCGGACTAGCGGGCCTGCTTCACAATGACTAAAGCCTTTACTTAATGCAATTTGCTGTAATTCTTTAAATTCATCTGGGCTATAATATTTTTCAACTTTAAGATGACTTTTGGTCGGCTGTAGGTATTGACCAATGGTCATAATATCGACGTGATTTGCTCTTAAATCATCCATCACTTCAAGAATTTCTTCCTTTGTCTCTCCTAGTCCAACCATTAGACTCGATTTTGTTGGAATATTCGGCTGCATTTCTTTGGCACGACGAAGGAATTCAAGGGAACGATCGTATTTCGCCCTGGCTCTTACTCTAGGGGTCATTCGTTTAACCGTTTCGATGTTATGATTTAAGATATCAGGTTTTGCGTCCATTAACAGACGTAAATTTTCTTCTTTCCCACCCATGTCAGACGGAAGAACTTCAATGCTTGTAAATGGATTTTTGCGGCGAATAGCGCGGACTGTTTCAGCAAAAACAGCTGCCCCTCCATCCCTAAGATCATCGCGGGCTACGGCGGTGACTACGACATGTTTTAAGTTCATCAATTGAACGGAGTCTGCCACTCTTTCTGGTTCTTGCCAATCCAACTCGGTTGGCAAACCAGTTTTAACGGCACAGAAACGGCATGCACGTGTGCATGTATCACCAAGAATCATGAAGGTTGCCGTACGTCTTTCTGCCCAGCATTCATGAATATTAGGGCAGCGGGCTTCTTCACAAACTGTGTGAAGATTTTTTTCACGCATCATTTTCTTTAAGCCCGTATAAGACTCATTTGTGTTTAATTTTATTTTTAACCAATCCGGTTTTCGTAAAATCTCTTCTTTCTTACTCATTAATGAATACACCCCTTGAAGCTAGAAATAGATCCTCCTTGTCACTTTAACATACGGAAAAAATAACGACAAGCATATCGGATAATATTAACTTGATGAACCGCTTTCATCAGCCCCTAAAAAGTTTACCATTTATTAACCATTATGAAATGGTTTAGAAAACATAAACTAACCTTGTACATTAATTGGAAGGAGGATTCTTGTGCGGGCTGTTCTATTATTGGGAACTTTTCTTTTTTTCCTTAGCACTTCATTGGCTGTTACGGATGTTCATGCCGCTGCAAATGAACCGAATCCATACCAAGAACGAATGAAGCTGTATAAGAAGGTAGAAACGGTTACACAAATTCCTTGGTACTATTTAGCGGCCATTGATCAATACGAAAGAAGCATCCGCCAGGTCCGCAGAGACTTACCTAAACCAGATAGTGTGATTGGCATCTATTTTCGTCCAGAAGAATGGTCTGGATTAACCAATCCAAATCCTTTGGAAGAAAACCCAGCCACAATTCAATTTTTTGATGGGAAAGGGGTAGATGGGGATGGCGATGGAAAGGCAAGTGCTAAAAATGATGAGGATGTCCTCTATGCGTTTGCAAAATATCTCCTATCCTACGGTGTCGATCATGATAATATAAAAATCGGCTTATGGAATTACTATCATCGCGATAAAACCGTAAGTATCATTGCTGGAAAAGCAAAAATATATCGGCATTTCGGCCGAATTGATTTGGATACTCAAGTCTTCCCCGTTCCTATCCGCAGCAATCACAGTTACAGGAGCACGTGGGGGTCGGCCCGTGGGTGGGGCGGCCGCAGGATACACGAAGGCACCGATATCTTTGCTGGCTACGGCGTTCCTGTTCGAGCAACTAACTATGGTATTGTTGAAATGAAAGGCTGGAATAAATTTGGCGGCTGGAGAATCGGGATTCGCGATATTAATAATACGTATCATTACTTCGCCCACTTAAGCGGTTTTGCTAAGGATTTAAAAATCGGTCAAGTGGTGGAGCCGGGAATGGTCATTGGCGGTGTAGGAAGTTCCGGGTACGGCCCTCCAGGTACCTCAGGAAAATTTCCTCCCCATTTACATTACGGGATGTACAAAGACAACGGTGTCACCGAATGGTCTTTTGATCCATACCCGCATTTAGCGAAATGGAAGCGGATGGAACGGATGAATGCACGCAAAAAATAGGACTTTCCACCGTGGATCGTCCTATTTTTTCGTATCTGATTTCTTCGTGTCTGTCTGTTTATCAGGAAGTTGAATCGATGGGGTAATACCGCCGCCGCCATTATAGAATTGCGGAACATCTCCTTGGATGAGCGATCCATCAACAGGGATACTTTGCGTCAGCTTTGTGATCTTCGTAGCAAAGGGAGTGATGATTTGGACGGAGACTTCAATATGAATGGAAACATCGACCCAGGTATTATTAATCCCCACTTCTTTCGTTTCAATTTTTACATCTGGCTCCACTTCACCAATGGCATGAAACTTGACTGGAATTTTTGGCCCAATATTTCCTAATAATGAAATATTCGTTGCTTGACCAAGCGGGACATACCAAATAATTCCGTCTTCCTTATTCGAATTTTGCGTTTCTATTTCTACATCGGTTAACTGCTCCAGTGAGGACAGATCCCCTTTTTTGGCTGCTTTCAGGTTCTTTTGAATTTGTGCGGTCGTTTCCGCTAAGACCCTGTTTATATAAACGGTATTAAGTTTAACATTTGAAGCTTTTCCATTTTCACTGGGCAATATCACAATGACCTCATTGTCTTCCCCCGTATCAGTTGTCCGCTTTGTGATTGCCTTATTAATGACTAATGAAGCAATATTTCGGGTTTCAGAAGTAGCAATCCTCATCAAAGTAGGTTCAATCCCCTTATTTACAAGCCATAATCCAGTCGCGGTAGAGAATAGAAAAAAAATAAACGTCAATAGCATGACATAACGGAAAGGCAACGGTCCCTTTTTAGGTCGCCGTCTGCGAAACTTCGCCAAGAAAATCACCCCTTCAAGCTATATGTATGCTCTAAAAAGAGGAACTAGCCTAAAAAAGTGGCTAAAAATATTCTTAATGAATTGAGAGTTATGTCCATCCGCATTCATAGAAAAAAGCTTGCTGTCTGTAGCAAGCTTTTTAGATCATTTTTAATAATGCGTCTCTGCCAATCATGCCAGGGTGAATGCCTAATTCTTCAGCCTCGGCAGTAACAGACTCTAAGGGGGCATTCAGAAGCTGTTCAATGGTCCTTACTCCGACGGCACGGCCGGCAATTATTTTGCGATCCTTTAGTTTATCGTTTAACAACCCTACGTCTAAAGCGCCGCACATGATATACCCTTTATCATTTGAGATCGATAGCAAAGTGGTTTTCGGAAGTAAAACTGAAACACCGATAAACATATGGCCATTTATATTAATGGGTAATAGATCAACCACAGATTCCCCACACTCCTTTCCTCACTATCACATTATGATTAGAAAGGAAAAAGCGTGTTTAGGGCTATGATTGGCTTTGTAATTTCCACTTTAAAATATCGCGAAGAAATTCCGGTAAGAAATATTTCTTTTCCTTATGTGGCAGTACCTCTTTGAAAAAGTGACCAAACGTGAACATGTCAGGAAGAGCCAAACTGTAATTACGTTCATGCTCCAAATGCATCCCATTTACGAGGATGATTTCATTCTGGAAGCTAATTTGATCGTAGACAAATACCCCTAATAGGGTCCCTCTGAATCCAAGACCTTTAATCTCTCTAGTGACTAACGCTTGATTTTTTGTTTCCCGCAGGACCTTTTCTAATTCCAAACCGGTCAGTTCCACTACACAGGGGTTTATAGGATGCGGACAGATTTTTAACAAATCGTATACCGTTACATCATCCTCTAAAGAGCCTAAGAGGAGTCCCGCATTAATCATCGCACAATCGGTTTGACACCATTCCCTTAATGCTCTGCAAAGCAGGCGAGAAAACTCCGTTTCCTGAAACAGTTCGGATTTTAGGGGAGTTTTTAAGGTGGTTACTTTTTGATTTAATAAGGATTTTCCTTTTGAAAAATATCCATCAATTAGATCCTGCTCATTGCGAACCATTGGCAGCTCCTTCCAGTCATAAAGAAGAGCTTCCTTACTTATCATCGTTTTTTCTTCGGTCAGATTGAGTGTAACTTGCCCGACATAATGCCCGTACTTTCCTGCTGCACCAAGGAGGGTATTACCTACAAACTTTCCTTTTTCAAGAAAATGATGTGTGTGTGAGCCTAAGATGACATCAATATCAGGAAATGCAGCTGCGATTGCTTCATCCTCCTGTAGTCCGAGATGGGAAAGTAAAATGATGATGTCCGATTCAGCTTTTAATCGTTCCATCCATTTTTTTAGTTCGCTGATTGGTTCAGTTACTTTCCATCCTAATAATCCATATAGATGGAAAAAGTATGCGGTAAGACCGATGACGCCTACCCTTGTTCCCTTTTTCGTTTGATATACCTTATATGGCTTTACCCAGGCAGGGCAGCCATCATTTGTTTGGTAAAGGTTTGCTAATAGTACATCAAACTGTGCATGTTCATAAAGCGTATTTAAGTCGTCGTAAGGAAGGTTAACACCTTCATTGTTGCCGATTGTTACCGCTGTATAATGGCTTTCATTTAAAAGGTCGATGTTACCCTTTCCCTTGGTAGCCTCTGTGAAGGGATGCCAGCGGTCAATAAAATCACCAATGTCAAAGAGAAACATGTCCTCATCCTTTTTCTGATGGTCTTCATGTTTATTTGATAAGAATTGCTTAATTCGCGGCCAATTTTCTATGTGACTGTGGACATCATTTGTATGATAAATATGTATGGTTTCCATTCTGTACCTACCCTAGAATTCCTTGATAAATTAAACGAATCCCAACAACGATGAGAATCGTTCGTAAAATTAAGACAATCGTTTTACTCTTAAGCTTAGTGTTTAAATAAACACCAATTTGGGCTCCAATCCACGCCCCAGGGACTAATGCCAGGGCGTATATCCAGTCAACATTTCCTAAGGTAATATGCGTAATCGAACTTAGTATTGAAGTTGGCAAAATCATAAACATCGATGTAGCCGTCGCCACATGGGGCGGAAAAAAGAAAATCAAAATCATCGTTGGAACCAGTAAGGAGCCGCCGCCCACCCCGAAAATCCCTGAGATAAAACCTACAACAAAGGAAATCAAAATGGCGATCACTGGATTATATCCATATTCTGAGGTATTCCCTCGATTATCGATAAACGTGCGGACGATTCCCCGGTCCTTCTTATATGGCAATGGCTTTAATTTATCCTTTAATAATAAAATTATCGAAACAAAAATAATAAATAACCCGAAAAAGATATTGAAGGTCTTCATTTGTAACCCTTCTGTTACCCACGCACCTAAAATACTCCCAGGACCGCTGCCAATCAGAAAAATCAAGCCGCTTTTATAATCAATGGTCTTGTGTTTCATATACGCTAAGGTGGAGGAAAGTCCTGTGAAAATCATCGTAAAAAGGGAGGTTCCGACCGCAACCTGAGGGGTTATATGCCCAAATGCTGGCAGGGTTGATAAATAAAGTAATGAGGGAACAACTACAATCCCGCCTCCTAAACCAATGAGCGAGCCTAAAGAGCTTCCGATTATACCGATAAATACGATTATGATCCATTCCATGTTATTTCTTCTCCTAACTTTTTATAGTAGGTCCAACTGGCGTGGAGCAAGCCCCTTGTATTCGAGATGCAAAAGTTTGATCATTTCCTTTGCATTATCAGCAGCATCTCCGCCAGAGTTGTTGTTAAAAAGGAGATAGATATCTTTCGAGTCTTTAGCTAATTCTTGAATGGAGTTTGCCCATTCTTCTAACTCTTGTTGGTTATAGCGGTAAAGATAACGAACCTCGCGCCAATCCACTCCGATTCGTTTTTGCCAGCCATGAAGATTACGGCCATGAAAACGGACGAGGACCTTCTCAGGAGTGGTTGACTGCAATACCATTGGGATGGACCCTTCTCCTGATTGCGGCTCATCGCAAATGCTATGGATCCATTTTAGTTCTCTCATAAACTCAATGGTTTTTTGACGATACTGGGGGACAAACCAGGATTGATGTCTGAATTCTAATGCAGATGGAATATCCCCCATTTCCTGCTTGCACCATCTTAGGTATTGGACATTTTCTTTCGAACATGTAAACCAGGGTGGAAATTGAAAGAGTGTCATGGCTAATTTATTGGTTTCTATGTAAGGCTCGAGCGATTCTTTGAAAGCACTAAACATCGCTTGTTTGTTTTCAAAAGGAATTTCCCCGCGCATATGTCCGGTCATTCCTTGGTAGGCTTTGACGATAAACTGGAAGCCGGCCGGTGTTTCATTGACCCACTTTTCAGCATTTCTTTTCGGCTGAATCGCATAAAAGGCCGAATCTACTTCAACGATAGGAAAATGTCCCGCATAGGCTTTTAGCTTGTCCCGTGAGGATATCTGACCTGGATATAAGCTGTCATGATCGCCCCAGCCTGTTACGCCGATATAGATCAAAAAACTCACCTCCAACTATTAATAATAGCATAACCATTTTTGGAAGGTGGTAATTTTTGAAAAGGTGGTTGTCGCCAGTAATGGGGTGGTATCCGCCAGTATTGGGGTGGTATCCGCCAGTATTGGGGTGGTATCCGCCAGTATTGGGGTGGTATCCGCCAGTATTGGGGTGGTATCCGCCAGTAAAGCGGTTCTATCCGCCAGTGTTTGTGGCTATTGAGAGTATTCCAACCCTATCCGAGAGTATCCCATACCCATCCGAGAGTATCCCATACCCATCCGAGAGTATCCCATACCCATCCGAGAGTATCCCCAATCTCCAGCACAAAAAACCCGCCTGCCATCCTCGGCAAGCGGGTTTTTTTATAAAACGATTATCCGATAGAACCTTCCATTTCGAACTTAATGAGACGGTTCATTTCAACGGCATATTCCATTGGTAATTCTTTTGTAAACGGCTCGATAAAGCCCATTACGATCATTTCAGTTGCTTCCTGTTCTGAAATCCCACGGCTCATCAAGTAGAAGAGCTGCTCTTCAGATACCTTCGAAACTTTCGCTTCATGCTCAAGTGAGATGTTATCGTTTAAGATTTCATTGTAAGGAATCGTATCTGATGTCGACTTGTTATCCATGATTAAGGTATCACATTCGATATTAGAACGGGCACCGTCTGCCTTACGGCCGAAGTGAACGATACCGCGGTAGGTTACTTTACCGCCATGCTTAGAAATGGACTTCGAAACAATCGTTGATGATGTATTTGGTGCTAAATGAATCATTTTTGCACCAGCATCTTGGTGTTGACCTTTACCAGCAATGGCGATAGAAAGTGTCATACCACGTGCGCCTTCACCTTTTAAAATAACGGCTGGGTACTTCATCGTTAATTTCGAACCGATGTTACCATCAATCCATTCCATTGTCGCATTTGCTTCACATACTGCACGCTTAGTAACAAGGTTGAAGACGTTGTTCGCCCAGTTTTGAATCGTTGTATATCGGCAATAAGCGTCCTTTTTAATCACAATCTCAACTACGGCACTGTGCAGGGAGTTAGTTGTATACACTGGTGCTGTACAACCCTCAACGTAATGCACGTGTGCGCCTTCATCAACAATGATTAACGTACGTTCAAATTGACCCATGTTTTCCGAGTTAATTCGGAAATAAGCCTGTAACGGCGTATCCACTTTCACACCTGGTGGTACATAGATGAAAGAGCCGCCAGACCAAACAGCCGAGTTAAGAGCTGCGAACTTGTTATCTGTTGGCGGAATTACCTTTGCCCAGTGTTCGCGGAAAATATCTTCATTTTCCCTTAAAGCTGAATCTGTATCTTTAAAGACGATCCCTAACTCTTCAAGTTCTTCCTTCATATTGTGATAAACAACTTCAGATTCATACTGAGCAGATACCCCAGCAAGGTACTTTTGCTCCGCTTCAGGAATTCCTAGTTTATCGAAAGTAGCCTTGATTTCTTCAGGCACTTCATCCCAAGACTTCTCAGATTTCTCAGATGGTTTTACATAATACGTAATTTCATCAAAGTTTAACGCATTTAAATCGCCGCCCCATTGTGGCATTGGCATTTTGTAAAAATGCTCAAGCGACTTCAAACGGAAGTCTAACATCCATTGTGGTTCATTCTTTAATTTAGAAATCTCTTCTACAATTTCAGATGTTAAACCACGCTTAGATCGGAATATGGAAACGTCTTTATCGGCAAAACCATATTTATAATCACCGATTTCCGGCATTTTTTTCGCCATCGTCGTGTTCCTCCATTCTTAGAAAAGCGGAAACGCCTTTATTTCAGGCGCTGAGGCTGAATATTGCCCTCTCCCAACCGCGTTTTCTTCATTTTATTCTTTTTCCTCGTTTTTCAATCCCTTTTCCATGGCTTTCCACGCTAATGTCGCACATTTAATGCGGGCAGGGAATTTAGCTACCCCTTGAAGTGCCTCGATATCACCTAAATCGATATCTTCGTCATACTCTTTGCCTTGCATCATGTCAGAAAAGATTGTTGAAAGTTTTAACGCTTCTTCAATCGTTTTCCCTTTAATCGCCTGGGTCATCATTGAAGCGGATGACATGGAAATCGAACAGCCTTCGCCTTCTTGCTTTGCGTCAACCACGATCCCATCAACCACTTTAAGGGTCAATTGAATCCGGTCCCCACATGTGGGGTTATTCATATTAATCGTCAGACTGCCATCCTCTAAAACGCCACGATTACGTGGATTTTTATAATGGTCCATAATCACCCGACGGTAAAGATTATCTAAATTAGAAGACATCGCTGAAATACTCCTTTGTTTTAACAAGTCCTTCAACAAGTTTATCTATATCATCTTCTGTGTTGTATAGGTAAAAGCTTGCACGTGCTGTTGCGGAGGCTTTTAGCCATCTCATTAGCGGCTGGGCACAATGATGTCCAGCACGAACCGCAATTCCTTCTGCATCTAGCACAGTTGCCACATCATGTGGATGAACATCACTGATATTAAAGGTGACTAGTCCTGCCCGCTTCGCTGGGTCAAGAGGACCATAAATAGTCATACCTTCTACAGTTGCCATTTTTTCTAACGCATAGGCCGCAAGTCTATGTTCATGTTCGGCAATTTGGTCTAAGCCCACTTCATTTAAAAAGTCGATGGCAGCGCCAAGACCAACGGCCCCAGCAATGATTGGTGTACCGCCTTCGAACTTCCATGGCAGTTCTTTCCATGTTGATTCGTACAATTGCACGAAATCAATCATTTCGCCGCCGAACTCGATGGGTTCCATGTTTTCGAGCAGATGTTTTTTTCCATAAAGGACACCAATGCCGGTCGGACCGCACATTTTATGTCCAGAAAAAGCAAGAAAATCACAATCTAAATCTTGAACATCAATCTTCATATGCGGTGCACTTTGCGCCCCGTCGACAACCATAATTGCTCCGTTTTCATGAGCAATTTGCGCTATCTCTTTGACTGGATTAATGACGCCAAGGACATTGGATACTTGCATAACAGAAACGACTTTCGTGTTTGAAGTAATTGTTGCACGAACGTCATCAAGTGAAATGGTTCCATCTTCTTGTAATGGAATGTATTTCAACTGAGCACCGGTCCGTCTTGCCACTTGCTGCCACGGAATAATATTGCTGTGGTGCTCCATATACGTAATGACGATTTCATCGCCTGCTTTTAAATTCGCCGCCGCATAGCTTGCAGCTACGGTATTAAGAGAGGTTGTTGTTCCTCTTGTAAAAATCACTTCTTGAGTAGACTTGGCATTGATAAACTTACGAACCTTTTCCCTTGCCCCTTCGTAAGCATCCGTTGCTCTTGTTCCTAGTGTATGCACACCACGATGGACATTGGAATTGATTTCACGATAATATTTTTCAACCGCCTCGATTACTTGGATGGGTTTTTGAGATGTTGCCGAACTATCCAAGTATACTAATGGCTTCCCATTGACTTCTTGATCTAAGATAGGAAATTGTGCGCGAATATCCCTGATATTCATTAGCGTACTTTCCTTTCAATTACTTCAGTTAACTGTTTCTTTACTCCTTCAATCGGTAACTGGTTAACGACAGGGGCTAAGAATCCATGAATGACTAAGCGTTCTGCTTCTTCTTTACGAATTCCCCGGCTCATTAAGTAGTAAAGTTGAACAGGATCTACACGACCTACAGATGCTGCGTGGCCAGCTACGACATCATCTTCATCAATTAAAAGAATCGGATTAGCGTCGCCGCGTGCTTTTTCACTTAGCATTAGAACACGGGAAGTTTGCTCTGCATCTGATTTAGATGCACCATGCTCAATTTTACCAATTCCATTAAAAATCGATGTAGCACTATCCTTAGCAACACCATGATTCAAGATATTTCCGACGGTATGTTTTCCGAAGTGTACAACCTTTGTGGTAAAGTTCTGTGTTTGGTCACCACGTCCAACAACAACCGTTTTTGTGTCGCCTGACGAACCGTCGCCAAGAAGGTTCGTTGTATTTTCTGAAATGGTATTTCCTTCATTCATTAAACCAAGGGCCCATTCAATTTTAGAATCTCTGCCAGCAACGCCGCGGCGATTTACATATGTCGTAATACCTTTAGCCAAGGTATCAACAGCGCCGTAACGTACGCTTGCATTAACATTGGCAATGACTTCCGTCAAAATATTAACTAGTGCATTAGAAGTTTCCACGGTGGAAATGTAGTTTTCAACATATGTCACCGCACTATTATCCTCAGCCACAACGATTACATGGTTAAACAAATTCGCCTCGGCATCATCCTGCACAAACACCGCCTGTATCGGTTCAGAAACTTCTACATTTTTCGGAATGTATAAGAAAACTCCTCCGTTAACCAGTGCAGCATTTAGGGCAGTTAAGCGATGCTCATCGGCATTGATGGCCTGAGTAAGATAATACTTTTTCAGGACGTCACCATGTTCCTTCGCAGCGGTAAAGATATCAGTAAAAATAACACCCTGGCTTTTTAGCTCTTCAGATAAAGATAAAAAAGCTGGAGTTTGATTTCGTTGAATATATAAATTTTTATTTTCGGCTTCCATATCAATTAATGCTTTTACCTCTTCTGGTAATTCAGAAAGAGAAGTGATGGGAGCACTTGATACTGTATGTTGAGTGAACTGGGTGAAGTTCCATTTATCAATCTTTGTTTTATCAGGTCTTGGCATTGGAAGCTGCTCAAAATCAGCTAATGCTTTAAGACGGAGCTCCTCGAACCAAGCAGGCTCGCTCGTTTCTTTTGAAAAAGAGCGGACATTTTCCTGATCAAATGATAATTTGATTTCTGTTGTCATTGTAATCCTCCTAACCCTCTCTTACGCTTCTTGCCCAACTGTTTCATCTTCAATTCCAAGTTCTTGTTTGATCCAGTCATATCCTTCAGCTTCTAAGCGTTGTGCTAGTTCAGGTCCGCCGGATTTTACAACACGGCCCTGCATCATTACATGCACATGGTCTGGAGTGATATAGTTTAAAAGACGTTGATAGTGTGTAATCACTAAGCAGCCGAAATCTTCGCCGCGCATCTCATTGATTCCTTTTGATACTACCTTTAGGGCATCGATATCTAGTCCGGAGTCAATTTCATCTAGGATTGCAATTTTTGGTTCTAACATCATTAATTGCAAGATTTCGTTACGTTTTTTCTCACCGCCGGAGAAGCCTTCGTTTAAATAACGTTGTGCCATATCAAGGTCCATTTCAAGGAATTCCATTTGCTTATCCATTTTACGGATAAACTTCATTAATGAAATTTCATTTCCTTCACCAAGACGGCTATTTAGTGCTGAACGTAAAAAATCGGCATTTGTTACGCCGTTAATTTCACTTGGATATTGCATTGCTAGGAATAGCCCAGCCCGTGCGCGCTCATCTACTTCCATTTCAAGAACATTTTGTCCATCTAGAGTGATAGATCCGCTTGTTACTTCATATTTTGGATGGCCCATAATGGCAGAAGATAAAGTGGATTTACCTGTTCCATTTGGTCCCATGATTGCGTGGATTTCTCCACCCTTTATTTCAAGGTTTACACCTTTTAATATTTCTTTCCCATCAATTGCTACATGTAAATCTTTGATCGTTAACGTTGATCCAGCCATATCTATACCTCCAAAGAGAAAGTGTTGTATCATGTAATCGGGTCGTTTGATAACCCTATTCTCATTTTATTCTCATTCCAATCTTATAACAAATGAAATGTATTAGCAACTCTTAAACAGTAAAAACATAGCACCTATTTTCATTAAGCTAGTATCAAATGAGAATGAAAGGGTATTTTTAATGAAAATTCTGATTAATCCTAAATAAGGAAAATGCACTCGAGTAAAATCATACCTCATTTTATTACATTTTGCCAATGGAATTCGGGTCTAATGGTCTTCCTATTTTTACCCAATGAAACTGTTTAAATGTATACCGTTTTAGACATCGGCATAGAAAAAGTCAGTGTTTAATACACTGACTTTCTTCCTATTTATAAGTTACTCAGAAACCGGTACAACGGCACCTTTGTATTTTTCAAGAATGAAGTCTTGAATTTCTTTTGAATGTAGAACTTCCACTAATGTTTTGATACTGTCTTTATTTTCGTCACCGCTGCGGACAGCAATCACGTTTACATACGGTGATTCTTTGTCTTCAATGGCGATGGAATCTTCAACTGGGTTCAAGCCTGCATCAATCGCATAGTTAGAATTGATTAGGACCGCGTCCCCTTCGCCATTATTATAGATTTTTGGAAGTAATGCTGCTTCATAGTTGGTATCGAACTTTAGGTTTTTAGGATTTTCAACAACATCTTTTAATTCTGCTTTCGTTTTATCAATGCCTTCTTTTAATTTGATAACTCCCTCTTTTTCAAGTAAAGAAAGAAGACGGCCATGGTCAGCTACAGAGTTGCTCATGATTAAATGTGCACCTTTTGGAAGATCACTTAGCTTTTTATATTTCTTTGAATAAACACCGATTGGCTCAATATGGATACCGCCAGCATTAACAAAGCCATAACCATTTTCTTTATTTTGAGAATTTAAGTAAGGGATGTGTTGGAAATAGTTTGCATCAAGTTCTTTTGATGCCAATGCTTTGTTTGGTAATACATAATCTTGGAATGTTTTGATTTCTAAGTCAATGCCTTTTTCTTTTAAAAGCGGTTTTGCTTTTTCAAGGATTTCTGCATGGGGAACGTTAGATGCTCCAACCACTAATTTTGTAGTTTCTGCTTCTTTGCCACCAGTAGTTCCTTCTGACTTTTCCTCTGACTTGCCGCAAGCTGCGACAACAAATACGATAGACAATGCTAACAATAAACTTAATATTTTTTTCATTTTGACCTCTCCTTTATCTTTTATCTAATTTTGAAGTGATAAAATCACCGATAAACTGAATGATAAACACAATAATTAAAATAATGATGGTTGCGACTAAAGTTACATCGTTTTGATTTCGTTGAAAGCCTTGAAGATAGGCAAGATTTCCTAAACCACCTGCTCCAATGACTCCCGCCATTGCTGTATAACCAACAAGAGCAATCGCTGTTACGGTTATCCCAGAGACCAGCGCTGGCATCGATTCTGGTAACAGAACCTTCCAAATGATCGTACCAGTGGTGGCACCCATTGACTTTGCTGCTTCAATCACGCCTTTATCAATTTCCCTAAGGCCAATTTCCACCATCCTTGCATAAAATGGTGCAGCACCAATAATCAATGCTGGCAATGCGGCATTTTCACCAATCATGGTTCGGAAAAGTATCGTTGTAAACGGGATTAATAAGACAATTAAAATAATAAAAGGAATGGACCGGAATATATTCACCACGCCGCTAATGACCACATTAATGGGTTTATTACTCCAAAGACTTCCTTTTGAAGTAAGGAATAACAACAATCCAAGCAGGATACCAAGAATAAATGTAGCCACAACGGAAATCCCTGTCATATAAAGAGTTTGTCTCGTTGCTTCCCACATTGCCGGCCAATCAAAATCTTCGAAATACGGTTTACTATTCACTTGTAACCACCTCCACTCCTACTTGCTGTGAACGAATATAGTCGACTGCCTTATTGACTTCTGCTTCGTCCCCATCAATATGAATGAATAAGGTTCCATAGGACCCGCTTTGGGTTTGTGAAATCTTCCCTTGCAAGATATTAACGGTCACGTTATTATGTCGAATGACATTTGTAATGATCGGCTGTTCAACAGACTCCCCAATAAAAGTTAGTTGAACAATTTGACCGGAACGATAACGTTCAATTAAATGTTCAGCAGTTTCTTTCGTTTCTTCTGGTTCGGTTACCTGCTGGACAAATCGTTTCGTAATCGACTGCTGTGGATTTTTGAATACATCTAATACTTGTCCAAGTTCGACGACCCTTCCACTTTCCATGACGGCAACCCGGTGACAAATCTTGCGGATTACATGCATTTCATGGGTAATAAGAACAATAGTCAGACCGAGCCTTTTATTTATATCAACTAACAATTCCAAAATAGAATCGGTCGTTTGTGGGTCGAGGGCAGAAGTAGCTTCATCACAAAGAAGTACTTTCGGATTGTTGGCAAGCGCCCTTGCAATCCCAACACGTTGCTTTTGTCCGCCGCTTAACTGGGATGGATAAGCATTCTCTCTACCTTCCAGGCCGACTAATTTAATTAGTTCACTAACTCTTTTTTGGCGCTCAGGACTTTTGATGCCTGCAATTTCTAAGGGAAAAGCAATATTTTCACTAACGGTTCTTGACCACAATAAGTTAAAATGCTGAAAAATCATACTGATCTCTTGCCGGGCTTTTCGAAGTTCAGCCCCTTTGATTTTTGAAACCACGCGGCCAGCAACGGTTACGGTCCCACTGGTCGGCAGTTCCAAACCATTTAACATTCTAATCAATGTACTTTTACCAGCACCACTGTATCCAATTACCCCGAAAATTTCACCATCTTGAATTTCAAGGTTTACATCATCAACAGCTCTAAGCTGACCCTGTTTGGAGGGAAAAATTTTCTGAACACTTTTTATAGAAATCATTGTATCACCTGCTTTTTATCCAATTTACCTTAAAATTCTGAAAGATTTTTCTTGTAATATACCGTTTAATCTAATATAGGGTTTGACTTTTTTTACGAAAAGATTCTATGTTATCAAAATAAAAAGCCTTTCTGCGCAGGCAGAAAGGCATCATAAATAATAATCCTTTCTCCCATCTTCCAAAGCAAACGCTTTGTGTGAATTGGCACCATTTCAATAATAAATATTGACGGTTGCCGGGCTTCATCGGGCACATCCCTCCACCTCTCTTGATAAGAGTATCAATTCCTATATTTAATTCAAACGTGAATTTGTTTAAGTAACTATATTACAAAAGTATCGTATCACGGATAAAAAGGGGTGTCAATGAAAATAGTTTCTTATTCAAAAAAATAAGTTTTAGGCATTAACGTTTAATGAAGTTAAACCAGTTGCCGAAACAATAGCCGACTCTAGGTCTTCAATTAGATCTTCTACATTCTCGATCCCGATGGATAGGCGAATTAAATCCTCTGTTACACCTGCAGCGATCAGGCCTTGGGCATCTAATTGCTGGTGAGTGGTGCTGGCCGGATGAATAATTAAACTTTTTGCATCACCAACATTGGCCACATGTGCCCAAAGTGTGATGGAATCAATTAATTTAGCCCCTGCTTCTTTTCCGCCTTTAATTCCGAATACCACCATCGAACCGGCACCTTTTGGTAGATACTTTTTAGCTAGTTCATAATCAGGATGGGATGGATGACCAGGATAGGAAACCCATTCTACGGCAGGATGGTTAGTTAAGTAATCGACGACTTCTTTAGTATTTACGACATGCTCCTTCATCCGGACATGCAGAGTTTCAAGCCCAAGGACAAACTGGAAGGAATTTTGCGGACTTAATGCCGGCCCTAGATCACGAAGCAATTGGACACGTGCTTTGATAATATAAGCCACCGCGCCTAGGGCTTCTGCATAAACCAAATCATGGTAGCTTGCGTCTGGTGTTGTAAAGCCTGGGAATCTTGGAGAATTCCAATCGAATTTACCGCCATCAACAATAATTCCGCCCGTTGTCGTTCCGTTCCCTAATAACCACTTAGTAGCGGAATGAATGACAATATCTGCTCCATGTTCAATTGGGCGGCAAAGGTATGGAGTGGCAAAAGTATTGTCAACGATTAGTGGTACACCTGCTTCATGGGCAATTTCTGCTACTTTTTCAATATCAAGGATGCGCAGGCTTGGATTACCAATTGTTTCCGCAAAGACTGCTTTTGTTTTGGCAGTGATCGCTTGGCGGAAGTTTTCTGGATTTTCTGGATCTACAAATTTCACGTTAATTCCATATTTCGGAAGGGTCACTGCAAATAAATTATAGGTGCCTCCATAGAGATTGGAAGCCGAAACAATTTCATCGCCAGCCTCAGCAATATTTAAAATGGCAAGAGTAATAGCGGCCATTCCGCTCGCCACTGCTAAAGCACCAACACCGCCTTCTAATAATGCGACTCTTTCTTCGAATACAGTGGTCGTTGGGTTGTGTATTCGTGTGTATATGTATCCAGATTCTGCTAAGCTAAATAAGTTTGCAGCATGCTCAGTATTTTTAAATTGATATGCATTGTTTTGGTAAATCGGAACAGCGCGGGCCCCTGTTACCGGATCTGGAGTTAATCCGCCATGGACACTTAATGTTTCAAAACGATATTTCTTTTGATTTTCACTCATCTTGCTTCCTCCTTTTTTTGATAACTCACCATACAAAAACCCCTGCTTCAGAGAAGAGGGGCTTCACACTTCTCATCTTCCAGAGCTGATTGCTCTGCTGGATTTAGCACCGTGTTATTATGTGTAGTAAACCGGTTGCTGGGCATCAAAGGGCCAATCCCTCCGCCGCTCTCGATAAGAATGTATTGATGAAATTGTAATAATTGGTTAAATATTCTAGTTATAATGTTATCTAAATTTTAATTCCGAGTCAATAGGTTTGATTAAAAATTTGTAATTTTCGCGATATGATCCTGCGTTTTTGTTAAATAGAAGATAGACTCTAGTAATAAGGTTGTGCGGATAGGAGCAGAAATACTTAATTGACCGTTTCTTTCAAGCGTCCGCAACCTTTCCTCCCCTGTAAGCAGCTGTCTCATCGCATAAAGATCCCCACGAATCTCAGGTATTGTTTGAGTCTCTTTGCTATCATGGAGGATGAAAATTTCCCTATCCTTCATGAAGATTTGATAGGTATTTTGTTCACAAATTAAATTCACTCTTGTATGGATATGCTCAAGTAACGGCAGTAAATGCCCTTGCTGCTTGATTGCTAATTGAAAGGTTTTCAATACCTCTATCATCTTCCATCACTCCGGTCTACGCTCTTATACTTACTATACAAGACATAGGCCAGAATTCCTCTTTAAATTGGTCGACAATTATCTACTTGGCAGGGCAGTGGTGAGAGAATTTCCTGAGAAATATGTCGGAAATCGGAATTTCCTTGGTTTTTCAACGAGGTTTGTCCGTAAGGTTGGGATTCATTAAAAAAACAGATGCACATGTGCATCTGCTCTTATAATATCTGTTGTTTTATTTTATCAAGTAAAAAAGGTACGGAGTGGAAGGCGTAGAGTGTTTCTTTTACTTCTCCAGCCTCGACCAATAACAGGCAAGGAACACTTTCAATTTCATATTCCCTAGCAAGGTCTGGATAGAAGTTTAGGTTCATTTTACCCATATCTACCTTTACTAGTTCCTCGATGACCTGGAGCATTTTTGAAGCTACCTGACAGGTCCCGCACATTGGTGTATAGAAATACACTAATCCAGTTGCCTTCCCTTCAATAAAGGAAGATAATTCTATTCGATTCCATTCGTTCATTTATCGTTTAACCCATTTCTAAAAATTCAGTATGCACATCAATATTTGCACCTAATAGTACGGTGGCTAAGTGGTGAACTGGTGCGGTCGCTACCTCACGATACATTCGGTCGATATATAAATGTTCGGCTTGGGGTAACTCGCGTTTTAATTGCTTGCGAAGTTTCTCACCGGAGAAGTCAGCATCGACAAGAATATAGACATCCTTATCTTCAAGGAAATCAATCAATTCATCTAATTTTGTAATACTGATGGTCCCATTTGTACAAATGATTTCAACTGGTTCCTTCACGATTTTTTTTACCTTATTTTTATCCGACTTTCCTTCGACAATAAGAACTTTGTCAACATACGAATCATTCATCATCCATCACCTGTATTAGAAGTTGTTTTATGTTAACATATTCTAAAATATTGATTACGTGTGCCTTCTTCTGACTATGTTAACCATATCATTATTGTCTTTTGAAAAAATAGGCTTGTGACTATAGACCCAAGTTACTCAGCTAGCACCAGCCGCCCTCATCACAATCAGTATACTTAGCATCCGACCCTTCAGTTGTCGTCAGGTGTTGATAAATCTTCTGCTGTTCCACTTCAAAATGATACTCTAATTCCACCTGCATGTGATCTGTCAATTTCATTTTTCCAATTGGCGTATTATCAAGAAACAATTCCATTTCTCCATTTTTCATTTTGCCAATAACCCGATCGGTTACGTCTATCCTTTGCTGCTTTAATGCCACGCTCCCACCCTCTTCAATATATTTATTATAGATTTCCCAAAAATAGTAGAAGAAAAAGTGGGAATTTAAGAGAAAAAGCACCTTGACAAGGTGCCTTTCCCTATTTTTTAGTCTTCTTTGATCATTTCTTCATATTGTTCAGCAGTCATAAGCTTATCAAGTTCGCTGCTGTCAGATAGTTCAATCACAATCATCCATGCCTTTTCGTATGGTGATTCGTTAACAAATTCAGGGCTGTCGCTTAAATCTTCATTCACTTCCACGACTTTACCGCTGACAGGTGCATAAAGCTCAGATACAGTTTTTACAGACTCTACGCTACCAAATGGTTCGTCGGCAGTTACTTCATCGCCCACTTCTGGAAGCTCAACAAAAACAATATCTCCTAGTTCATGCTGTGCAAAAGCAGTAATCCCGACACGAACTTTTTCTCCTTCAACCTTAACCCATTCATGTTCCTCTGAATAACGTAATTCTTTTGGTGTACTCATCGCTAAATCCCTCCATTGTTTTTTCTAAAAATCTATCATCGAAATAAATCGATTCCCATTGTGATGAAGAGCCGGCTTATCGCCACATTTTTTCAAACTCTTCTTCTTTAAAGCCTACGGTGACACGCTCGCCATCCGTTAAAATTGGGCGTTTGATTAACATGCCATCGGAAGCAAGTAATTCGAGCAGTTCTTCCTCTGTTGCAGACTTCATTTTATCCTTTATACCTAATTCACGGTATTTCATACCACTTGTATTAAAGAATTTCTTTAATTCCAGTCCGCTTTTTTGATAAAGATCCTGCAACACCTCACAATTTGGAGGATGTTCCACAATATGTACTTCTTCATAGGAAAGATGATGGGCATCCAGCCATTTCTTCGCGTTTCGACAGGTGCCGCATTTCGGATACCAATAAAAAGTCAGTGACATTCATTTCACCGCCCTTTCCCGTAAAAATCTTAACGTCACTTGAATATTATCATAACGTTTTTCAAAATCCTAATGCAAAAAAAATGTACTAATTTAAAAAATTCGACTAATTTTTCAAAATTCCTTCCTATTCTACTATAAAAATTTAGGCTCCCTTTCTAATCGAAAGGGAGCCTATTTTCATTAAACGATATAGCGCTCGGCTTCAATGATAACATCGGCTGCTTCACGTTTTTTCGCTATCACATTAATCGGGGTATGACGCGTAAATTTACGAAGCGACGATAACATCATCCGTAGTGTATCACCTTGTTCAACTGCAACTAATGTTTCTTTTGCAATCGCTTCAAGTTGATTGAAAGCTTCTTGGCAATAGATTTGTGTATACAGAAGCTTTTGCTTGTTCTTCTCTAATCCCGTTTTCGCAATTGCCTTCTCAGTTCGTAACACAACAGATTCCATGGCATACACGTTAGAAATAAGGTCAGCGATATTGGCTAACACTTCTTGCTCTTTTTCAAGTGCTTTGCCGAATTTTTGGGCCGCTAAACCGGCTGCTAATAGAGCGATTTTCTTTGCATTTCTCACTAGATATTTTTCTTGTGCAAGCGGCTCGTCACCAGGCTCTTCTGGCATTAGCATCATTAATTCCTCTTGCAGAGCCATCGCTTTTTGGAATAATGGCAGCTCACCCTTAAAGGCTTTTTTCAATAAGGTGCCTGGCACCAGCAAGCGGTTAATTTCATTGGTGCCTTCAAAAATACGCTGGATCCGTGCATCACGATAGGCTCTTTCAATTGGATATTCCTGCATGAAGCCATATCCACCATGTATTTGAACGCCTTCATCTGTTACATGGGCTAATACTTCACTGGCGAAGAATTTATTCAGTGAACATTCAATCGCATATTCGGCAATCGAATTCGCCACTAATTTAATGTCCTTTTCTTGCTCAGTTGTCAGCTTGCCTTGATTATCTTCGTACAGGCCAATCGTACGATAAACAGAGCTTTCGGCCGCATAAATTTCAGAGGCTAGCGTACCGAACTTTTCTTTTGTTAAATTGAATTGGGAAATCGGTGTTTTGAATTGCTGACGGCCATTTGCATACTTAACAGTGAGTTCGAATGCTTTTTTAGAGCCGCCAACACTTCCGACCGCTAGCTTATATCGGCCAATATTTAGGATATTAAAAGCAATGACGTGACCTTTACCAATTTCACCTAATAAGTTTTCAACAGGAACAGGCACATCTTCTAAAATAAGTGTTCGAGTAGAAGAACTCTTGATCCCCATCTTTTTCTCTTCTGCCCCAGTAGAAACACCTGGGAGATCTCTATCAACGATAAAAGCAGTAAATTGCTCGCCATCGATTTTGGCATACACGACGAATACATCGGCAAAGCCAGCATTGGTAATCCATTGTTTTTCCCCGTTTAGGATATAATGTGTACCTGCAGCATTTAATTTCGCTGTTGTTCTGGCGCCAAGGGCATCCGAACCTGAACCTGGTTCTGTTAGGGCATAAGCTGCAAGTTTTTCGCCTGATGCAAGTGCAGGTAAATATCTGCGTTTTTGGTCCTCGTTTCCGAATAACACGATTGGCAGCGAGCCAATTCCGACGTGTGCACCGTGTGAAAGGGAGAATCCGCCGCCTCCAGCCATTTTCTCGGTCAAAAGAGAAGAGGTAATCTTATCTAAGGCTAATCCGTCATATTCCTCAGGTACATCTACCGCTAAAAGGCCCAATTGGCCTGCTTTTTTAAGGAGCTTTACCGTACGATCAAACTCATGATTTTCTAAATGTTCCAACTGCGGCACCACTTCTTTTTCCACAAAGTCTTCTGCCGTTTTCGCAATCATTAAATGTTCGTCGGTAAAGTCCTCTGGTGTAAAAAGTCGGTCATATGAAATATCCTCTATTAAAAAGCTACCGCCTTTAATGACTTTTTCTGTTTGGTTTGTCATTGTTTATTCCTCCTAAACTTTTATTAGAAAGGAGCTGCCTAGCAGACTCTTTCTAAAAATTTATATGCTCGGGACAATTACAGTAATTCAAATACTCCAGCCGCACCCATTCCGCCGCCGATACACATTGTTACCACACCAAATTGTTGGTTGCGGCGTTTTAATTCGTGAATCAATGTGAGCGTTAATTTAGCACCTGTACACCCAAGTGGATGTCCTAAGGCAATCGCACCGCCATTGACGTTGACAATTTCTTCGTTCAGACCGAGTTCACGAATGACTTGCAGTGATTGTGACGCAAACGCTTCGTTCAGTTCGAATAAATTAATATCCGACAATTCAAGACCAGCTAGTTTGACAGCCTTTGGAATCGCGACAACCGGCCCAACACCCATAATTTCAGGCGGAACACCGCCAACGGCAAACGATCGGAATTTCGCCAACGGCTTAAGGCCCAGTGATTCAGCCTTTTCCCGATCCATCACCATCAAAGCGGCCGCCCCGTCACTAGTTTGTGAGGCATTCCCGGCTGTTACGGTGCCTGACACCGAGAAGGCTGGGCGGAGTGTACCTAAAGTTTCTAGGTTCGTATCAGGACGAACACCTTCATCCATTGAAAATTGAAATGTTTTCTCAATGAGTTTGTTGTCTTTGCCCACCGTCCGGATTGTCGCATCCACTGGAACGATTTCATCGACGAATTTTCCTTCAGCAATTGCCTTCGCGGCTTTTTGATGGCTTCTTACGGCAAAGGCGTCTTGATCCTCACGTGAAATGCCATATTTCAGGGCTACTTGCTCGGCTGTATGACCCATGCCCATATAATATTGAGGAGCTGACTCAGCTAGTTTAATATTAGGACGGACAACATGACCCATCATCGGGATCATACTCATCGATTCCACGCCGCCAGCGATCGCTGTATCTGTGTGGCCAAGCATGATTCCTTGTGCAGCATAAGCAATCGCCTGTAATCCTGAAGAACAGAATCGATTGACGGTGATGGCAGGAACAGTATAGGGAAGTCCAGCTAAAGCTCCGATATTCCGGGCCATATTGTTGCCTTGCTCTGCCTCAGGCATAGCACAGCCTATGATTAAATCATCAATATTTCCTTCATAATTTCCCGCACGCTTTAATGTTTCCTTTACCACTAATGCCCCTAAATCATCGGGGCGAACTTGGGCAAGCGACCCTTTCTTCGCTTTTCCGACCGGGGTCCTTGCTCCGGCAACGATTACCGCTTCTCTCATGTAAGTTCCCTCGCTTTCATTCAAACTAGAAAATTAGTATCTTAGGGGCTGAACCCTCATTCAAAACCGGCTATAATAAAGCCTTTGGCAGAAGGGTCAGACCCTTTGTTTTAATTTCTTAAAGGTTTACCTTTCACAAGCATATGCTGCATCCGCTGCTGCGATTTTGGCTCCGCAATGAGGCTTAAGAACGCTTGCCGTTCGAGATCCAATAAATATTGCTCATCTACTTCTGTACCAAACGGCACCCTGCCGCCAGCGATTACATAGGCAACTTTCTTAGCAATTTTCAGATCATGCTCTGAAATATATCCAGATAGTCGCATTGCTTCAGCACCAAGTAACAAGGTCGCATAACCTGTTTCACCCACAACCGGAACTTTACGGCGAACTTTTGCTTTATAGCCTTTTTCGTGTAGGGCAAGGACTGCCTGCTTTGCATCGTAGAGCAGATGGTCACTATTGAAACTGATTCCATCAGAATTACTTAAGAAATTATTTTCACGGGCTTCTTCCGCAGATGTAGAAACTTTTGCAGTGGCAATGGTTTCAAACACTTTATTGGCGATCGTTTGCAGATCAAACGGAACCCCGTTTGGCAGGTTCTCTAAGTGCTTCATATATAGCTCTTTGTTTCCGCCACCGCCTGGAAGTAAACCAACGCCCACTTCAACTAGACCCATATACGTTTCAGCTGAGGCTTGAATATGAGCAGCCGGCAAACAAACCTCTGCCCCGCCTCCGAGTGTCATACCAAATGGGGCTGCGACCACTGGCTTCGAACTGTACTTAACTTTCAGCAAGGCACTGTGGAGGTGACGGACAATCAGATCGAGTTCATAAATATTGTCATCCTGTACTTCCATGAGCATCATCGCCAAATTGGCACCCACACAGAAGTTCTTCCCTTGGTTCCCGATGACAAGACCCTTATAGTTCTTCTCCACTTCCTCGACGGCATAGTTAATCATTTGTACGATATCAAGACCAATCGCATTGTTAGGTGAATGGAACTCTAACAGCGCAACGCCATCACCGATATCAATCAAACTTGCTCCGCTATTCTTTTTAATAACACCCTTTTGCTTCTTGATCTTCTCAAGATCGAGGGCCTTCGGGTTGAATTCCACTAATCGATATTGACCGTTATCATAGTAGAACTTTTCACCGTTTTCTTCTAAATAGAAAGATGAATGTCCTTTTTCCAGCATTTCTGTGACCCATGCTGGGACTTCAATGCCGGCTTCCTTCATTTTCGCAACTGACTTTTCAACTCCGATTGCATCCCATGTTTCAAACGGGCCTGTTTCCCAGCCAAAGCCCCATTTCATCGCTCGGTCGATGGAAACAATATCATCAGCAATCTCGCCTAATAGCTGTGCGGAATATATAAGTGACTGTGCCAGCGTATTCCATAAGAATTGTCCGGCCTGGTCATTTGCGTATACAAGCGCTTTCATTTTATTGGCAGTGCCTTCTTCCTGCTTCGCCAATTCAACTGCAGGTGTGGACAGCTTTTTACGCGGACCATATTCTAATGTATTTGGATCAAGCTCAAGTATTTCTTTGCCTTTTTTCAAAAAGAAGCCTTGACCTGATTTGCTGCCAAGCCAGCCTTTTTCCACCATCGCTTTCAAAAAGGCAGGGATTTCGAATACTTCCTTTTCTTTGCCTTCGACTTTTTCATAAACATTATTAGCGACATGATAGAAAGTATCTAAGCCTACTACATCAAGTGTCCGGAAGGTAGCACTTTTTGCGCGGCCAATCAGTGGTCCCATGATTGAATCGACTTCTCCGACACTAAGGCCCGCCTTCAACATTTCCTGAACAGTTACGAGAAGTCCGTAAGTTCCAATCCGGTTCGCAATAAAGTTTGGTGTATCCTTTGCAACCACCACACCTTTTCCTAAAACATCTTCACCAAAAGTTTTCATGAATGAAAGGACTTCTGGAGACGTATATTGAGTAGGAATCACTTCAAGCAATTTCAAATAGCGCGGCGGGTTAAAAAAGTGGGTACCAAGGAAATGCTTTTGGAAATCTTCGGAACGGCCCTCGACCATTGCTTCTACTGAAATTCCTGAGGTATTCGAGCTAATAATACTGCCTGGTTTCCGGTATTGATCAACTTTTTCAAATACCTGTTTCTTGACGTTAAGGTTTTCAACGACCACTTCAATGACCCAGTCAACGTCCTTCAGTTTAAATAGATCATCTTCAAGATTGCCTGCTTCAATTAAGGCTAAATTCTTTTTCACTGCCAGTGGGGCAGGCTTTTGTTTCAATAATTTTTGGATGGAAGTTGCACTGATTCGATTACGCACTTGTTTATCTTTTAGTGTCAGTCCTTTTGCTTCTTCTGCTTTGGTAAGTTCACGTGGCACAATATCTAATAATAGTGTTGGGATGCCGATATTCGCGAGATGAGCAGCAATTCCCGACCCCATCACACCAGATCCTATGACAGCTGCTTTTTTCATTACATGGTTCAACATTGTCTCCCCCTTCAAATCTTGAATGAATACTCATTCATTTTTTATTCAAAAAAAATTCACATTTGAATGAGTCCTGTTACTACTTACTATAGAATATTTCGAAAATTTGTGCAATCATTAAACGCGGAAATTTGGATTTTTTTTAAAAAAAATTTTTTAAAATATTTTCAACTAAAAGGGCAACCTATTTCTGAGGTGATAACGATGGCAAAAATGAAAAAAGACCCTTCCAAAGCTGGAGTAAGTGCGGCAAGTGTGAAGGGCAATGGCGGGCCAGGCAATGAAGAGGCTCATCTTGATAAAAAAAACAGCCAGAATAATCAATATAAGCGCTAAAGTAAGCAGGCTGATTGTTTCAGCCTGTTTCTCTTTTTGCATAAATGTGCCCGTTTGAGAGACCATATAGGCGTAAAGATTACATGAAATAGGAGGGTTATTATGCAGCAACAAAATATGAATATGCCCAATATGAATATGCAAAATCAACAAGCAACCATGCAACAGCCTCCCGGAGTCGTGTCAACAAAAGATGCACTTTATTTAACCGATATGATGTCTTGGAACTTATTATCCGCGAAGAAAGCTCACTTTTTTGCCGGTCAGTGTCAGGACCCTGAAATTAAATCGGAAGCAGAAAAAGTAGCCCAAATGCACCAGCGCCACTATCAACAGATTCTAGGCCACTTAGGCCAGCATGCCAGCCAGCAGCAACCATTAAATAATATGCAATAAAGAAAAGCAGAAGCGACCGTTTAGCGGCGTATGGCCTGGAGCTAGACCATTTATAAGGAGGTAAGTTTATAATGAACCCACAACAGAAGATTCAAAACCCTGAAACTCAAGTACCAAAGACCCCGCAAATGAATGACCGTGATTTTATTAATGATTTACTAGCAACAGAAAAATATATGACTACTTCGTACAGCATGGCCCTGCATGAAGCAAGCCACGAAGGCTTGTATCAGGACATTATGAAAATTTTCTCTGAAACACAAAACTGTCAGCGTGAACTTTATAATCTCATGTTTAAAAAAGGCTGGTACGCGATCGAAGCAGCGGACCAGCAAAAACTTCAGCAATCCTATCAGCAATTTCAAGGATATACGAACCAGCTTCCAACTGGCGGTACCCTTCAATAATAGCAAAAACCGGAGGCATCAACGGCTTCCGGTTTTTGTATGTATTTATTTTTGAGAAGAGGAGCGATGCTGTTCATTCATGACTTTAATTTCATTGATGATCTGCTTCATTTCTTCTTTCGCATCCGGGTAAAGGCCATTCCAATGCTTAGCCAAAGCTGGCATCGACTTGGCGATATGGGTGTACAACGCCCACATCTTCACCTTCTCCTTTGTTTCCTCCGTGGATTCCCCCACCATAAGTTCGCTATACTTTTCAAGCAAAGCTTCGAACTGCTTCACAAATGTTTTCTCCATCATGACACCTTCTGTCCTTAAGCATTTGAGTACATGGGCAAGTTTTGCAGCGCTTACCTGCCGGCAGTTGGTAGGTTAAACAACAGGTCTTTCTTACTCTTACCTCTGTATCCCATTCTTCCAAATATGTCTTTTCAGCAAAGTACTTTGGGAGTGGATTTAGGTTATATCTACCAAACAATTTCCCTTCCGCTTCAGAAATTAAGAAACGGAAATCCTCAGCAGCCTGATGATCATCATTTAGCTCGGTTTCATAGAGCCAAAATAAGTAGACTGCAATATTTTCCCACAGGATTAACTTTGATATTCCGACGGTTTTTTCCAATTGAGAGATAAGTGGATAAACATTATTCGCAAACAAATCTCTCAAAACTCTTGAACGCCATTCCGTGCGGTTCGTTCCATCCCAGTCCTGTAGGTCCGCATCCTTTAATGAAATCCCCGGCAGCCAATCTTTCCCCTGTACAGCCGATTCCATTTTTATATTATCCAACGATACATTGAGCTTTTTATTTAAAGCCGTCATTGCATATAGGGACATCACGGCCAAAAAGGCATAGCGCTTGATAAAAATGGAAGCAGCTATTTTTTCAGAAGGGGCTCCAATCGTAACGGATAAATTTTTCAAAAAATCTTTGAGGTACGTTTCATCTAAGAGATCAGCCACATTGAAAGTGTCCTCTAAGTTTGGATTGAATCGGTATTTTTCCAATTGATTAAACGTGAGTATTTTATCCATTGACCGCAACCGCCTTATCGAGGATACATCTGCCCTTTCCATAAGGAATACAGAGCGGAGTCCCAAATAATGGGTCCATGGTTACCTCACAGTCCATACCAAACACATTTTTGACCAGACTGCGATTGATGACATGTTCAGGTTTCCCTTGGTCATATACCTTCTGATTTTTAATAGCAACCACGTTATGTGCATAACGGCAGGCTAGATTTAGATCGTGAAGTACCATGACAACCGTCCGTTTTTTCGTTTCATTTAGGTCAAACAGCAAATCGAGGATTTCGATTTGGTGGGTCATATCCAGGTAAGTGGTTGGTTCGTCAAGGAGGATAATATCCGTATCTTGAGCCAGCGTCATCGCAATCCAAGCACGCTGTCTTTGCCCGCCTGAAAGTGAATCAACGGTTCTTTCTTTTAAGTCCTCTAATCGTGTAGCCTTTAGCGCATCATGCACCTTTTTCTCATCTTCCTCGGACCATTGCTTTAACCAGGTTTGGTGTGGATAGCGCCCTTGTTTAACGAGTTGAAGGACTGTTAATCCTTCCGGGGCTGATGGCGACTGTGGGAGTATCGCCATTTTTTTAGCAATGTCCTTCGTAGATAATTTGGCAATCGCTTTTCCTTCAAGCAGAACCGCACCAGACTTTGGCTTTAAGAGACGAGCGATTGAACGAAGCAGGGTTGATTTTCCACAGCCATTTCCGCCAATAAACACGGTAATTTCACCCTTAGGAATCTTCAAATCTAATTCATTAATAATTAGTGTATCCCCATAAGAAAGTGATAAATTCTTCGTTTCAATCGCATTCATCATCTGACAGCTCCTTTTATGAATTTCTAGTTTTAAATAGCAGGTAAATAAAGTATGGTGCACCGATCCCAGCAGTGAACACACCCGCTGGCACTTCTAATGGCGAAAATAGGGTTCTGCCAATTAAATCAGCGACCATGACCAGAATGCCGCCAATTAATGCACTCGCAGGAAGCAATGCTCCAAATGAGGAACCAACTAATCTTCTCGCCATATGCGGGGCCATTAAGCCGACAAAGCCAATCCCGCCGGCAAAGGCAACGGAACCACCAATTAAAGCGGTACTAATCATTAATAAGAGAAACCGATGTTTTTGCACCTTGCCGCCTAAACCAGTTGCCACTTCATCACCGAGTTCTTGGATATTAATGGTTCGGGCCAATGCCAAGGCAATAATCACAAAGATTACCGTCCATGGGACAAGAATCGTAACATTTTTCCAATTGGAGCCGTATACGGTTCCAGTAATCCAAATATTCGCTTGACTCGCTTGATAAATCGGGCCCATGACCATTGTTAAGGTGGTAATTGCCTGCGTTAAAGCGGAAATCCCAATCCCAATCAACACGAGCCTGATTGGTGACACCCCATTTTTCCAAGCAAGGAAATAAACTAAAAAACCTACCACGGTTGCCCCGATAAAAGCAGCTAAGGGCAGCCAAGCAATACTGACGGTTAAGGAATGATTTTTATCACTAAACATTGCTAAAAAACTGACCACGGCTGCTGCTGCTCCACCGGTAATCCCTAATACATCTGGAGAAGCAAGTGGATTGCGAATCATCCCTTGTAAGATGCCGCCTGCAACCGCTAAAGAGATTCCAACCATTAAAGCAACAATAATTCTAGGGAGGCGAAAGGATGTAATAATGAGCTTTTCCATCTCAGGACCGCCGCCGAATAATACACTTACAACAGTAAGCGGGTTAATTCTCATTTCACCGCTTCCCGTGCTTACCACAAAAACAAGGAAAGTAATGATGAGAAGAATGCTGAACGTTACGGTTGCTTTTCGATCCATTAAAAAGGACAATTTTCCATTTAGGATGCGAAAATTTTTATATTTACTCATCGTCCATTGAACCCCCTTCTTGCGATGTAAATAAAGAATGGAGTTCCGATGATAGCTGTCATAACACCAACAGGCACCTCAGACGGCATGAACATGTATCTGGCGGCAATATCAGCAGCGATTAAGAGGATCGCCCCTAACACACCTGAAAATGGGATGACCCAACGATGATCGATTCCTACAATCGATCGGGTAATGTGGGGAACCACAATTCCAACAAAACCAATTGGACCAGCGACAGCGACAGATCCGCCTGCTAATAAAATCACAATCACGCCAATCGCAATTTTGAGAAGTCCGGTGTTTAAACCAAGCCCCTTGGCCACATCTTCCCCCATGGACAAGATATTCATTTTTCCAGCAATTAACACGGCACCCATCCAGCCTATTCCAATATAAGGTAAAACAGAAACAAGTGTCTCTAATTTTCTCCCCTGGACAGAGCCAGCCAGCCAAAATAATACCTGATCAAGCATGACTTCATCTAACACTAGTAATCCTTGTGTAAATGAGGCAAACATTGCTGACATCGCAGCCCCTGCTAAAGTAAGTTTCATTGGTGTTAGACCTTCACGGCCAGCTGAACCAATGGTATAAACACATATGGCTGCAAAGGCAGCTCCGATAAAAGCAAGAACACTAAAAGCTTGTAAACTATTGACGGAAAACACTGTCATCGCAACGACAACCGCAAACCCTCCGCCTGCATTGATCCCAAATATTCCAGGGGATGCCAGTGGATTCTTGGTTAAAGTTTGCATAAGGACACCGGCAATGGCCAAGCTAGCCCCGACCGCGGAAGCGATTAACGCTCTCGGCAGCCTTACGGTTTGAATAATGATATGTTCATTGGATCCGTTATTATTGGTAAAAGCATCAACTGCTGTTTGCCAGCTGGTATCGGTGTACCCAAAAATGATACTGGCACACATAGCTGCCACCATCACCACGATGGCAATCAGCAATCCAATCCATCTTAATGCAGTACTTTTTAAGAGCATCTCATGGTAACCTTTCTACCTTATTATTTAATTTAAGTCTATCTCCAATTGATAATGATTGTCAATGACTTTGAAAATCATTTTCATTTAAAAGATCCATGTGTTCACAAAAAAAGTTAGTGATTTTGAAAATCATTTTCAATTAAAACGTTGACATAATGGTACTTCTCATTTTATGATTAAGTTGTCATTGAAAATGATTATCATTAACAATTAGCTAAGGGGGATACATAAACAATGAAGGCAATCAAGACCATACTTACTCTTTTCTCTGTCATGACCCTACTCTTATTAGCGGCATGCGGCAGCAATGAGGAAAAAACGAGTGACGAAACGAAAACTACTGCAGAAAAATCATATACAGTAGAGCATGCAATGGGATCGACTACCATAAAAGGTACTCCGAAAAAAGTCGTTATTCTTACCAATGAAGGAACAGAAGCGCTGCTTGCTTTAGGTGTAAAGCCTGTTGGTGCTGTTCAGTCTTGGCTTGGAGATCCATGGTACGATCATATTAAAAACGAAATGGACGGCGTTGAGGTTGTTGGGGTTGAAAGTGAAGTGAACGTAGAGAAGGTTGCTTCATTGAAACCTGATTTAATTATCGGTAACAAGCTGCGGCATGAAAAGATCTATGACCAGTTGAGCGCTATTGCACCGACAGTTTTTTCCGAAACACTTAGAGGTGATTGGCAAGATAACTTTAAATTATACGCAAAAGCTTTGAACCTTGAAGAAAAGGGTAACCAAGTTTTAAGTGATTTTGATAAACACATTGCGGATTTAAAAGGTAAGCTCGGTGATCAAGTGAATCAACAAGTTTCAGTTGTGCGCTTTATGGCTGGAAAATCCCGTATTTACTACACAGATTCTTTTTCAGGTGTGATTTTTGATAAATTAGGCTTTAAACGTGCTGCCCAGCAGGAAGCACTATTTACTCCAGATAATAAGCTAGGTTTACTGGCTGTAGAGGTTGGCAAAGAAGTTATTCCTAAAATGGATGGAGACCTTCTCTTCTACTTCACTTATGCGCCACAAGGAGACCAAGCAGCTTTAGATACGGCAAAAGAATGGACAAATGACCCACTTTGGAAAAATTTAAATGCAGTGAAGAGCGGTCATGTGTATGAAGTTAGCGACGCAACCTGGAACACTGCCGGCGGCGTTCTAGCAGCCAATATTATGCTCGATGACCTTGAGAAAATCTTAGTTAAGTAATTTTTATAAAAAACCTCCCTGTTTTTTATAGTAGAAAAGAGCGCGGCTTGCCATGGCCCCGCTCTTTTTGTTTTGTTTTTTTGATTTGGGTTGCTGGGGGGATTTCGCCGAATTTATTGGTTATTTCGCCGAACTGGGTGGGGATTTCGCCGATGTTCTGGTTTATTTCGCCGAACTGGACTGGAATCTCGCCAACTCTCCAATTTATTTCGCCAAACCTGATTTGGAACCATTCAAATTCTGTTCAAGATCACTATACTAGGTGGGATTTCGCTGACTTTCTGTTTTTTTACACTGAACTGGGTTGGGATTTCGCCGATGTTCTGATTTATTTCGCCAAACCGGACTGGAATCTCGCCAACTCTCTGACTTATTTCGCCAAACGAAACCACAATTTCGCCGAAACCCCGATTTATTCCGCCAACCACCACTTTCAAACACAAAAAAAGAGCAGCAATACGCCGCTCTTTTCCCAAAATTCTATGCAGATGTTGAAAACATGTATTTTTTATAATGATAACGGATGGAAAAGATTAAGCCGAGCCCAAACATGTTCCCCATCAACGCACTACCACCATAGCTGATAAACGGTAACGGGATACCTGTAATCGGCAGCACGCCAATCGTCATCCCGATATTCTGGAAGACGTGGAAGGTAATCATGCTGATGACCCCGACACAAATATACGTATAAAAATTATTCTTTGTTTCCATTCCGACCTTGGTTATATGATAAACCAATAAGAAGAACAAACTGATCAAAACACTTGCGCCAATAAACCCGTATTCCTCGCCGACAACACTGAAAATAAAGTCGGTTTGGCTTTCTGGTAAATAGACTTCGCGATTTCCAAACCCTTTTCCACCCGTCTGCCCTGATCCGATTGCTAGCAGGGATTTGGTCAACTGATAGGCGTCCGAGCCTTGGTAGCTATAGGGATCAAGCCAGGAGTAAATCCTTCGAAGTTGGTATTCGCCTACCCCAAGGTATTTTTCAAGTAAATCCGGTTTCCATAGAACAAAATAAAAAATCGTCCCGACTAGTGCAATCCCGGCTGAAAATAGTGGAACAAGCAGCTTCCACGAGATTCCTGAAATAAAGATCATTCCGAGCATGATTGCTAGAAACACAAGCGCTGTCCCTAAGTCCTGCTTGATAATAAGTCCTAATGGGACCATGGTGACAATCCCTATCTTCACTAACAGCCAGAAATCAGTTTGCATCGTTTTCATCTGGTTCTTTTGGTGATGATCCTCAATTACGCGTGCAAGACCCAGAATAATAAAGATTTTTACAAACTCGGATGGCTGGATAGTTCCCACTCCAGGTATTTTAAACCAGTTTTTCGCCCCATTGATAACAGGGGCAATACTCTCCGGCGCTACAATTAAAAATCCAAGCATCAGAAGTCCAAACCCATATGCATACCAGGTCAGCTTTCGTAATTGGTCCGAATCAAGGGTCATCACACCAGTGATAATCCCACTGCCCACCGCATACCAAAAGATCTGCTTGATTAAGAAATTCTCCTTGTACTGCCCGCTCGCCTGGGCACTATAAATCGCTAAACAGCTGGCAAGAAAAAGTAATATTAAGATAAAAACAAGATTATAATCCAGTTTTGAAGTTTTATTCGTGTTTGAAGTCATATAGGTTCCACCTTACTAAGAAATACTACATTCCTTCATTATATTTTTAATATCACCAAATCACAACTTCTAAACTATGAATGGATTAAATTACATAAGAAAGTCCTATTCTTTAAAATAAATCCGATGCAGCTCCCCTGCCATCCATTCAAGATTACTTGGCACCTGAGGAATTCCATAGCCAATATAAAGCGGGGTGGTCACAAAGCGCGATACCACCTTGGCATAGATTTTATTTTCGATATGATGAAAAAACAGGTTATAACTCGTGGCTTTAAATGGAAAGTTGTTCAGGATATAATGAACCGCCGTTTGCAGGTAATCAGAAAACCTCTCCTGGTAGCCGGAATCATCCATTTCAATATTAAATTCGTAAAAGCCCACACGCGGTTTAGTTGACAAGGTAAAACGGACCCCTTCCTCCTCGGCGATGACAATCCCTTCAAACATGTCATGGGTTACCTTTTCTTTATAATCAATCTCATCGAGTCCGATAATTTGCATATGAGGATGGGAAAGCGTTCCTCCCGACAATGGTCCATGGTTTTTGAAGAAAATCACTGATTGATAGCGGCCGGTTGCCTCCATTTCTAACCAATGTTTGATTCCAAACCTCATCAATTTATGTAAATGCTCTTTTGAGTAGGTGGATAATTCACCATGACAATCATCTGTTTCAATTAATACCGTTTGAAAGGTATGTTCTAATACGGGATATTTATTTTTCAAAAGAATAATCGGTTCGTCTACAGCGATGAAGTTGGTCAGTTGATCTCTTTCGCAAAATGGACAGGCCTGGTCTTTGTTTCGAATATTCTCAGGTTTTTGAACACCAATCGACGTATTAAAATGTAGATGCGAATTTTCCAAATGCGTTTCTCCTCTCGAACGAGTATACTTCTATTTTATGGGAGAACGCCTTCTAATTGCACTTATTTTGATTAATCTACCAATATTTTCATTGACCTAATTGGTAATTAAATCCTAAAATAGAGGAGAATTTCATGAAATAGGTAATTTTAGCATATCTATAAACGGTACAGGCTTATCATTTCTTTAGATTGTGAGGGTATTTATGTTAACAAAATTAGAAGCATTCATTCTTGGAATCATTCAAGGGTTAACGGAATTCTTACCGATTAGCAGTACTGGACATCTTTATTTAGGAAGAAATTTATTCGGACTTCAGGAAGCTGGGCTCATGCTTGATACCATGCTTCACGTCGGAACATTGCTGGCTGTATTTGTTTTTTATAAGGCGGAATTTATTAAAATCATTAAAAATCCGTTTAGCAAGTTAACCTTTTTATTGATCGTTGGGACAATCCCAGCGGTAATCTTTGGACTTGCGTTTAAAGATTACATCGATGAAATTTCGAAAACCGGGGTGACGATTGGCTGGGAGTTTTTAATTACAGGTATTTTCTTGTGGCTGGCTGATTCCGTGAAAAATGGATATAAAAAAATGGATGATATTAGTTATAAGGATGCCCTTATCATCGGTACTTTTCAGGCCGTCGCAATTATGCCAGCGATCTCTCGCTCAGGGATGACAATCGTTGCGGCACTTTGGCGAAAATTAGATCGTGAAACGGCTGCGTATTTTTCCTTCTTATTATCCACTCCTGCGATTGTAGGTGCGATTGTCTTGCAAACGAAGGATTTACTTGAGGGTCAAGGGGAAGAAATATCCCTATCGGCATTGCTCGTTGGGATTGCCGCCTCTGCCGTGTTTGGGTATGTTGCGGTTAAGTGGATGATTGGCTATTTGAAGAATCACTCTTTAAAACCATTTGCCATTTATGTTTGGGCATTAGGGGTACTTGTACTATTTTTCCAATTTACAGGTAAATTTTAAAAAAAAGCGGCTCGATCCACTCGAGTCGCTCTATTTTTACAATGAAACAGGCAATTTCGCCATTTCTCTGGCCGCAACTGCTGCTTGTTCTTTTGCTTTTGCCATAATTTCAGGAATTTGTTTTGGAAAATGATCCATTCCTTCTGCAAATATGGTTTCCATTAAATCGAAACCTAGGAATTCAAGGGCTTTGCTCAAATACCGATCGCCCATTTCAAAATCGGCCATTTTTCCTATCGAATAAATTCCTCCACGCGTTTGAATGTGAATCGCCTTTCTTCCAGTAAGGAGACCTTCCGCCCCATGTTCCGAGTAAGTAAAAGTTTTCCCGGCAATAAATAAACAATCCATGAATGATTTCAAAATGGCTGGTGCTCCAAGGTTCCAGATTGGGGTGACGAACACATAGTAATCTGCATCGATAAACCGGTCAGCAAGGGTATGCATTTTTTCAAGTTTGGTCCGCTCCTCCTCGGAAAGCTGCTCTTTTGTATAGCCCATAAAGGATAATTTGGCACGTGCGTATAATAAATCCATGTCAATCTCAGGGATATCCATGCTATATAAGTGCATATGTTCAATGTCTACATCTGGCTGTTCCTTTTTAAATTCCTCTAAAAAGACTTCCCCAATTTGCATCCCTTTTGAAAGTTTTATATCATTCTTTGGATTTGCGGTAATATATAGAAGTTTTGACATATAGATCCCCTTTCCTTACCTCACAATATTTTCTTCTGTTTCTATAGTACAATAAACTTCTTTGCTCACGAATGAACAATCCGTGAAAATTATGAACTTAATGTGAAAACTTCATTCTTAGGTGTTTCTACAAAAATTGAGAATTCCACAAAAATGCCCCTGCACACGGCGGCGGCCCAATAATTTTGAGCTAATCTTCCTTTGGAAACCACAAAGTAATGCTCGTTCCCTTATTCCGCCTGCTTTTTACTTTAATGACTCCTTTATGCGCATCCATTAAAGCTTTGACGATTGAGAGCCCGATTCCTACTCCCCCGGTTTTCCGATCACGCGATTTATCCCCGCGATAGAAACGTTCGAAGATATGCGGAATATCATCCTCTGCCATTCCTGAGCCTTCATCCTGGATGTTGAATCCGACGAAGCCATCCATTTCCATTTTTACTGAAAGGGTGACATTTTTTCCTGCCGGTGTATACTTTAGGGCATTATTTAGGATGTTAGATAAGATTTGCATTAAGCGATCTTTGTCTGCTTCAAATAATTCATCCTCGGCAGGTTCGATAATCTGAAGATGAACGTCCTTTTCTTTAAACAAGGGCAAGAACATCTCATATAAAGCGGCCAGTACACTGCCTGCATCTAGTTGAATTTTCTCCAGTCTAATCTGCGGATTTTCGGCTGCAAGCAGTTTTTCTAATTCATTCACCAGCCTAACTAAGCGCATCAACTCTTCATGTGTGGTCTGCAACCGCTGCGGCGTCGGCTCCCAAATCCCATCCTGAAAGGCCTCGATTTGACTTCTCAAGGTCGCAAGAGGTGTCCGGAGTTCATGAGCCAAATCACCGGTAAAATGCTTTCTTAGGTTTTCTTCCTTTGCTAATGACACCGCCAGATTATTAAAGGAAATCGCAATATCCTTTACCTCGGTTGGCAATCCCGATAATGGAATCCGAATCTCAAGATTATGATTCTGCAGTTCATTTGCCGCAAACGATAGCTTTTGTAACCCTGAGGTGAGCTTTTTTGAAAACAGCATACTAAAAATAATCGCTAGTACAATCGTCAAACAAACGGCTGCATAAATGTATAATTGAATCGTTTGGATAAACGTATTTTCATCATCAATTAAACCCTTCGGATAGATGGCGACAAGTTTTCCAATGACCTGATTATCTACCCTCAGTGTATAGGTCTTGGAATGCCACTCTTCTCCATTTGGAGCAGGTTCGGTTAACCCGAAGCTGTTAAGCATGCCTCGGATGTTGGAAGAATCCATTTGTAATTGACCTAACCGGTCATAAAGTTGGAAATACAGCTGCTCAGTCATAGCATGCTCGTGCAAGAGGCCAAATACCGGATCACTTGTAAAGTGGCCATTTTTTTTATAATCCTTTTCAACTTCGGTAATAATTCGATCAATCTTTTTTTCCCGATTTCGATCCAAGTAGTTGTTAAAACTCTCTTCAAATCCATATTGGATAAAAAAACTCACAATGATGATCGCAATCATCGAGATGAGCAGTAGATAAAAAAGTATCTTAGACCGGAGCGTTTGCAGCATCTAATACCCCTCCAAATTTATAGCCCATACCGAAAACCGTTACGATAAAATCTGGCTGTCGTGAATCCCGTTCGATTTTCTTCCGGAGGTTTTTGATATGGGTATCGACACTGCGTTCATAGCCTTCATAATACATGCCTTCATCCTGTATTTTTTCAAGCAAATCCATCCGGCTGTACACCCGGCCTGGATTTACCGCCATATTGGTTAATAGCTTGTATTCAATTGGTGTTAAAGTAATCAAGTCTCCGTTTGCGGACACTTCTTTTTTCATTAAGTCGATGACCAGCCTTTTGCGATTGAATTCAAGTCGTTCCACTTTCTCTGTCTTTTTTACACGTCTTAAAATCGCTTGCACGCGGACGACGACTTCGCGCGGGCTAAACGGTTTGGTTAAATAATCATCTGCCCCCATCACAATTCCGTTAATCCGGTCATCTTCAGCTGACTTGGCCGTCAACATGAGAATAGGTACATCCGATTCTTTTCGCACGAGACGGCAGACTTCTTCACCAGAAATGTCTGGAAGCATTAAATCTAGTATAATTAAGTCGGGGGTTACTGTTTTTACTTTTTTCAACGCATCTATTCCATTATCGGCGCTATGAATTTCATAGCCTTCTCTTACTAAATAAGCTTCAAGAACTTCTATGATTCTACGTTCATCGTCTACTAATAATATTTTCACTTCTATCACTCCCCACATATTAAATATATCATTTAGCGTCTGTGATGTTTGTAACTTCACAAATTCACCACAAGTTCTTCATAACATCTTCAATTTTTCCGGGTAAGATGGGGGTGTAATTAGGAAGAGGCGATCACTAGAAGGACTCCCAAGTTTGTAGTGATTGCCTCTTTGATGAAGTACATGGTTTTAGCCATCTTACTCATCCCAAATTTAACCTCTCTTTTTCATATATTTCGGGCGTCCCAATAGTGGGACGCCCCTTTTTTTATTTAGGCTGTGTTACACTTGTCTGTTGATTTCCGTTCCAGTCACTTCGCTTTCCGCGGGCGTGCCGGGGAGCCTCCTCGTCGCTTTGCTCCTGCGGGGTCTCCCCTGCCCCGTACTCCCGCAGGAGTCTTCGTGCCTTCCACTCCAATCAACAGAGTGCAAAATCACATTAATCTTTAACACAGCCTTTATTTAAAAAATTTGCTACAATATGAAGCTCTTCTAATGCGGTCGTTATAGTATGCTAGGAGTGTGAGGTGTTCGAATTTATGAATAAAATATCAATCAAGATTGGCGTTCTTTTTTTTCTAGCGATTTTTATATTAGAAGGCATTTCAATGGTTTTTTTGCATAATAATATCATTCATTCCCGGGTGCATGAGGCATTAACTTCACTCCAGACACGCGGAAATAATCACCGTGAAATCCTTGAGGCCTCTTTTCATGATGAAACGATTCGGCACATTGCCATGATGGAGGCGCGGACGGATACACAGGTGATTTTAACCAAACCGGATGGATCCATTTATATGTCTTCCAATCGAGTGACAGATGCTATGAAAAAGATTATGAGTACTAAGCAAAAACAAGTTCCGCACGCGGGCTTAATTTTAGAAGATGATTGGAAACATGCGGCCTATATCGCCTCAGTTAGTCCTGTAATGGTTGACAATACAATTACCGGATATGTCTATATGTTTCAAAATACCCAAAAAATTAAAGAGTTGATTTCCGGATTAAACCAGCATTTCCTGATTGCCGGTCTACTTTCCCTAATGTTCATGATTATTATCATTTTCACTTTAACAAGGTATGTCACCCACCCGCTGATTCAAATGAGTGAAGCTACCAAACGAATCAGCAAGGGTGATTTTTCCGTGTCTCTACCGAAGAGTGGAAAGGACGAAATCGGTGAACTTGGGGAATCGATTAAGGTGTTAGCAAGCGATTTAGAAATTCTAAAAAATGATCGAAATGAATTTCTCGCCAGCATCTCACACGAACTCCGCACACCGCTGACCTATATTAAGGGATATGCAGACATTGCCCGCCGGCCAGAAACGAACAGTAAGGACAGAGAGAAGTATTTAGGCATTATTGTGGAGGAAACTGGCAAGCTATCGAAATTAGTGAAGGAGTTATTCCATCTCGCAAAAATGGATGAAAATTCATTTTCAATTGAAAAAGAAAAAGTTCATTTACTGCCTTATTTTCAAACGATTATCGAAAAAGTTACCCCTGCACTCAAAGAAAATCATATGGACCTTGTTTTAGAATGCTCTGAAGAACTTTATCTGTTCCTTGACCCCATTCGATTTGAGCAAGTCATTTTCAATCTGGTAGATAATGCTCGAAAATATTCTGAACCGAATACCACTATTCGGGTTGAAGTTAGCAACATCAGCGGAAAAGTTTATATTAAGATTCAAGATGAAGGAAGGGGAATCCCTGAAGAGGAATTACCGAGAATTTTTGATCGCTTCTATCGCGTAGATAAATCTAGGACACGTGCTCTTGGCGGAACAGGACTGGGACTGGCGATTGTTAAACAACTAGTTGAGGCACATGGAGGCACGATAAAGGTAACGAGTAACCCGAATATCGGGACTGCATTTGAAATTTGTTTATAACAGACGAAAGACACCAGGTGCCCGGTGTCTTTCTTATTGTTTATTTATGGATCCAAACCGCACCAGCAGAGTTGTCTTTTGCCTCACCGATTACTTGGAACTTAATTGGGTACTGAGCTGGGACTTTAACACCAGCATCAGGAATAACTGTGTTGATATAAGACTTAGTTGAATCAAATTCCGTTACACCTGGAAGACCTTTGTAATCATAGATTCCACGAGTTGGAGAATCGATATACCATGCAGGTGACTTGTCTAATGAAAACGCCGCATCTGCAACCTGATATCTAACACTTTGATTAATAGATGGTTTACCAGCTAAAGTACCGATGATCGCCTCAGGATGTGAATCCACTACATTTAGGAATCCTTCACCAGGGTGAACACCAGTCCAGTTATCAGTAAATGTATCATCACCATACCAAACTACTAAACCAGTATTATATTTTACGCCGCGAGAGAATAGAAGTGACTTATCAGAACCAACATAGTTTCTCCACTCTAGGTAGTAGTAGTGAGGCTTGTTAATCCAGCCGTCAGATACTTCGAAACCGTTTAATGTTACTTTTGCTTCTCCTTCTGCATCATCAGAGAATGTCACAATGCCATCTACCGTTAATTTAAGATTATCAAGTGCGAAACCGTCTGGTGCAAGACCGCCGTCGGTTACATAATTAAATACTAGTTTTACTTTCTTGCCAGCAAACTGGCTTAAGTCTAGGGATTTATCTTCCCACTTGCCCTGAGAAGTCTCGTAACCGCCTGCTGTGTCTTGATCCCCAATAGTATCTAGTATTACACTATTGCCGTCCTCAGTAACAGCATTTACATATAGGTAATCATAGTCAGTTTCAACTTTATAAAGTTGTTTGTAATCAAATTTTGCATTAGCAGCACTAGTTAAGTCAAAGACTGGAGTCTCTAATACTGTATTAAGGTCATCACCTTTTGTACTATAGTAGTATTTTGCTCCAAATGCAGGTGCAATACCAGGAACCTTTTTCTTAGGTAAGTTTACCTTAACGATTCCAGGGTTCTTAGATTTTGTAACGCTCTGGTCGATAACCGCAGCAAGACCATTTTTATCGATATCTTCATAGTTTACTTCAGTAATATTTGCCCAGTTACCACCGATTGTTTTCTGATAGAATTCTTTGACTTGTGGTGAGAAGCTTGGCGCCTCTGTTCCAGCAATATTACCATTCCAGCTTCCGCCGCTCATGATTGACCATTGAGAAACCGTATCGCCATGACCAGTATATTGAGTGTCATACTCATCTGGAGCACCTAGGTCATGACCAAATTCGTGAGCAAATACGCCGACTGCTCCATCTTCTGGCTCAATAGTGTAGTCATATGCAGCCATTTGTGTCCAAAGGCCATGGTCTGCATTATTTTGAGTACCAGCTATTGGTGTAATCCCACTTAACGTCCAGCGGTGTGACCAGATTGCGTCATCGCCTAATGCTCCGCCACCAGCTTCTTGTCCAACTCCAGCATGGAGTACCATTAAGTGGTCGACCAAGCCGTCCGGCTCGTTTTGATTGCCGTCTCCATCAAAATCGTAAAGATCAAATTTATCATAATCAGCTAAATTGATTCCCTTAGCAACAGCTGCTTTTAAGGCATCCTTTACCAGACCACGGGGACCTGGCTTTCCAGAAGCATTATCATGTCCACTACTGCTATCTGAACCGTAATCGGAAGCATTCCCTGGAACTGTCAACCAATCAGAAACAGTTCCGTTAACTGTATAGCTTCCGCCGGACTGCTCTTCATAATATTGCTTGAAGGTCTTAACTTTATCACCATTAAAAAGGGTGAAATCCTCGTCACCAAACAACATCTTTTCGTAATGCTCTTTGCTGAAATCATCTGCATACATATATCCTGGTTCTTGCTCGATATTGTTGTGCTCAAAGTCAGCATACTCTACTAGTAGTACTAGTACTTCATCTGTACGGACATCGCCGTTATAACCAGCCTGTTTAGCAGAATCTACTTTTACAGCTCCGGTTGGTTTACCCTTTTTAAAGTTTTCGTGACCTTTTGCAAGTTGCTTAGTAAGCTTGTCCTTTTGCTTTGTGACAAAGTCCTTTGCTTTTTGGTCAAAAGCTTTTTGTTCTTTGGTTAGGGCTTTATCAGTTTTGCCTGGCTTTTCGCCCTGCTTTTTCTTTATGTAGGCTTTTGCTGCTTTTGTAATTTCTGCTTTAGATGCATTCTTCGAAATAAGTCCTCTTTTTTGTAACGAAGCACCTAGTCGATCGATATCAACAATATTCAAATCGATTGGAGCTGAAGCAACTGTTGTTGCTGCCGATGTCGGTTTTGGTGCGACCGTGCTTCCAGCAAATGCGCCTGCGAACATGGTAGTAGCTACCATTGTACTAGCAGCGAGGCTGGATAAGACCTTTAAAGTGGTTTTCTTCTTCAAATCTTAAACCCCCTATTTTATATAGATATAATTACATCGTTCTCTTGAAGAGTGATGCTTTGCCAGTTTATCAAATTTACTCGAAAATTGTAAATAGTCTAAATTTAACGAAAAATACATATATTAAGCACTATATTGTACCTAATAAATGTAAAAAGAGAATTTTTCATACGAACTTAAACCCAGTAAAAGAGTTATTAAATAAGCCTTTATTCCTTATTTTTCATATTGTTTAAAAGTTTCCACAGAAAGCGAAAGTTTCGGCAACCGAAATTTAAGTAGATAGACCTATCGAAAACAGGAAATATATTTAACTCATCTAAAAAATGAAAAACTTATCAAAAAAAAACCTTATCATCAGTTGATAAGGTTTTTTGGGTGGATAATTATTCAGCTTTTTTCTTAAATTCATCAGTTAATTCTTCAATGCTCTTCCTAACATTTCCTTTTCCAGAATAGTTTTCAATCAATTCTTTTACGTCGATTCCGCTCGAGGCTTTAAGTGATTCTTGCAGACTTGCCATTAGGTTCGTTGCATAGCCGGTAATTTTATTGGCTCCGCCATTTTCACCCGATCCCCCCGTATCGACGACTGTAATTTTATCAATATTAGATAGTGGACTAGCAACTTGTTTGGCATATTCTGGAAGCATTTTGATGATCATGTCTAGAATTGCCGCTTGACCGAATTGTTCGAAAGCCTCGGCGATTTTTTCTTTCGCCTCTGCTTCAGCTAAACCTTTGAGACGAATAATTTCTGCTTCGGTTGCCCCTTGTGCTTTTTCCGCTTCCGCTTTGGCTAAACCATCCAAACGAATCCGCTCGGCTTCTGCTTTTGCCATTGCTTCGATCCGATACTTATTGGCCTCAGCCGCGGCTATTTCCTTGGCCTTATTTGCAGCGGCCGATTGTTCGACGGAGTATCGGTCAGCGTCTGCCTTTTTCTTCACTTCCGAATCATATTGCCGTTCGCGGCGTTGAATTTCTTTTTCCTCTAATTCAATTTGTTTTTGTCTTTCAATAATTTTAATTTGCATTTCTTGTTCCATTACATCTTGTTTGGACCTGGCTGTTTCCAGGTCGTATGCTTGGTCAGCACGTGCTCTGGCAATATCTTGTTCACGTCTAAACTCAGCCACTTTTAACTGATTGACTTTTTCCGCCTCAGCAATTTCCGTGGCTCGCTCTAATTCATTTCGTTTGGCTTCTTTGGCTGCCTCCGCTTTTTTAATACGGGTTTCTTTTTCTGCTTCGGCTGTGGCGATATCTGCATCTCTTTTGACTTGGGCAATCCGCGGTTTACCTAGTGAATCCAGGTATCCATTTTTATCACGGACGTCTTTAATCGTAAATGATACAATGACCAAGCCCATTTTGGCGAGATCCTGTGAGGCAACCCTTTGGACCTCTTGGGAGAATTTATCACGGTTTTTATAGATTTCTTCTACGGTCATCGAGCCAAGAATTGACCGCAGATGTCCTTCAAGAACTTCCCTTGCTTCATTCTCACGGTCTTCCTTTGGTTTTCCGAGGAACTGTTCCGCGGCTGTCGCAATTTCACTTATCGATCCGCCGATTTTAATAATCGCCACCCCATCAGCCATAACCGGTACACCTTGCTCGGTATACACCTCTGGGGTCGTTACTTCTAGTTTACTAGATAGTAAGCTAAGCGGCTTTGCCTGTTGGAAAACTGGCAAAATAAACGTACCGCCGCCGCGGATGATTTTGACTTTATTCCCAGACTCGTCAACATGGACATTTCCATTGCCAAGGAAGCTTCCTGTCACGATCAAGGCCTCATCCGGTCCTGCCGTTCTGTATTTTGTGATGAAAACGCCGATTAAGGCTAAAATAATAACCACAACAATTCCAATGATGATCCAAATAAAATTAAATTCCATCTCTTAAAACCCCCTATAAAAAACTTTCTAGTTGATGATGAACCGTCACTTGCAGGACGCCCTTTTCTACCTGCACAATCAGCACTTTTGTCCCACTCTCGATGAGATCACCATCAAAACTCGCTGCTGGCTTAGCAATTCTGCCGCTTGTACTGTCAATCATCACTTCCCCAAAACCATCAAAAGGAATGGTCGTGATCACCGTCCCAACTCGGCCCCGCAAGTCTGATTCTTTATAGACAAGTGATTCCTCAGCAGACGAGAGAGGAATGAGCACAAAGACATTTAATAACGTCACAACAATGAACGCAATCACGGCAGAAATGCCTAAAATAAGTAAATAGTGAATAGATGAGAGCCTTTCAAACAGATAACCGCTTGCTGACAGAATAGTCACAAAAGCAAAGACTAAGACAGGATTTAGAAAATTGAGTCCATCGCCAGTCCCATGAAAATGAAAAACATCGGCAAACAAAACATATAAAACTGTGACTATTCCCGAGATTATTAATCCATATAAATAAATCGTTTCTAAAGGAATGCTGAATGGTTCCATGCGCATCCATCCTTCTTATTTATTTATCATTCTAATTATACGAAACACCACTCCTCATCCATATGCATCCATCCCTTCCTATGTATCTACCTTTTATACGGTTGAGTAATGAAAAAGTTTCATTATTTTCTATAATTTACCTATTTTATTAAATATTTCGATAGCTCTAGTTGAAAATCCTGACAAGCTGATAGGATCATTGTCTTACAAAATAAAAAAGTGCCATAGCATTTAGCTACAACACCTTATTGAATCATATTCAAGAACTTCTTCGTTCGTTCTTCTTTTGGATTGGTGAAGATTTCTTCTGGCTTGTTCCTCTCGACAATCACACCTTGATCCATGAAAATAACCTCATCTGCCGCTTCACGGGCAAAGCGCATTTCATGGGTGACCACAATCATTGTCATGCCTTCCCTAGCCAGGTCCTTCATAACTTTTAACACCTCACCGACAAGTTCGGGATCAAGTGCAGAAGTAGGCTCATCAAAGAGCATCACTTCCGGTTCCATGGCAAGTGCCCGGGCAATACCCACACGTTGCTGCTGACCGCCGGAAAGCTGAGCGGGAAAATAATCCTGCTTATCACCTAGTCCAACTTTTTCAAGGAGTGCCTGGGCTTTTTTCCGTGCCTCCTCTTTCCTCTCCCCTTTGACAATAATCGGCCCTTCCATAACATTTTGAAGTGCAGTCTTGTGCGGGAACAGATTATAGCTTTGAAAAACCATTCCGGTTAAGCGACGGAACGAGGAGATTTGTTTTTTCGGGACATTTTTCGAAAAGTCCAAGCTCTGTCCCTCAATGGAAATGACTCCTTGATTCGGAGTTTCGAGTACATTTAAACAGCGGAGCATCGTGGTTTTACCTGAACCGGATGGACCGATGACAACAACCACTTTTCCCTTTTCAACGAGAAGGTCGATCCCTTTTAAGACCTCTAATTGACCAAATTGCTTATATAATCCTTTAATTGAAATCATCGTATAACTCCCTCATTAAGACGTATACCGGTCCATTCTCTTTTCCAAGGATCCTTGCAAGATCGAAAGGAAAAAACAAATAACCCAATAAATTAGCGCTGCTTCTACATATACCAATAAAAATTCATAAGTAGTTGAAGCAATTTCTTGAGCCCGGCGAAACATCTCTGTTACAAGGACAACTGATGCAAGTGAAGTGTCTTTTACAAGACTAATAAAAGAATTCGATAATGGCGGTATAGATACTCTTGTTGCCTGCGGCAGGATGATTCTTTTCAATGCCTGGTTGTAGGTCATTCCAATTGAATAAGCTGCTTCCCATTGTCCCTTAGGAATGGAGATAATTGCAGCCCGAATAATTTCTGAAGCATAGGCCCCAACACTTAGGGAAAAACCAATGATTGCGGATATAAATGGATCCAAGGTAACTCCTATATTAGGAAGTCCATAGAAAATTATGAATAACTGAACAAGTAATGGTGTTCCGCGAATGGCTGAAACATATACCCTGGCAATTCCTTGAAATAGTTTTCCGTGAGAAATTCGGGCAAGCGCGGTGAGCACAGCCAAAATAATCCCAATTATAAATGAAATGATGGTTAATGGAATGGTATTCATAACAGCACCCTCCAGCAGCGGCTGGAGGGAAGTCTTTGCAATCTCAATTAACCTGTCCATTCTTTCTGGGTCAGCAAAAATACTATTTAAGTACATCTTCACCAAACCATTTCTCAGAGATTTTTTTGTAGGTGCCATCGTCAATTATTTCTTTTAGCGCCTTGTTTACTTCATCTACGAGTGTGTCGCTATTCTTTCTAAACATGAACCCGCTGGAAGAAGCATCATTAGCAGTTGCCACAACCTTAATTGGCGCATCAGGCTTCTGTTTTTTGTAATCTAAAAATGAAAGCTTATCATTAATCGTCACATCGACACGTTTTTGAGCAAGGAGCTCCACTGCTTGCTGAAAACCATCCACTCCAACTAGTTTAGCCCCATATTTCTTTGCCATATCTGCGTAATTACTTGTCAATGATTGAGCTGCATTTAGACCTTTAATATCTTCAAAGGCTTTGACTTTATTGTTATCTTTATGGACAATCAGGACACCTGCGGATGTGATATATGGATCAGAGAAATCATACTTCTCTTGACGGTCTGGGCGAATCCCAACTTCGTTAGCAATCATATCAAAACGCTTGGCATCTAATCCTGCAAACATCGCATCCCACTGTGTTTCTTTAAATTCAGGTTTTACCCCAATACGTTTAGCTACCTCTTTCGCAAGGTCCACGTCAAATCCAGTTAGATTGCCGCTAGTGTCATGGAAAGTGAATGGTGGATATGTACCTTCTGTACCTATTAATAATGTTCCCTCATCTTTTACCTTTTTCAATAAATCTTTATCTGCCTTTTCAGCAGTCTTGTTGTCAGCTTTGTTTTTATCTTTATCGGCATTATCCTTGCCGCAAGCTGACAGGACAAACATAAAAACTAATAATAATGCAAAGATGATGGTAAGTTTTTTCACTGATGTAGCCCCCTAATTTTGATTGTTCTTATCGAAATTATCATTATTTTACCCCTAATTTACAAAATAAAACCTATCAGAGGCGTTCTGATAGGTTAAATAAAATATTATGCTGATAAAGCTTTTTTGCGTTCGACCATTACTTCCTTTTTTCTTCTCAACAGTGGACCATAAAAGAGGATACCGCTCGCTAGTAAAATCATTCCGTAAGTGAAGGTTTTAATATCTGCCGTTCCAGCGATAATCACCCATACAGAATAAATAGTGGAAAGTAGGGCAATCAGACCGTCTGTAATTCTCGAACGATCGCCATTATAGGTCTCCCCGGTTACAACTAATTTCAATTGATAGACGGAGGAGATAAAGTAAGGTACCAAGTATGCTAACGTTGCAATAACAATGACAAATCCAAAGGCGTCAGAAATGGATTTTGAAACCGTTGAAAAGATAAACAGTTGACCTAAACCATTCGAAACAATCATAGAAAATAATGGCAGACCTTTTTTGTTTTCTTTTTTAAATGCCGGAATGAATAATCCCTGCTTTGCCGCTTGATAAGGGACTTCCGCACTTAGCATTAACCAGCCAATCGTTGAACCAAACAAGCTAATTAACCCAATCCCGGCTAAAACTTTCCCGGCAATTGGTCCTAAAACGGATGAAATGGCATCAATGAGCGGCTTATCTGAATGGATAAGCGTGTTTTGATCTAACATTCCCATCACTAAAGTGCTGATACCGATGTAAATTCCAAGAGCGATAAATAAGCCCAGGATTGTCGCACGTTTCACATCCATTTGTTTTTTCGCACGAGATGCAAACACAACGGCAGATTCCACACCAATAAATGCCCACAAGGTATTAACAGCAGCATTCTTTATTTGGCTCATCATGCCAATCGTATGGCCGGCCTCATCCATTCTAACGGCCATAAATGGAAGGATATTGCTTTTTTGAAAGGCAAATAAGCCGACAAGAATGAAAATAAAGAATCCGGCAACCTTCGCTGCAGTTGCTATAAAATTCAACTTTCCCGCACTTTCCATTCCTCGCAGGATGATGAAGTGAGTTCCCCATAGCAGCAGGGAACAGACAAGAAAAGTTAATCCATTACCGACCTTAAGTGTAAATCCGCCAATCGTAAACCAGTCTGCTTGGCTTGTTAAAATAGGGAAAAAGGTTGATAAATAACCCGCAAAGGTGGTAATCATGGCAACATTCCCAGCTAGATTACCTATCCAGTATCCCCAAGATGACATAAAACCTGATAAAGTGGAAGCATGTGATCCTGCTTTAAACAGTTCCTTCGCATAAATTTGTGGACCGCCAGTTATATTTGGTTTTCTGATCGCAAGGTTACCAAATACAAGAGCGGTCATTAATACACCAAGTCCTGTTACAAGCCATGCTGAGATGACACCAGCAGGACTAGCTGCTTCAGAAAGCGAGCTTGGCAGCATAAATATCCCTGACCCGACCATGTTTCCGACAACAAGAGCGGTTAATACCCAAAATCCTAATTTATTAGCGTTCCCCATGGTGTAATCCCTCTCTTTAATCCGTGTGATTTATTTTAAAATAATGATCTTTTAGTGTTTTGTTGAATAAATATTAATTTGCTTTATAAATATAGAACCCGGACAGGATTGTGTCAATGGAAATTTTATTCTAATAAAGTATTAGAGTGGTGAATTAGTCAGACATCCAATAAATTTTTCGAATATAAAAGAGACTGCTCATGTAGCAGTCTCCTGTCTGTAGATTATTTCCACCACTCATCGAACATCGTTGTTGGCAGTTGGCGTTTATGTTCTGTCATTAGGTAGCGTTTTTCTATTTTATCAGCAACCTCTTTTGAAACGGACTTCCCTTCCAAATAGTCATCAAGTTCATCGTAAGTAATCCCTAATTCTGTTTCGTCGGCCTGACCAGGCTTTTGATCCAGAAGGTCCGCCGTAGGTGTTTTTAAATATAAGCGTTCGTCGGCACCTAGTTCTTTTAATAGGACTTTCCCCTGCCGCTTTGATAATCCGCTCAGCGGAAGAATATCTGCCCCGCCATCACCGTACTTCGTATAGAAACCTGTTACTGCTTCCGCTGCATGGTCTGTGCCAATCACCAGCAGACCTTCCATGCCGCCGACTGCATATTGAGCAATCATTCTCATCCTCGCCTTGACATTTCCCTTTTGATAATCACTTAACGGTGCCCCTTGATAGCTGGCATCATATTCTTTTTGGACTTCATCTACTGCTGATTTAATGTTAAAGACTGTCTCCCGGTCGGCGCGAATAAAAGCTAACGACCTTTTAGCATCTTCCTCATCCTGCTGGACGCCATATGGCAGACGGACAGCGATAAACAAAGCTTCTGTCCCTTCATTCCGAAGCTCCTCCACCGCTAGTTGGGCGAGTCGCCCAGCCAGTGATGAATCCTGCCCCCCGCTTATTCCCAGTACATAGCCCTTGGCCTTCGTCTTTAACAGGTAATTTTTTAAAAAATCGATCCGTTTTCTAATTTCCTCTTGTGGTTGTATCTTCGGTCTCACATTTAAATCCTTCATAATCTGTGCTTGTAAACTCATTACTGTACCTCCTGACAAACAATCTATATATTAACTAATGTACCACAAATGTTTAGATTTCACTAAAACGGTGAGAAAATAGTAAAATGGGTAAATTAACAAGGACATTTCAGGAGGGATTAGGATGGAAGCAAAAACATGTAATGAGACTCGGGTGGTAAGAACGAGCAGGATTTTTCCTAATGATGTAAATAACCATAATACTTTGTTTGGCGGGAAGTTAATCAGCGATATCGATATGATCGCCTCCATTTCTGCGGTCAGACATTCAAGAGCGGAGTGTGTCACGGCTTCAATTGATTCGGTCGACTTTCTTAGTCCGATTACACCAAAGGATTCTGTATGCATTGAAACGTACGTTTCTTCTACAGGAACCTCATCGATGGAGATTTTCGTTAAAGTAATCGCGGAGAATCTCATGTCAGGCGAGAGAAAAATTGCAGCCACCGCATTTTTAACTTTTGTCGCATTAGATGACAACGGCAAGCCAACAAAGGTGCCAGGTATCATCCCCGAAACGGAAGAAGAAAAAAAGCTGTTTGAAACAGGAAAAGAAAGAGCAGCCAAGCGGAAAGAACACAGAACAAGCAGCAAAGACCTCGCAAGCGTACTAACAGTACATAAACCATGGGAATAAGAAAAGCGGAAGCGTCTTGATACGGGGCTTATGACCCGAGCCACTGGGCGCAATAGCTAGACAATACAAAAAAGGTTCGCGAAATTCGCGAACCTTCTTATAATTTCTGGAGATCCCTTCGACTTGGTGCATGCGGCGGCAGTTGGGCCCAACCTCGATCAACCATAAGATCAAAACCTTTAGCCGAATAAACCATAATTTCCAGAATGTACTTTTGATAATAGGAAGCCAAATCTGATCTCATTGACAATGACAATGCATGCCCAATAAGGGTAATATCTATAGCGTTCAATGAATGGAAAAGTGTGACCACAAGCTTATCTGAAAAAGGAGAAACTGTAGAATCTGTCACTTCCATACTTGTTGAAACATTCCCAAGCAGCTCCTCTTTCAAAAGGATATCGTTAAAGGTTTTGATTTGCTTTTCAGATATTTTCTTACCTTCCTCAATATAATGATGGATCTCCTTGTCTGATACCACCTGAAGTAATCCCGTACATAGGAGGATTGAAAAATAATTCCGTTCGGTATTAAAATGAATTTCTGTAATTTCAGCCACGTTTAACGGTCTTTTCTTCCCAAATCCACTTAAATAAGACAGTTTTTCAATGTATTTCACATCTTTCGGATAGGGGATCATCGGCGGACGGTCATAGGTTCCTTTCGAAAGCATAAGATTTGTGGATTCCTGGTATAACAAGGAAGTTTGCTGGACCATCGTAACAAAGAAATCCCTCACATCTTTTCTAGCTACATTTGCCGTAATAAAACCGGTGTTAATCATACTCATGCGGCTCATCATATAAATAAAACTGAGGCCAAACATATCATAAAATAATGGCGGGGCAGATAAATTAAGATCCTTTTCAGAAAATCCATCAGGAATTGGAATGCCTTCCTTATTTAAAATGGTCGTGATCTTCTGAATATGGCCCTCAGATATTTCATATGCCTGTTGAAGAATTTTTTTAATCTCCTCATCTTGATTGTGATGAAGAAAATAGATAATTAAACAAACTGACATATTCTCCTGAATATACGTAGCCCATAATCCCCCGATTTCCGCACTTGTTAACCGTATATTGTGTTCCACCCTTAGTTCCCCCCTAATTATCCTTACAGAATAGAATTCCACTTAAAAACGGCTTTATTCGTTCTGTTAAGACCGAAGAAAGTCCAATTATGTTTTTTTCTACGGTGGGGGCATTCTCTAATTGGCGGTCGATCCACTTCGTTCCTTCCAAGTCATCACTTCATCTTCCTCGTCAATCTCAATCGTCACATCAACGACGCCTTTTTCTGCCATGATTTTTTCTTCTAATCGATCTTTGATATCATCTGCTGCAGCCACTGTTAATTTTGGATCGACTTCGATTTCTAATTCTACATGCAGGTCCTCACCCTCTTTAATGACGGTGATTCCTTGAATATCTTTAACATCAGGATCCTCCATCACAAGTGTGCCAATTTTGTTTTCCATTTCTTCATCTGCTTGACCAAGGACCCCTGCTGCATTATCCAAAAAGACCCTGCCAACTACAAAGAACATCATTACTCCTATCAGCATAGAGGCAAGCCCTTCAATTTGATGGAATGGTGAATAATGCGAAATGACGACCGCTATAATCGCTAATAAACCACCCATGGTTGCAACTAGGTCTTCCATAAAAACCAGTTTTGTTGCAGGTTTAGCTTTTCCTAAATTGGCCAAGCTTTTTGTAAACACTTGAAGTCCAGTTGCCTCAACCTCAATATCATGTAAAATCTCTTTCATTGCTTTAAATAAAACAAAGGTCTCTAGAAGGGTTGCAACAGCTAACACGACCAGGTTAATGACAAAACCGCTAGACTCTGTCGGATGGACGACATGGTGGTACCCTTCTTTAATGGTTTCAAATGCCATAATTCCGACGATTAATACGGCACCCAAAAGAACAAGGTTGACTAAACGGCCAAAGCCATTAGGATATTTTTCGGTCGGTGCCTTTTTACTTAAGGCAGAGCCGACAAACACGAAAAACTGGTTTGCAGCATCACCAAGGCTGTGCATCGTTTCTGCAAACATCGCCACATTGCCTGTAAACATAAAGGCGATCCCTTTAATAATGGAAATAATCGTATTAATGATTGCTGCCAATAAGGCGGATTTATTGCCGCGTTTTAGTAATTGTAGAAGTTCGCTCATTATATCCTCTTTTCCTAAATAAAGTTTGATTTTCTTAATATTTTCAAAAATAACCTATTTCATTATAACTAACTTTTTACAACAAGGAATAATCAGGGCCCTATTTTTCAATAGGGCCCTCAATAATTACAGATTCCTCAGTACCAAAAATAAGCGGTTGTTTCTGGTTTCTTGTTCTTCTTTGGTAGCTAAATCGTACTTTTTAAGCAAATGAAATACCTCATTTAAGAGGTCCTGTGTATGTTCTTTTTCAAAGAATTGATTAAATAATGGCTTCATCTCTTCCGGAAGAAAGGACGCTTGTGATTCATACTTACTTTTTACATCTTCCTGGCTATGGTTAAGTTTACATTCGCTCATGTGATTTCCCCCTTATCCTTCATACCTCTAGTATAAACAAAAAAAGCCCATACCATGGGCTTTTTTATTTAACCTTCTTACTCTCAGTTACTTCTAACACATCCAATAGGAAAACAAAGACGGGAATCCCAACGATCAAGCCCCACACACCAAAAAAGTGCTCGGAGAAGATCAATACAAGGAATGTATAGAAAACCGGTAGATTTGTTTTTGAACTCATTAAATTTGGATTTAAAATATAGGCTTCGATGCCATGAATAATCATTATTGCAATGCCCACGTAAAGAACAGTGGCCATACCGCCGATACTATAGGCAATGATTGTAAGTGGAATCAATGAAATAATGACACCTGCAACGGGGATCAGACCCAAAACAAAAATCATGATGGATAATCCGCCAAGCTGTGGGAAATCCAATATCCATAAGGAGATGGTGGTTAAAATACAGTTCACAACAGCTATGATTAGTTGGGCTTCAATTACTTTACCAAATGTACCCACAAACTTTCGAGCAAAAAATTCCACTTCAGTGTAAATAGATGCAACTTTACTAGTTCTAAATTTCTTCGTAAATTCAATCAAACGCGGTTTTTCTAATAAGAAGAACAAACTCATTAACAGAGCTAATAAAATTTGTAAACCAATTTTACTAATATCCGTAAAGTACTTAAATACAAAGGTAACTCCTTGCTCTAAGTAACTTGAGATTTTAATTTCTTCCATTCGACTGACAATATAATTCAGGACCAAGTTATCGTGCTTTGCTGTATAAAAAGCAGTCAACTGCTTGATTAATGCGGTGATTTCACCTGCAATCATAGGCAGGTACATGACCAAACCATAAGAAAGCAAACCAACAATACTTGCATACGAAATAACAACAATCAACTTTCGGTTAATCGGTATTTTTCCTTCTATGAAATACACTAACCGATCCATCAAAAAGGTAAAAATGAACGTAAGCAAGATTAAGTTGATCATTGACTTCATGGCATAAATTAAGATGGCAATTAAGACAAAAATAGATATTCTCTTGAACCCTGTACTCTGAAGTAATTTATTGATCATAGGCTATTATCGATCCCCATTATATTCGCTATATTTACATAAGAATTTTATTACAATAAATTGATTATACCAAATCTACAGATATATTGTCTGTTTTAAAATTGGACTGGCTCAGTTGATTTTTCAATGGGTTTTCCCTCATACCCATGTTCCTTTAAATAGTCTAGAAGCTTTGGCAAATGGGCTAGTGTTTCCTTTCGCTCATGTAAAAGGATGACAAGTGGTCCATTATGATGTTTCATCTGTTCAATTTGATCAATAACACTATTTACATAGCGTTTATCCTTATAATACCAATCCTTACTATCAATATTCCAATCCCACATTATATACCCCTTTTCCTTCACAGCCTGTTTATACTCGTCTGTCATCTTTGGGGCACTGCCATAAGGAGTTCTCATGATATAAGAATTGACACCTGATACCTTCTTTAAGGTGTGACGGTTTTGGTTTAGTTCACTCAGCACGGTTTCTTTAGATTTATAAAATTCCTTTTGACTGTGAGAGACACTATGTAGTCCAATCGTTTCGCCTGATTCAACCATTAATTTGACTGATTCAGGATATCTCTTAATATTCCCATCAATCATAAAGAATGTAGCTTTAAATTGATACTTCTCGAGTTGTTTGATGATTTGTCCGGAAAAGGGTGCAGGACCATCATCAAAGGTTAAATAAACTATTTTCTTTCCACTATTTCTTAGTTGTGTAATGTTTGCTTTATCTGGAGCTGCATTAGATTTCTTTGACGGTGGTTGAGAAGAAGTTTTATCTTTTGTGGTGGGTTGTGCCTCCGTATCAGGAGTACGATTATTGGGCACCTTACTAATCTCACGTTCTTGCTCGTTCCTCTGATGTAATGCTTCTTCTTGTTGTTTTTGCATTCGCTCTTTTTCCGACTTTAAGTCCTTCGTATTTCGTACAATTGTTTCTGGGCTTACACTTTTTTTCACAGGCAGATTAGTATCCTTATTTTTTTGAAGATTATTAGATTCTTTGCTCGCTGCTTTTGCTTGAAAATAATTACTAACGAAGATCCCCGCAAATAAAAAAGTAACAACAACGACGGCAATTATCGTTCCCTTCGACCAATTGCTTCTCAGATTCCCCATTGATCAATCCCTCTTCGATGTTTTTTATATTTACTACCTCCATTATAGACGATGTTTTGACCAAAGTGTTACCAAACTATGAAAATATTACAATTTCATTTACAAGATAATATTCTTATATTTGTAAACTAGAGTTCAGTTATTTTGTTTCAAACACCTTCCACATTTTGGTGCCTGACACCCATTGACAATGATTCTCATTATCTTTAATATAAAGGTACAGAGATTATATTGGAGGGGGATTCAACATGTTTAACATGCTATATGGGTTGAAGGATATTCACACGGTTATTTCTAATCAACGGAAAATTGGCGGTGCGGCTGAAGCTGATTCGATTCGGTTATCATCGGGTGAAACCTATCTAAACCCCGTGTTTACGAATGTTGATCTCTCAAAAGGTCATTATGTATCTGTTGGTTTTATTGACCAAGATGGCGCGAATGTGATTACACATGTTGATCAGATTGCTGTAATCAAAGGCTTGCAGCACAAATTAATTTGCCAGCTGAATAATACTTATATTAAACAGTATTTGCTCCATGATACATTGAAGTATTTACAGAAGCTATGTGAAGTGAATAACGGTTTTGTTACTACCTCTTTCAAAAAAGAAGCGTTGAAACTTGTGCGTGATATTAGTGTGAAAGAATTAAAAAACCACAATATCTCGCTTCCATTCCCAGTTGAAGATAAATTAGTGCAATTATATGCTTAATAAAAACGAGGTCTCACTTCAACAGTGGACCTCGTTTTTTTGTCTATAGGATGACCGCTTGGCAGGCTAATCGATAGCCGTTGCTTACTTCAGGGCCAAGTTTTTTATGCTCTTGTTCATTCGGTTTGGACAAGCCTGGACCTTGAAGAACTTGCACCGTACATTGTCCGCAGGTTCCTTTTTGGCATTTATATTTGATGGCCTTGCCCTGTTTTAGAGCAGCATCAAGTAATTTTCCCTTTTCCGGGGCGATTTCAAATTTATTCGACCCTTGAACCACGATTATTTTTTCTAGATTCGTTTTGCTTTCACCGGATTGTCTCGTAGTTTCTCTTTTTTCAACATGAGTCCGAGTAGGAGGTTTCATAACAGGCACAATTTTTCCAGGAATGAGCGAGCCTACTGTAAAAACTCGATGGTTCACTGGATTAATCCTCGATTGCTTCTAGTGTGCAAATAGCCCCAGGCCGCTTAATCCTTAATACCGCTGTTTCATATACACGGAACGGGTGGTTCATCCCTTCCACGCCCAAGTAGGCTGTATCAAAATCTTCGGAAACGGCAAGGTCTAAGTTGTTTCGTCCAGTGTTAAGGATGACACCTGTTCTCCCTTTCAAAACGGGCGATTGGAACACCCCATCAGTCACTAACTCTCGGATATGTTCAATTTCTAACACATTGGTGTCTTTATGGACTCGATGGATTAGGGAGTAGAGTTCCGGTGATAGGACAAGCGCAAACGGACCATGATGATTCATTTCGAGCAGTTTATTTCTAGCATCGACTATATCATGAAAAGCTGCTCCGGATTCATACCATTCCCCAATTAAGTGCGTCAGCCTGCCTTGGACATTCATTAATCCCGGGATATCAAACTCTCTTGCCCCATGAAAAATCATCTGATCCTCCAGGTTAGCTACGTCTCGAGCAGCGTTGGCAGCTGATGAAAAATCAATCGGAATATCGAGTGTCTTCGTCTGTTCGATATCACGCCAATAGAGGACGAAATCCTTATAAAGTAAAGGAATCGTGTGATTTACTCGTTTGCTGGATTCGACAATCGTCTCAAAGGAGCCTTGAAAATCCATTTTTGCTTCCATATTTTCAAAAAAGATATCATTTGGGATACTCTGTATGCCTCGTCCAAGCGGACCATATAGTTCAATAAAGCGCCGGCCGACTAACTGTCTGCGTGCTGACTCAATGACAGTTTGATCTAATTGGCTGAATTCTACTTCATTTAACGGTGAATCTGGATATAAGTGCAATTTGCTCATTGTTTTTCCTCTCTTGTTCAAGTGGTTATTTTTTCGAATAGGGATTGGTAAGTGGTGTCTGATGATTTCGCCAAGTTGGATTGTTATTCCGCCGATTTCAGCTTGGATTTCGCGAAGTCTGGAAATGATTTCGCCAAACTTAAAAGGGATTTCGCCAAATTCACCATTTATTTCGCCAAACACCAATATTCGTATAAATTCTTATGTAAAAAATACCTAAATTAAGCTCCCCACCGTAAACCCCTTTTTATATTTAGCTGGAGACACAACTGGGGCTGCTGTATGTGTGTTACCTGACCGGTCTAAGTGATCATGGTCGTGATCATGATGGGCATGCGGGTCGACGTAGTCATTATCAAACCTTTTATTGATGTCGATCAACATCGCTTTGACTTGCTGATAGTCCTGATAGGATACTTCCCGTAATTGGTTCAGCAAGTTGCTTCGTTCTTCGTCAGTAAAGCGAAATAGCGCTAAATCCAGGTGCTCCACAAAATTATGTAATCCGAACTTTTCAAGATTTAGCTCTTGAAGAAGCCGATTAAACTCATTATTGGTCGGCGCAAAATCCTTCTCATCTTTTTCATTTTCAAACTTACTAATAAGTGGAATGAGCTCAACTAAACGAGAAAGCCTCTGCTCCTCTTCTTCAAAAATATGATGATAATAAAGCCGTTCGTGGTCATCGGTGGCATTCTGAATAACCGGGTCCAGCATATTCATAAATTTTTCAATCGCATCTTTGGTAGTTGTAAAAATATGATAAAAAATCTTTAATTCCTCTTTCATCGTAAGCACCCCTAGTTCCTTAACTACTGTCATTATTGACGCGAACAAGAGCTTTTAATACCTAACTATTCGGAATTAATTTATGAATTGTAACAATTCACTCACTGTTTATTGACAGTATTTACGAGCATAACTCATCTTTCTTGAAACATAATAAATATGGTTATGCCACTACCTTTAGGAGGGAATTCAAAATGATGCAAAATCAACAGGGGATTATGCACCAAAATATGCATACAGGAAATGTTCCTCAACAATTAAATCACGGCGGTCATGAAGTGTTTGATGTCCATGAAGTGTTATCAGGAGCAATTGGGGCATTGGATCAATACATGTTATTACGTCCACATGTAAAAGACCCAGAATTACTCGATATTCTGGATCGCCAATATCAATTTATGCAGGATGAATATAACATTACGGTCGAATGTTTCAAATCTGGACAGAATCCTTCTAAACCAACACAGAGCTATAAAATGAATCAAGGAAATGATTTTGTTTATGGGTTAAAACCATCCCAGCCGAAAAAGCCTGCGCAATCCGTTTCAGAGCTTACGGATGCATGCGTTTCCAGCATGATGCTTGGCTGTGTAAAATCAGGGGCATCGATGAAGACAATGGCCGCTTTAGAAGTGACCAACCCGGTCGTTCGTCGGGTACTAGCAGACTCGGTTCCGAATTGCATTGAAATGGCCTATGAAATCTCGATTTATCAAAATAAACATCACTATTATCAGGTTCCACAGCTGGCCCAACAGGATATGAATCAACTGCTTAATGCCTTCGCCCCTGCGCAGGGAATGCCGCAGATGAACAATATGAATATGAATAACATGAATCATTAGCATAAAGACCGATTAAGACAAAAAGCTATCCTTCCTTGTTAAAAGAGGAAGGATAGCTTTTTTCCAGATATAAAAAAAACCAGCATCTCTGCTGATCTTTTCTTTCCACTATGTAGTGGAGACGGTGGGACGTGCTCTTCCATGCTTTCGTCATGGCACTGACTATATCTTGAACCTGTCATCAAACAGGTCCTCTGGCGTCTTATGCGAATCATATATTTGCCTCTTCAAGGCGGGATTTCGCATCCTAGTACTACCACGTCCATGGCAGCCTATAAGTCGATACACGGCTGTTGGATTACTCCACATACCGCTCGGCATTGCCCTATCACATTGATGTGACTTAGGTTTCACCGATAAAGCCAGATTTTCACTCGTGTGTTACCACACAAGGCGACTAATTACTAATCGAACCCACGTCCAAAGATATCGCCACTTAAGCTTCTACGAGTGTAGTCGATATATTGGTGTTTCGCTGAGGCCATATGCCTATCGACCGGCGTCCGGTCAGCTAGCCTGGTTGTTCTCTTCCTTCATCCTCAGGCGGTGGAATCCGGCGTAGCCCACTTAGAGTGAGTCCCTTACCCTACCACATGGGCAATGGAGGGAGGAACCGCTATGCAGTATTAAGCTGCGAAAGCGAGGTTGTTGTTAGTTTTGCCAGTTATGGCTTTGACGTTTTAACGAGGCCGATCCCCTCGACTCGCGACCTAAGCTCAAACTACCCCTGTCGAATCCGTAGCGTCCCCATAATAAAAGGAGCTGCAATCTAATCAAAGATTAAAGCTGTAGACGTTAGGATGCTCAGACAATTGTCCTTGAGCAAAGTATCTCATCGCTAACTTAGCGACAAACTTATTATAACATACTGTCCGCATTTTTCAATTGTAAGTAACTGTAAAATAATTTCCAGTTCACTCCGATTACATCTTCTGACGATCGCGGAAAGCTCGTTCAATTTCACGCTTGGCCTCTTTTTGCTTCAAGGATTCCCGCTTATCGTAATTCTTCTTCCCTTTCGCAAGCCCAATTAACACTTTGCAAAACCCATTTTTTAAGTATAGCTTTAATGGAACAAGCGCATAACCTGCTTCTTTTGTTTCACCGATTAGTTTATTAATTTCGCGCTTATGGAGTAATAGCTTTCGGGTTCGTAACGGGTCATGATTGAAAATGTTCCCTTGTTCATACGGACTGACATGCATTCCGAAAAGTATGGCTTCCCCATTTTGAATCCGTGCATAGGCATCCTTAAGATTCACTTTTCCCCCACGAATTGACTTAATCTCGGTCCCCTGCAGGACAATTCCCGCTTCATAGGTTTCTTCGATAAAATAATCATGGTAAGCCTTTTTGTTTTGCGCAACTACTTTTCCTTCACCTTTTGGCATAAGATTCACCTCTACTTATGGCATTAATTGTAGCAGAAATCAAATTCCATAACAATTAAACTATACCTAAAAAAGGCATGCGCCAAACGGTCACTTTAATAAATTCTCTATCATGCTGGCAAATGGTTTAAAAAGGACTGTTAACCAATCTAGTGGATTAGGCAACCTCATACCCAGAGCTTGTGCAATACTTAGCACGGTTCCAAATAGCAGAAGAATAGAAAAAATCCATAGCTCTTTTTTTAATTTTTTTCTCAACAAATGAGGTACATCAAACGCTATAATTACAGCGGAAATAACTAAGATGCCTGCAACAGCCACTAGGTCGTCAGCTCCTTACTCCATTATAGGTAATTAAAGTCATTAGATTTTATCTTGAGGGGGTTTTGGTGCCGAATTATGTTCTCGGCTTATGTTTTTTTGACTGATAAGACGTGGCCGTGAAAACATCCCCCACCAAGGTACACGGATAATTGTATCCTTTAAGTCTTGAGGGATTAATGGACCCAGAGGACTCATATATGGAATCCCAAAGGAACGCAGGCTGCACATATGAAGGATAAGTGATATTAATCCGACAAGTATACCGACTAAACCGAATGAAGCAGCAAGCCCCATCATGGGGAACCGAAGGACTCGCAGTGACATGGACATGGCGACGGAAGGAAGTATAAAGCTGGAAATCGCTGTGATTGCCACAACAATGACCATGGCAGCCGAAACGATTCCAGCCTCAACTGCTGCAGTACCAATGACTAATGTGCCTACTATAGAAATTGCTGAGCCTATAGCCCTTGGCATTCGTAAACCAGCTTCCCGTAAAATTTCAAATGCTACCTCCATCATTAGAGCCTCAATAAATGCTGGGAAGGGTACACCCTCGCGTTGGGCAGCAAGATTAATCAACAGTTCGGTGGGTATCATTTCCTGATGATATGTAGTAATAGCTATATATAAAGATGGTGCCAAAAGTGCGATCATAATACTAAAAAAGCGAAGCATTCGAATAAGAGTACTTATATCGGCACGCTGATAATAGTCTTCTGCCACTTGTAAAAAAGAAACGAACAGTGCTGGAACAATCAACACATTCGGTGACCCATCCACTATTATGGCGACTTTTCCTTCTAGGAGGTCAGCAGAAATCACATCAGGCCGTTCTGAATAATAGATAGTTGGAAACGGACTGTAGGTTTTATCTTGAATTAATTCCTCAATATAACCACTTTCCAATATGCCATCAATGTCAATCCGGTCTAGACGCTCGTGAACTTCCTGGACCACCTTTTCATTTGCAATTCCATTGATATACATAATTGCGACATCTGTTTTGGTCATTTCCCCAATGTTCTTTGTAGCCATCCATAGATTCGGTGATTTTATCTTTCGGCGAATTAATGCCGTATTCGTTCGGATGCACTCCGTGAAGCCTTCCTTTGGTCCCCGAACGACCGTTTCAGAGGTGGCCTCAGTTACACTCCGTTCTTTCCAGCCACGCACACTGATGATGAATCCTTGAGATTGTCCGTCTAATAAAAGAATAAGATCCCCTGATAATAATGAATTGAAAAGAGAGCTGTACTCCGTAACATCTCTTATTGAACCAACTGTGAGAATTTGTTCCTTTAATACTTTTAATAAATTCATTGTTGGAGAAGGGGATAAATCAGTTTCGAAATCGATTTCTAACATTATCGGTTCTAGAACAAAATGTTGAATGGCATCCGTATCTGCTAATCCATCCGTATAGAAAATGCCTGCTTTAACAGATTCCTCTTTCCCAATCTGTATTTCCCTAAACACGATGTCGTTGCTATTTCCGAGTATTTTTTGTACATAGTTTTTGTTTTCTTCAAGACTATGTTTTAAATAGTTATTTTCTTTCTTTGTACCTTGATCATCTTTCTCTAACTTGAACAGGTCCAAGCTGTTTTTAATTTTCGGTTTCTTAAATAAACTCATCAACTGCCCCCCTCTCAGTACCGCAAGAATTCGGATACTGCTGTATGATCAAACAAAATTACTTTATGTCTTTGACAAATGAATTTCCACTTGTTCCGATACCACGGATTTTTCCATCTATTTTAATATTTACCTTCAAGTCCTCGAATTTTTTATCCCAATCTATTTTTAGTTTTTCCCATGCATTGGGATCCGCCCTATGAATCGCTTCTCCAAATCCAAAAATGTCAACTTTATTTTTTTCTTGAACTTGTTTTATGGCCGTTTGAATCATTTTTTTCGTTCCAGTTTCGTAGATTTTCTCTAACTGACGAATCGATTTTGATTTTTTCAAGTCAATACCGCATTGTACTTCAGCTACTTTGCCATCCACACGCACATTTACATCAATTTCAGGTTTTCCATTTCGTATTTTCCCCTTCACTTTCGATTCTGAATCCGTTATTTGAAAAACGAATTTCCCGCCATTCGGACATGGAACAGCCCCAACAGAACCTTGTTCAAGATTGGTAACAATCGTATACGTTTTACTTTGAACTTCATTTAACCAACCTATTAATTTATCCCCGTCAAAAACCGCTAATTCTTGAAAAAACAACCTAGCAGGCGGATTGATTGTTTCTACATTTTGGTTGCTGGCGGAAGTTCCATTTTCGCCTTCTAACTTTATATGGATACCAGTTAACACAGCCTGTTTCCCTTCACTTACCATATTTGCAATTAGTTCATCTAACGTCACATATCTAGTTGCGGACCATGCTTTTGCTGAGACTTCAAGAGTATTAAACATTTTATTGGCCGGTATTCTGACTAAAGATGTTTGCACCTTTAGTACATCTTCTGCCATCCGTCCCTTAGCTACAGCAATGTAAAAATCTGATCGCATTTCCCAATCTCTTGAAAGGAGATCTAATGGTTTTCCGATCCCTTCTTTTGCTAATTCCTCTCCAATCACCAGGATTCGGAGATGTGAAGGATAAATTCTCCTTGGAGCTTCTTTGGTCATTTTTCGAAATGCCTCTAGTAGGGTTTTTCCCTTAGCTTGAAAGATGATTACCGGTGCATTTCCTCTTGCTTTATCAGTAATTTCCCCTGGATTCACTACTTGGGCAGTTACAAGATATTGTCCATCTGTACTGCGATCGATTCCCATAGCCAGAGTTATAGCAAGTTCATTTAATTCTCGTCGATTCCAACAGCCTGTAGTGAGTAATAAAATTGCAATCAATAAAAAAAAAATTTTTATTCTCTGTGTCATGGATTACGACCCTCTCCATTTATTTAAACATTCTATAATGGAAAACGTTTATTGGATAATTCCCCAATATCATTATCTACGATTTCTATCAGAGAATAATATTTCCATTTTTTGAAGAAAATATAAACTGACAATTATCTATTTTTTTAACCAGATTAAATAAATGAAAAGGATAAAAAACAATGCAGAAGGACGGTAAAATATCGGTTGCTCAATTTACAATATTAGTCATACTAGTAACAATCGGAAGTACGATCTTAAATGCACCGGAAAGATTAATTTCTTATGCAAGACAAGATGCGTGGATTTCCGTTATTCTTGGCATCATAATTGGATTATTGATTATGTGGTTGTATCACACCCTTGGAGTTCGTTTTCCCAATATGACGCTAGTCGAAATGAATGAAAGACTGTTAGGAAAATGGTTAGGCAAAATCGTTTCTCTCTTTATCAGTTGCAGCTTGTTCCTTTCTGCAGCTACACTGCTATTTTTTTTAGGAGAGTTTCTGACCGCACAATTTATACCGGAGACCCCTATTGAGGTGATTCATATTCTCTTCATATTAATTGTCATTCAAGGGGTACGTCTGGGCATAGAAACAATAGCACGTGCTGGAGAAATAATATTTCCGTGGTTTATAATGATTTTTACCATTTTTTTCCTTTTTCTTTCACCGAAAGTTGAAGTTCAGAATATTCAGCCTGTACTAGAGACTGGGATAAAACCCATCCTATCAGCTACTTTAACGTATTTAGAATTTTCCTCCCTATCGCTAATCTGTCTGCTAATGGTTTTTCCTGCTTTTATTAATCAACCTAAACGGTCCTTTAAGGCTTTTTTTCTCGGGAATTTAATTGGAGGGATTTTTCTATTATTCATTACTCTTTTTAGTATTTTAGTTCTTGGGGTGGACAATTCTGTAAGGCTTTTGTATCCAAGTTATGCACTAGCTAGGAAAATAAATGTAGGGGGATTTGTTCAACGATTAGAAGCAATGCTTGCCGTACTATGGTTCGTTTCACTTTATTTCAAAATGACTATTTATTTTTTTGGGTCTGTCGTTGGATTTGCCCAAATTTTAAATTTAAAAGATTACAGACCACTGACATTACCTTTAGGCATGATTTTAGTTGTCCTTTCGTTGATCATATTCCCAAATGTCACCTACTCTGAGTCAGATACAGGTATGCATGTTTGGATTCCACTTATGCTAACAATCGGCCTTTTTTTACCATTATCCTTATTATGTGTGGATTTCATTCGAAAAAGAATCGTCAGTAAAATTACAGTAAAAAATTAGGACACAGATAAAAGAAAAACACACGAGAAACGTGTGTTTTTTCTAGGAATATAAACAAAAAGTTAAAACGTAATACTTATTTGTTTTTCCGCTTATTACTTTTATTTTTTGGCACATTATCATAAAATTTACGTTTTTTCTTTGCTTTATTGCCTTGGCCGTTGCCGCCTTCAGACTTAGCGCTGCCGCCTTGACCACGTCCGCCGCTCTGCTGTTTATTTCTCCGTGGTTTCTTGGATTCGCTGCCCGAACTGAAAACCCTTGGCGTGTCAACACGTTCCCGGCGTGTTCCTTTCATGCCGACAATTTCAAAGTCGATGGAGCGTTCATCTTTATTTACCTTAACAACCCGGACGGTAATCTCGTCACCAATTCGGAAGACGTTTCCTGTCCGCTCGCCAATCATCGCAAAATGCCGCTCGTCAAAACGATAATAATCATCGGTCATATAGCTGACATGAACGAGGCCTTCAATCGTATTTGGCAGCTCGACAAACATTCCGAAATTCGTTACAGAGCTAATAATCCCATCATATTCAACGCCAATTTTGTCCTCCATATACTCCGCTTTCTTCAATTCATCGGTTTCCCGCTCAGCATCAACTGCGCGGCGCTCCATTTTTGAAGAATGATCAGCGATCTCTGGCAAGCGTACATTCCATTTCTCCTGTGTGGTTGAATCCAGCTTTCCTTCAATTAAATAGGTACGAATTAAGCGATGAACGATTGTATCCGGATAGCGGCGGATCGGTGAAGTGAAATGAGTATAGAACTCGGTTGATAATCCGAAATGACCAAGGCTCTCCGGATCGTATTTTGCTTGTTGCATTGACCGCAGCATGACAGTTGAAATTACCATTTCCTCCGGTTTTCCTTGAACTTCTTCAATAATTTCTTGAAGGGCTCTTGGGTGCACATCATTGGCAGTACCTTTTACAATATAGCCGAAGTTCGTGATGAACTCAAAAAATCTCCGCAGCTTATCTTCTTTTGGGTCTTCGTGAATACGGTAGATAAAGGGAACTTCCATCCAGTGAAAATGCTCAGCTACCGTTTCGTTCGCTGCAAGCATAAACTCTTCGATCAATCTTTCGGCTACAGACCGTTCGCGAAGAACGACATCGATCGGCTTGCTTTCCTCATCTACAAGTACCTTTGATTCTTTAAAATCAAAGTCAATCGCGCCACGCTTCATCCGCTTGTTTCGTAGGATGGCAGCCAACTCTTCCATCATTTCAAACATAGGCACGAGTGGTTCATACCTGGCACGGGTTTCTTCATCATGTTCAGCCAAAATGAGATTCACATCATGATAGGTCATCCGCTCGGTTGTTTTAATCACAGATTGGAAAATTTCATGCGAAACAACGGCGCCCTCCGAGGTAATCTCCATTTCACAGGATAGAACGAGCCGGTCCACTTTTGGATTTAAGGAGCAGATTCCATTTGATAAACGATGCGGTATCATCGGGATTACGCGGTCCACTAAGTACACACTAGTTGCCCGTTCCTCCGCTTCTAGATCGATCGGAGTGCCTTCTTTTACATAATAGCTGACGTCCGCAATATGAACACCGAGCTTATAATTGCCGTTTTCAAGCTTAGTAACAGTTACCGCATCATCAAGGTCCTTAGCGTCCGCCCCGTCAATCGTCACAATGGTTTCGTTCCTTAGGTCGCGGCGATTGGCCAATTCACTTTCATCGATGGTGTCAGGCACCTCGTTTGCTTGTCTTAACACTTCATCCGGAAAGGACATTGGTAACCCGTGCTTATGTATCACTGAAAGAATGTCCACGCCCGGATCGTTTTTGTGGCCGAGAACGGTAATCACTTCGCCCTCAGCGCTCTTCCGTCCTTCTGGATAGGTGATTAGCTTAACAACCACTTTATGCCCTTCGACTGCACCTTTGGAGGCTGCCTTTGGGATAAAGATATCACTAGCAAACTTCTTATCATCTGGAATGACAAAGCCAAAGCTTTTGCTTTCCACATAGGTTCCGACAATTTGCTGTACGCCGCGTTCAATGATCCGGATAATACTTCCTTCCCGGCGCTGCCCCGTGCTCTCAGAGGAGACACGTGCTAAGACTATATCCCCGTGCATCGCGGTGTTTGTTTCATTTGGCGGAATGAAAATATCATCCATTCCCGGTTCATCTGGCGCAACAAAGGCAAACCCCTTTGCATGACCAATCAGCTTGCCGCGAATTAAGTTCATTTTCTCCGGAAGTCCATAGCGGTTACTGCGCGTTCTCACCACTAGGCCCTTTTCTTCCATTTGAACCAATGCTTTTACAAATTCCTTAAAATCACTGGAGTCTTGGATACCAAAGGCAGTTTCCAGCTCTTGAACGGTTAATGGCTTGTACGCTTCATCCTTCATGTATTGTAATACCTTGTCTATATGCTTTTGTATATTATCTTCCAAACTAATCCTCCTTTGTAGTTTCCGAGTTAATCGTGCCAGTCTAACTTTTCTAAAAAGCTATACACATCCTCATGTAATTGCTCACGCTCTTTGTCGAGTGTGATGACATGACCGGATTCTTCATACCATTTTAATTCCTTTACGACTGATTCGATTTCGTTGTAAATAATGTTCGCACTTTCCGTGTTAATCATCTTGTCATGACGTGCCTGCACAACAAATGTGGGTGCATATATCATATCCACATTTTCACGCACATCTGCGATCAATGCCTGTAAGGCCTTTAATGTTTTCATTGGTGTTTTCTTAAACTCGTTCATTTCCATTTCGATTTGCTCGTTTGATTTTCCTTCACGATTTTTAAATTCACGAGCATATTCAAGAATTCCCTCGTACATGACCTCTTCGCTTTTTATATGCATCGGTGCACACATTGGTATAATTGCTTTTATAGGTACAGTGTATCCCAATTTCAACGAAAATACGCCACCTAGTGATAATCCTGCCACAGCAATTTCGGAGTGACCTTTATTTTTCAATAATTCATAGCCATTGATAACATCCTGCCACCAATCTTCAGGACCCGTATGAACAAGCTCTTCAGGCGGTACCCCGTGGCCTTTGTAGTGCGGGGCATGACAGGTATAACCTTTTTTCTCTAAAAAACGGCCCAGCATCCGGACATCCGCTGAGTTTCCGGTAAAGCCATGTAAAAGAAGAACAGCCCTTTTTCCTCCTTCAAATGTAAATGGCTTCGGTATAGTTACTTTCATGATATAAAAACTCCCTTAATTTCATTTCACTTTAGTTTAGTTTTAACAAAGCAATGGTGAACATTCCAGAAATATGGCTCACGCTTCTGATAATAATTTTTTCAACAAACAAAAAACCTGACCACTCGGACCAGGTTTGTGTGTGAATGATTAAATTTTAAAGTAAGTCACTGCCATAGCAAGCAAGATAAACAAGATTGCCAAGACAACCGTAATACGATGGAGAATCAAATCAAGTCCGCGTGCTTTCTGCTTACCAAATAAAGATTCTGCACCACCAGAAATGGCACCAGACAATCCAGCACTTTTACCAGATTGAAGTAAAACAACACCAATAAGTCCAATACTTACGATCACTAATAAGATTACTAAAAATGTATGCATAAAGGCCACCTCCTGTTAGTCGCACAATTCACAGTATATTAAATTTATCATATTTTGTCGCTTTAGACAATAGTCCTTGTTGTGACATTCACGCCCTAAATAAAAAAAGGGCACATCCAAAAATGTGCTCCTTCTTATATCATCAAATTATTTGCTTAAGTTGTAGAATGTTTTCTTGCCAAGGTATTGAGCTGTTTCACCTAATTGATCTTCAATGCGAAGCAATTGGTTGTATTTTGCAACACGGTCGGTACGAGATGGTGCACCAGTTTTGATTTGACCAGCGTTAGTTGCAACAGCGATATCAGCAATCGTGTTGTCTTCTGTTTCACCTGAGCGGTGAGAGATAACCGCTGTGTAACCAGCGCGTTTTGCCATTTCAATCGCATCAAATGTTTCAGTAAGTGTACCAATTTGGTTCACTTTGATAAGGATGGAGTTACCAATTCCTTTTTCAATACCTTCAGCAAGTTTGCGAGTATTAGTAACGAATAAATCATCACCAACTAATTGAACTTTTTTGCCAAGGCGTTCTGTTAAAAGCTTGTGGCCTTCCCAGTCATTTTCATCTAAACCGTCTTCGATTGACACGATTGGGTATTTAGAAGAAAGTTCTTCGTACCAGTCAACCATTTCCGCAGATGTCTTCACAACACCTTCGCCAGCAAGATGGTATTTACCGTCTTCTTTGTTGTAGAACTCAGAAGATGCAGCATCCATCGCAAGCATTACTTCTTCACCTGGCTTGTAACCAGCTTTTTCGATTGCTTCAACAATGGTTTGAAGAGCTTCTTCGTTTGATCCTAAGTTAGGAGCAAAACCGCCTTCGTCCCCAACTGCAGTGTTAAGGCCTTTGCCTTTAAGAACAGATTTTAATGTATGGAATATTTCTGCGCCCATACGAAGTGCTTCTTTGAAGTTTGGAGCGCCAACAGGCATAATCATGAATTCTTGAATATCCACGTTGTTATCCGCATGCTCCCCGCCATTCACGATGTTCATCATTGGAACTGGAAGTTGCTTAGAGTTGAATCCGCCAAGGTATTGGTATAAAGGAATATCTAAGTAATTTGCTGCTGCATGAGCAACCGCCATAGATACACCTAGAATGGCGTTTGCACCTAATTTACCTTTGTTATCTGTTCCATCAAGCTCGATTAAAGCTTGGTCAATAGATACTTGATCTAAAACGCTGAATTCTTCGCCAACAAGATGTGGAGCGATAATTTCGTTTACGTTGTCTACGGCTTTAATAACACCTTTTCCAAGGTAACGTTCTTTGTCTCCATCACGTAGTTCCACTGCTTCATATTCACCAGTAGAAGCACCACTTGGAACCATAGCACGGCCAAAGGCACCTGATTCTGTAAATACTTCAACTTCAACAGTAGGGTTACCGCGGGAATCTAATACTTCGCGAGCGTATACATCTGCAATAAATGGCATGTAAAATCTCTCCTTAATAATTAGGTTATTTTAATAATGATGTACCAGTCATTTCAGCTGGCTTTTCAACACCCAATAAGTCTAACATAGTTGGCGCTAAATCCCCAAGAATTCCTCCTTCACGGAGTTGAATTCCTTGTTTTGTCACAATTACCGGCACTGGGTTCGTTGTATGTGCTGTCATTGGTTCGCCTTCTAGTGTAATTACTTCATCGGCATTTCCATGGTCAGCGGTAATAATAGCAGAACCGCCTTTTTCTAGAATTAAATCAACGATTTTTCCTAAGCATTCATCGACCGTCTCAATCGCTTTAATGGTAGGCTCAAGCATACCTGAATGCCCGACCATGTCAGGGTTCGCGAAATTTAGTAAAATCGCATCAAATTTATCTGCTTGAATTTCTTTTAAAAGTGCATCCGTTACTTCGTAAGCACTCATTTCTGGCTGAAGATCGTAGGTTGCCACTTTCGGCGAGTTGATTAAAATCCGCTCTTCGCCTGGGAACTTTTCTTCACGGCCGCCGCTCATAAAAAAGGTAACATGCGGATATTTTTCTGTTTCAGCAATTCTTAATTGCTTCAAGTTGTTTTGTGCTAATACTTCACCAATGGTGTTATCTAAATTGGTTGGTTTGAAAGCAACATATCCATCGACCGATTCACTGAAGTGAGTTAAACACACGAAGAACAAATCCTTCGGATGCTTTGGTCCACGGTCAAAGGAACGGAAATCATCATTCGTAAATGTATTTGAAATCTGAATGGCACGGTCAGGACGGAAGTTGTAGAAAATAACTGCATCATTGTCCTGAATTGTGGCAACAGGCTGTCCATCTTCTTTTGTAATCACAGATGGAATCACGAATTCGTCAAAGATTCCATGAGAATAAGAATCTTCCACAACATCTAAAGGATTCGTGTATGTAGGGCCTTCGCCATAAACCATCGAACGATACGATTTTTCGACACGCTCCCACCGCTTATCACGGTCCATAGAGTAGTATCTCCCTGAAATCGTTGCAAATTCACCTACACCGTATTCCTTCATTTTGTCTAATGTTTCCTGGATGTATTTCGTCGCTGTTTTCGGACCAACGTCACGGCCGTCAAGGAAAGCATGCACATACACCTTTTCCACGCCTTCTTCTTTTGCCAGCTTTAGTAAGGCAAACATATGTTGAATATGGCTGTGGACACCGCCGTCTGACAGTAATCCGAATAAATGAAGGGCTGTGCCATTTTTCTTGACATGCTCCATCGCGCCTGTAAAGGTTTCATTTTTTTCAAATTCACCTTCACGAATCGCAATGTTTACACGAGTTAAACTTTGGTACACAATACGTCCTGCACCAATGTTTAAGTGTCCAACCTCAGAGTTGCCCATTTGTCCTTCAGGAAGACCCACAGCCTCCCCAGACGCTGTTAAATGAGAATGTGGATACTCGCTCCAAAACCGGTCAAAATTAGGTTTTTTTGACTGGGCAACCGCATTCCCTTTTGTTTCGCCCCTGCATCCAAAACCATCAAGGATGATCAGAGCAACGGGAGATTTACTCATAGCTGCCTGCCTCCAATAGTTGTAAGAAGGATTGTGCTTCAAGGCTTGCTCCGCCTACTAATGCACCATCGATATCTGGTTGTGCCATGTATTCTTTAATATTCTCTGGTTTTACACTGCCGCCATACTGAATTCTTACCGCATCAGCGACGTCTTGTGAGAATTGCCCGGCAACCACCTGACGGATATGGGCACATACTTCATTTGCATCCGCTGAAGTAGAAGATTTACCTGTACCAATCGCCCAAATTGGTTCGTAGGCGATGACAGTTTGTTTGACTTGCTCAGCTGATAGACCTTGAAGGGCTTTCGCGACTTGATCGCCAACTAATTGATTGGTTTCACCATTTTCACGCTGCTCTAATGTTTCACCACAGCATACGATTGGAGTTAAGTTGTATTTAAAGGCAGCAAGTGCTTTCTTGTTTACTGTTTCATCTGTTTCATTGAACATTTCACGGCGTTCTGAATGTCCGATGATTACATATTGAACAGCAAGGTCAGCAAGTGCTTTCGGGCTGATTTCGCCTGTGAATGCTCCACTTTCTTCAAAGTGCATGTTTTGAGCACCAATTTTAACATTGGTTCCTTCGGTTACTTCTACTAGACTTTGTAAAAATAATGCTGGTGCACAGATTACAGAGTCCATTTTTTCTGGGGCAGGTACTAGTCCTTTTACTTCTTCTGCGAAGCTTTTTGCTTCTGAAAGTGTTTTGTTCATTTTCCAGTTTCCTGCAATAATTGGTTTACGCATACTGGCACATCCTTCCATAGTTTAGGTTATTAAACTTGGCTGTTGATTTGGGCTCCAGGCACTTCGCTTTCCGCGGGCGTGACGGGGAGCCTCCTCGGCGCTTATAGCGCCTGTGGGGTCTCCCCTGCCCCGTACTCCCGCAGGAGTCTTCGTGCCTTCCGCTCCAATCAACTGAGTGGCAAAATCTTGTTTAACACACTATTCTAAAAAAATTATTTATCGTTTAATGCGACTACACCTGGGAGTGCTTTGCCTTCCATGAATTCAAGGGAAGCTCCGCCTCCTGTGGAGATATGGCTCATTTTATCGGCTAAATTGAATTTTTCAACGGCTGCTGCAGAGTCTCCGCCGCCAATGACTGAATATGTACCTTCTGCTTCAGCAAGTGCTTCTGCTACTGCCTTTGTTCCGCCGGCAAATTTATCAATTTCAAATACACCCATTGGTCCATTCCAAATCACTAGTTTTGACTTTTGAATAACGTCACGGTAGATTTCGGCTGTTTTTGGTCCAATATCAAGCGCTTCCCAATCTGACGGAATTTCCTCAATAGATACTACTTTGGAATTAGCGTCTGCTGAGAAATCATCAGCCACGATAACATCAACAGGCATGTAGAAATTAACACCTTTTGCTTTTGCTTTTTCAATGAATGAATTGGCAAGATCAATCTTATCTGCTTCTAGTAATGATTTTCCAACTTCGTGGCCTTGTGCTTTCACGAAAGTATAAGCAAGTCCGCCGCCAATAATTAAGTTGTCTACTAATTCTAACAGATTTTCAATAACACCAATCTTGTCCTTTACTTTTGCGCCACCGATAATTGCTGTAAATGGGCGTTCTGGATTAGAAAGTGCTTTACCAAGTACATCTAATTCTTTTTCCATTAAAAGTCCGGAAACCGCTGGTAAAATATGTGCAATCCCTTCGGTTGATGCATGGGCACGGTGCGCTGCACCAAAGGCATCATTTACATAAACATCTGCTAATTCAGCAAAAGATTTGGCCAACTCTGGATCGTTCTTTTCTTCGCCAGGATAGAAACGAACATTTTCAAGAAGCAGAACATCTCCTTCAGTCATCGTTTCAATCAATGCTTTCACAGAATCACCATACGCTTCATCAGCCTTCTTCACGTCTTTACCGAGCAGTTCAGAAAGTCGGACACCGACTGGAGTCAAGCGCATTTCTTCTACTACTTTCCCTTTTGGACGGCCGAAGTGGCTCGCTAAAATAACCTTAGCGCCTTGATCTACTAAGTATTGAATCGTTGGAAGGGCTGCACGAATCCGCGTTTCATCAGTAATTTTTCCATCCTGCATTGGAACATTAAAATCCACTCGGCAAAATACACGTTTCCCTTTTACATCAACATCTTTGAGCGTTTTCTTATTCATAAAGGACCTCCTAAAATATTGAAAATTCAGCATAAAATCAGTAAAAAGGGGAGGGGGGCATATACTCCCCGCTCCCCTTTGGAAAACCTTTGTATGATTAACTTCGTATGATTGAAAAATCAATCATCGTCCGTCCGATATATTAAAGTCCTTTTTGTGCAAGGTAGTCACAAAGGTCAACAACGCGGTTAGAGTAACCAACTTCGTTATCGTACCAAGATAATACCTTAACCATGTTGCCTTCAAGAATCATTGTTGATAATGCATCGATTGTTGAAGATACAGGAGCTCCGTTGTAGTCAGTAGAAACTAATGGAAGATCGCTGTATGCTAGAATTCCTTTTAATGGACCTTCAGCTGCTGCTTTTAATGCAGAGTTCACTTCATCAGCAGTTACATCTCTTTCTAATTCTGCAACTAAGTCAACTACAGATACGTTCGGAGTTGGAACGCGGATAGCCATACCGTTTAATTTACCTTTAAGTTCAGGTAAAACAAGGGAAACAGCTTTTGCTGCACCAGTTGAAGTAGGAATCATGTTCTCAGCTGCTGCACGAGCACGACGGTAGTCCTTGTGTGGCAAGTCAAGGATTTGTTGGTCATTTGTGTAAGAGTGAATAGTTGTCATCATACCGCGTTTGATTCCAAAAGTATCATTTAATACTTTTGCAAACGGAGCAAGACAGTTTGTAGTACAAGAAGCATTAGAAATAACATGGTGGTTATTAGCATCATATTGATCTTCGTTAACACCCATTACGATTGTGATATCTTCGTTAGATGCTGGTGCAGAAATGATTACTTTTTTCGCACCTGCTTCAAGATGTTTCGCAGCATCTTCACGCTTTGTGAAACGGCCTGTTGATTCAACTACTACGTCAACACCTAGACCGCCCCAGCCTAATTGTGCAGGATCGCGTTCTGCAAGAACTTTCACTTTGTGTCCGCCAACTACTAAGTATTCACCATCAACTGTTACGTCTTCTGCAAGAGTTCCGTGAACAGTGTCATATTTTAAAAGGTGTGCAAGCATGTTTGCATCAGTTAAATCATTAATCGCAACGATCTCAACATTGCTATTGTTTAATGCCGCACGAAAAACGTTACGACCGATACGTCCAAATCCGTTAATACCAACTTTTACTGACATAATAAATTTCCTCCTTTAATTGGGTAAGGATGTTTTTATTTTAAAAAGGATTTACCCTTTTAATAACTTTCTTGCTGCACCCTCATCTGTGATTAAGATGGTTGATTTCGGTGCTTGTTTTAAGTAAGCTTTGATGGCTTTTGCCTTCGAGCCCCCGCCGGCAACAGCGATGACATTTGGAATGTGAACTAAATCTTCTAACTGCAGTCCAATCGTTGACACCTTTTGAACGATTTCACCTTGTTCGTTAAAATAATAGCCGAATGCTTCACCCACAGCTTGTTGATTTTCCAGCTTATGCAAAACTTCTGGATTCGTTTTGCGCCGCTCAGCCATTGTGATAGCATCCCCAATCCCATGAAGAACCATGCTTGCTGATTTAATTAGTTTTAATACCTCATGAATGTCAGGTTCTTTGATGAGTGATTCATAAATTTCAGTACTAACCTGGTCAGGTACATATAGAACACGATGTTTCGCATGGGTGTTTTTCGACATGATCGAGCAAATCGTATTTGCTTGATTGTGAACATCCTCGCCTACTCCGCCTCTTGCTGGGACAAATAGTAGTTCTTTCTGGGGATACTCGGGTGAAAGTCTTTCTGCGACAGCAGCCATCGTTGAACCGCCAGTTACAGCAATGATATTTTTTCCGCCGAGTAACTTTTTCATGCACACCGCACATGCCTTGCCAAGTTCACCTTTTACCATCGGCGATTCATCACTATCGCCTGGCACAATGATGACTTTTTTAATACCGAGTCGGTGCTTTAATTCCAACTCCATCACATCAATACCTTTTAATTCACGCATAAAGCCTTCTAAGTCTTCGAGCAAATTTTTTCCTTCAGGTGTTAAACTCATTCCCACATTATTTGTGTAAATTAAATTTTGCTCCCTTAGGAATTCTACTTCGCCTCGAAGGACTCTTTCCGTATATCCCAAGCTAACCGCTAAACTCCTTCTTCCTACCGGTTGCATAAAACCAATATATCTTAGGATAGAATATCTCTTCTGAAGGACCTGAAGGAGATCGGGTAATAGTCTTTTCTGGATATCGATTAATGACTGCATGAAGCTCATGCTCCTTTATTATATGTAGTTGGTCTAAAAATGTCCACCATAGACATATTATGTCCCGCTACATCCAAAAAAAATAACCCCTGCTACGTTTTTTATTGTAACAGGAGTGAAAACCTATTTCAACTGTTTAGATTGGCTTTTTTTTCATGCAAACGGTTACTTATGTCAAATTTGTTAATGACACCAAAACCTGCTTCTACTCCATCAATTTGAACGACAGGAATCATTAAACCGTATTGTTCGGTTAATTCATCACTAGATTCAATATCAATTTCTTCTAAGGTGAAATCCCAATCTTTGCTAAGTTCTTGCAGTGTGGACTTTGCTTTCTCACAAAGCGGGCAGCTTTTCCTTGTGTAAAACGTGATTATCGTTTGTTCCATCATTTCGTTTCCTTTCAGTCAAACCTTTTCCTTTTTGAAGAGGACGGAATTCCCAACTGATCCCGATATTTCGCAATGGTTCTTCTTGAAACGACCATGCCTTCCTCTATTTTTAATTGCTCCACAATATCTTGATCCGAAAGAGGTTTCTGTTTATTCTCATTTTCTATTAATGTTGAGATTTTCTTCTTTACTTGTGTGGATGAGGTATTTTCATCCTCCGAAACGGTTTGTATTGTACTTGTAAAAAATGATTTTAGCGGGAAGGTCCCGTATGGGGTTTGCACATATTTTTCTCGAACCGCTCGACTTACGGTTGATTCATGGATATTCAGTTCTCCGGCAATTTCCTTCATCGTCATCGGTACTAAATTATTGGAACCTTTTTGAAAAAATGCTTCCTGCTTTTCAATAATTTTGGCAATGACCTTAGTTAGTGTCTCTTTCCGCTGCTCAATACTTTTTTGAATCCAATTGTAATCCTGTAGTTTATCCTGCAGGAAACGGCTTACCTGTTGGTCCTGATCTTTGAATTTATGATAATACTGCTCATTTAGGCTAATCCTTGGCAGTGATTCATCAGACATCCTTACTGTAAGTCCGTCGCTTGAGTGCTCGATGATTGCATCCGGGATAATGTATGTGGTTGCTTCCTTACCTAGAATAGTTCCCGGCTTTGGGTTCAAGGATTGAATTTGATCAAAAATATCCTGGATCTCTTTAAGAGTTACTTTTAGTTCCTTTGCAATTGGCTTCCACTTTTTTTCAGCGAACGGTAAAAAATATTCAGAGATAATTTTTTGAGCCAGTTCATTATTTGGATTCTGATAATAGATCTGCATCTGCAGGCACTCTTGCAGGTTTCTTGCACCAATCCCCGCTGGCTCCAATGTTTGGATAATAGCCAAGCATTCTTCCACGACATCTTCCTTTACTCTTAGCTTTTGGGAGATTTCATGAAGGTCGCCTGTAAAGTAACCGTTTTCATCAAGGTTCTGAATCAGACGGCGAATAACAGTTAATTGTTCCGCTGATAAATTCGTTATTTTTAATTGTGATAGTAGATACTCTTCAAGTGAAAAGGGTTTATCGGCAATTTGCTCAATCCAGTCCTTTTCCACTTTTTGGTTCTTCCGGCGATTTCGGTCAATGAGTGGATTCATCGGCTTAATATTGCTATGTTCAACCTGCAATAGGGGATTTTCAAGTGCCTTATCGTCTAAAAAAGCAGTTAACTCTTGGGCAGAGTACTGCAACAATGCAATGGCCTGAGATAACTCCTGTGTCATTGCTAATTTTAATGTTTGCTGTTGCCATAAACCAGCCTTTAAGTTCATTTCATATCCCCCCTGCATTCTATTTTACACGATGGACGGAAATTCGGGAATGGAAAATGATAAACTAGGAGATTAGGATGATTTTTTCCAATAAAAAACCTCCCATTTAATAAAACAGGAGGCTTTAGTGATGCGCTCGGCAGGAATCGAACCTGCATTTCAAGCTTCGGAGGCTTGCGTGCTATCCGTTGCACCACGAGCGCTAAATATTAGCGACTTACATATTATATTCCAGTTTCCCGCACTTTGCAAGTAAAGATTTAGTTTAAAATTCTTAAAAATGGTTATGATGGATTAGGGAAAGTTGTCGAACAATTTTATAGTCAAATTGTTTGACCTTTATTGACCATCAGTGTATGATAACAATACATATTACTATTACCTTTACAATCAAAGGAGGAAGAAAAATGAATTTGATCCCTACAGTAATTGAACAAACAAACCGGGGCGAGCGAGCGTATGACATTTACTCCCGTCTGTTAAAAGACCGGATTATTATGCTGGGAAGCGCCATCGACGACCATGTTGCTAACAGCATTGTAGCACAATTATTATTCCTTGAAGCGGATAATCCAGAAAAAGATATTTCTTTATATATCAACAGCCCAGGCGGCAGCATTACAGCTGGTATGGCGATTTATGATACTATGCAATTCATCAAGCCAAAAGTTCAAACGATTTGTATTGGTATGGCTGCATCTATGGGTGCATTCTTACTTGCAGCTGGTGAACCAGGCAAGCGTTATGCCCTTCCAAATGCGGAGGTTATGATTCACCAACCACTAGGCGGCGCACAAGGACAAGCAACTGAAATCGAAATTGCTGCAAAGCGTATCCTCTTCCTTCGTGAAAAATTAAATGGTATTTTATCAGAACGGACAGGCCAGCCTCTTGAAGTAATTGCCAAAGATACAGACCGCGACAACTTCATGACTGCCGAACGTGCAAAAGAATATGGTTTAATCGACCACATCATCACACGTAATCTAATTGATGATGAGAAGAAAAATAAATAAGTAACAAAGAAGCAATCGGCATCGACCGGTTGCTTTTTTTATTCTTCTAAAAATAATAAAACGGCCGGTCCCATATGGAACCGGCCGCAAATATATTATTGTTCTTTTTGAATAAAATCAGCCAATGCTTCAATAGCGGATGCTTCATCGTCACCATCTGCCACGATATCAATCATGACACCAGTACCAACCGCAAGACTCATTAAGCCCATAATGCTCTTCGCATTAACTTTCTTTCCATCCTTCTCCAGGAAAATATCCGCAGAGAACCGATTGGCTTCTTGGACAAAAAGGGCTGCTGGGCGTGCTTGAAGACCTGTTTTCAATTTTACTTCTACTTGTTTCACTAACATTATACAATTCCTCCTCATGTTTTTTTCGTCTATATTTCTTGAAGCTTATTCAAAAAATTTACTACCAGCTCATGTTATGGCTTTCACAAGATTACTTATGAAAGAATTTTCTATTCTGAGATCATCATATCCCCTATACGAAGCCTTTCCGCGATAGCATCAATTTTTCTCAAACGATGATTAATTCCAGACTTACTGATCGCACCGCCAGAAACCATTTCCCCCAATTCCTTAAGGGTTACATCGGTATAATTTAAGCGGAGTTCTGCAATTTCTCTTAACTTCTCAGGTAAAATTTGCAGACCGACTGTCTGGTCGATATAGCGTATATTCTCGACCTGCCGAATCGAAGCACCAATTGTTTTATTAAGATTGGCGGTTTCGCAATTTACAAGCCGATTGACTGAATTGCGCATATCACGAACAATTCGAACATCCTCGAAGCGAAGGAGTGCGTTATGGGCACCAACAATATTTAAAAACTCGGTTATTTTCTCTGCTTCTTTTAAGTAGGTAATATAACCTTTCTTGCGTTCAAGTGTTTTGCTATTAAGCCCAAATGTATTCATCAATTCGCATAAAGAATCATTGTGTTCTTTATAGAGCGAAGCAATCTCCAAATGATAGGAGGATGTCTCTGGATTATTGACAGATCCGCCTGCTAAAAATGCACCGCGGAGATAAGAACGCTTACAACATTTCTTCTTTACAAGTTCTGGTGAAATATCGTGAATAATCGTAAAACCTTCACCGATAATTTTGGTATCCTCGAGAATTTCCTTTGCTTGCTGGGATAAACGGACAATATAGACATTGTTTTTTTTCAAACGCATCTTCTTCCGAACAAGCAGCTCGACTTGGACATCATAACTCTTTTTTATTAATGTATAAATTCTTCTGGCAATCGCAGCATTTTCGGTTTGAATATCAACTACTAACTTTCGATTTGAGAATGAAAGGGAACCATTCATCCGAATGAGAGCTGATAACTCTGCTTGAATACAGCACGTTTTCACTTCTAAGTTAGTTAATTCTTTTTTCGTTTCCGAAGCGAAAGACATCCCTTTCCCCTCCATACTAAAAACACACTAGATTTATGCGTTTTTTAATAGTTACTATAATTACGTTTCATAACGCTTTTTGGTTTCAACTAAAAGCAAATTATATAATATTTTTGCCACTTTTTTCGGGTCATGACGTAATGCGCCATTTTCTTGGTAAGCAATATCCGCATGAACCACTTCGAGCCCTAATTCAAACAGTTGCGGCAAATCGTAGACAACAGGATCGGCCAACTCTTCATTATAACGGAGCTGGATGTCTTGTGGAATTTCTTCATTGTTCACAAGGATGGTATTAATAAATGCACAGCTCATATGATCATATAAGGCTTTTACATGATCACTTGCTGAAAAACCATGCGTTTCCCCGGCCTGGGTCATTAAATTACAGATATAGACCTTTTTGGCATGGGAGCGGCACAGCTCATCCCCGATTTTGGGAACGAGTAGATTTGGCAGAATGCTTGTATATAAACTTCCTGGTCCAATTATGATTAAATCGGCTTGACGAATCGCTTGAATAGTCTCTGGTAAAGGTCGAATATTCTCCGGCGTCATAAATACTTTTTTAATTCTTTTCCCAGAGTAGGGAATTTTCGATTCCCCTGAGACAATTGTCCCGTCTTCCATTTCCGCATGAAGAACAACACTTTGATTGGCTGCAGGCAAAACTTTGCCGTGAACATTTAAAATCTTGCTCATTTCCTGAATGGCGTGAACAAAATTACCTGTAATCGAGGTCATCGCCGCTAGGATTAAATTGCCAAGCGAATGTCCGGAAAGCTCATTCGATGTTTTAAATCGATGCTGAAACATTTCCTCAACGAGCGGTTCCACATCCGATAATGACGCTAACACATTGCGGATGTCACCAGGAGGAGGAATATGCAAGTCCTCACGCAAACGTCCTGAACTGCCGCCGTCATCCGCGACTGTCACTATGGCGGTAATATCGACTGGATACTGTTTTAATCCACGTAATAAAACTGGTAATCCGGTTCCCCCGCCAATGACGACAATTCGAGGCTGTCCGTAAATGCTCATGTAGTTTTTTCCTTTCTCCTCTCAATGTCACGATGAGAAATACATGTCTTGTAGTCCTTTTCGAAAAATTTACCTAGATACTCAGCCAGCGTTACCGAACGATGCTGTCCACCTGTACAGCCAATTGCAATGACTAGCTGGGCTTTCCCCTCTCGCTTATAATGTGGAAGCATGAAGGAAAGCAGGTCGGTTACTTTTTCTAAGAACTTATGCGTTTCATTCCATTTTAATACATAGCCGGAGACATCTTCATCTAATCCTGTTTTAGGTCTCATATGCTCAATATAATGAGGATTTGGCAAGAAGCGCACATCAAACACTAGATCCGCATCAATGGGAATTCCATACTTAAAGCCGAATGACATGACATTGACTGTAAAGATTGATTGTTTATTCGCGGTAAATTCAGTTAATATTTTCTCACGAAGTTCCCTAGGTTTCATCAGGGAAGTATTGTAAATCACTTGAGCCCTGCCTTTCAGTTCTTCAAGAAGCTCGCGCTCAAGCGTTATACCTTCTAACGGCAGACCTGTCTGTGCGAGTGGATGTGACCGCCTTGTTTCCTTATATCTGCGCACTAATGTGGAATCATCTGCATCTAAAAATAAGATCCTCGGGGCTACCCAGGAGGTTTCTGCCAATTCATCTAATGCTTTAAAGAGATGATCAAAGAATTCTCTGCCCCGCAGGTCCATCACGAGAGCAACTTTATTCATCTTATTCCCGGATTCCTTCATAAGTTCAAGGAATTTTGGAAGCAGGGTTGGAGGCAGATTATCGACACAGAAGAACCCTAAATCTTCAAAACTTTGAATGGCAACAGTTTTTCCTGCACCAGACATTCCTGTAATAATGACCATTTGTATGTCATTTACTGCACCGGTACTCATGATTTATTCCCCCTATAAATTAGCTTGGATCTAATCGGTAACTGATTAGTTGAAAGTCTTTTGTATAAGTAAAAGTACCGTAAATAATTCCTTTTCCATGAATCATGTAATCAAGAATATGATAATCGCCAGCGGCCATTGGCAAATTTTTCAATTGGTCAATCATTTGCCACTCCAACTTGCCTTCCTCGGATTCGTCTAGATCGACTCCATCTGAATCAGTGGCCACAAATGTAAACATCATCCATTCTGAAAGCAATTGGTCATTTTCTTTCATAATCATTGTAAAAATCCCTTTTAATTGTGGATTTTTTAGATAGATTCCTGTTTCCTCACGATATTCCCTGATGCAGGAATCCCTGACAGATTCGCCTGGCTCCATTTTCCCGCCAGGAGCCACCCACCAGCCGCGGCGTGGCTTTTGCAGAAGCAATATTTTTCCGTCTCTAATCAATACACAATTGGTGACTCTTTGCACAGCATTCACCCTCTTTTACACAGCATCTGCATTTTAACAGCTCTCATTAGAGGCTTGGTCTTTTTCTATACAAACTCTCTCTGAGGCATGGCAATATTTCCTACTATAACTTTGAATTCATTCTTATTATTATACTATTTTTAGGATACAGTCACAATGAATACAAATTTGATATTTATGTTAAATTTAACAGTGGTTAGTATGTTCTTGTAAAACTTGGGGATATGAGCAGAAACCCCCAAAAAAAATAGCACAGGCTACGGGCCTGTGCATAAAAGAAATATATTTTTAAAGGGGGTCAATTACTGTTTCTATCATACCGTAACTATATTGCACAATTGTTACAGAAGAATTAAAACAGTTTTACGTTTTTACAAATCCCCACCACAATATTTCTTTTTAACTTTTTTGTTTCATTCCCTCTTTAAGTTCTTCAATATAATGCTGGGCGCTTTGGGCTGCGATACTGCCATCCCCAGTCGCTGTTACAATCTGGCGCAGTGTTTTTTCACGAATGTCTCCTGCAGCATAAATTCCCGGTACCCTTGTTTCCATCCGGTCATTCGTTTCAATATATCCATTATCATTGGTAATTCCAAGGCTCGCAAATGGTTTCGATAACGGAACCATACCGATGTAAATGAAGACACCGTCAGCCGGTAATACTTGCTCTTCACCATTTTCGGTGGAAACGAGTGTGACACTGCCTACTTTGCCATCCTTGTCATTAATAGCCTTGATCGTGTGATTCCAAATAAAATCCACTTTCTCATTAGCAAAAGCACGGTCTTGAAGAATTTTTTGTGCACGCAATTCATTACGGCGATGAACGATGGTCACCTTGGAAGCAAAGCGGGTTAAGTACACACCTTCTTCAACAGCTGAGTCCCCTCCGCCAATGACGAATAATTCTTTTCCTTTAAAGAAAGCTCCATCACAAACCGCACAATAGGATACACCGCGGCCGCCCAGTTCTTTTTCCCCTGGAACGCCAATTTTCTTATATTCTGCACCCGTTGTAATGATGACCGCGTAGGCCTTGTATTGCTTGGAGCCTGCGACTACGATTTTATAATCGCCATGGTCTTGGATTTCTTTAATATCGCCATACGCATATTCAGCACCAAATTTTTTCGCATGCTCGAACATTTTTGTTGATAAATCTGGACCTAAAATACTTTCAAAACCTGGATAGTTTTCCACGTCCTCTGTATTGGCCATTTGTCCGCCCGGCATTCCGCGCTCAATCATTAATGTGGATAGGTTTGCTCGTGATGTATAAACAGCCGCTGTCATCCCCGCAGGGCCAGCACCGGCAATAATAACGTCATAAATTTTTTCATCTGACATGGTTTAAACACTCCCTATATAAAAAAAATACGATTAAGTAAGAATTATTGTTCCCTTACTTAATCGTATATAACAAATGTTTTATCGTCCACCAATTTGCTTAGTTCAAATATTTATTCACTATTTTCACATATTTACCAATGGTTGCGGATGAAATTCCATAACGATCGGCTACCTCTTGCTGTGAAACCTTTTCACTACGCAGTTTATGCCAAACATACTCGACGGCACCCGCCCAGGCACGTTTATTTTTCAATGGGAGGCTGTCTTTGGAAACCTCGACAAATACAGAAAACCACATCAAGTATAAACCTGACTCAATGGTGCCAATCGGTTGAAAGGTCTCATAAAAGAGTTCGGCCACTTCCTGTGCCTCGGCCGTCATCGAAGGTTTTCCCGAACGAATCAATGAGATATATTCCTTTTCCAAGGACGTAAATTTCTGATTTTGAAACAGTCGCTTGGAGGTGATGATTTCTTCCTTTTTACTCGATACAGTCGTGAGGAAAAGGGCAAATAAGCGTTCCTCCACATAGTCGCTGTCCAGTTTTTGAAAAATTGAACCCGAAAGGTCTTCAAAACCATTGGTTGGTGCATTTTCTTTGTTCCATGGTTCAGAGCCTTCCTTATCAGGATTAAGTTCCAGCACTTTTTTCCAGATATTTTTTGCGAACGTTTCATTGCCTGTGAAATAGGCAGAATGGGAAAGCCAGTAGTAAAACGGACTATCACCATCAAAGCCTTGCTTATATAATTTTTTCAACCATACATAGGCTAGGTCATATTCACCTACTAGAGCAAATGATGCCCCCAGTTTGAATTGCTGTTCACTTAAAAGTGGTTGAATTTTCTTTAACATGTCAGTCATACCGGCAACATCTTGTTCCTGCCCTTGATAATAGGCAAATACAAGCTGGTTACATAGAGCATGTAGATTACCTGGATTTCGCTCTAATACATCATCTAAAATGGATTCCGCCTTTTTTGTCTTCCCTAAATAAAAATAGGCGAGCGCCAAGTTGTTGTACGCTGACCAGTACTCTGGATAATCCTTGACGACATCTTTTAACAGTTCAATCGCTTTTGGAAAGTATCCTGACTCAAGCAGGTCACGAGCCTGTTCTTGTTTAACGATAAGGTCATCCTGCTGATACAGATCATCCTCAAGATCTTCTGATTCCAATGTAAGTACATCTAGTAAATCCTCAGTATCCTCGCTAAAGTCACCATCTGGATCTAGCTGTAAATACAGTTTGGCGTGATGATACGCATCTTTAAAAAATCCCATATGGGCATAATTATTGGCCAAAAAGTAATGGCATTCCACCATTTCTTGATCTAGTTCTTCAAGGATGAGGTGCAAGAGCCGGTTGGAATGTTCAAACTCGCCAAGTTCTGTTGACACGATCGCCAACTGGCATATAATCATCGGTTCACCCGGCTCAAGCTGCATCGCTCGCCCAAGATATTTTTTTGCTTTTATAAAATCACGTCGATGGTATGCCTTTAAACCCTTCGTGAAATAATATTCCCCCGTAGGAACAAATGTAAGTAATTTTCCCATATGCTTTCTTGCTTTCGCGTCTTTACCCATGAAGTCCTCCACATTTTTAACATAACTAAGGTAGTATACCACACTAGGGAGATGTTCGAGAAGATACCAGAAAAAAAGCATAAAAAAACCAGTCGATTTACGACCGGTCCTTGTGTCTCTCTTCTAAAGTTCTCAAAACTTCCTTGAATGGAAGGCCTTGTTCAACGAGTAATACCTGCAAGTGATAAAGGAGATCAGCTGCTTCCCAACGCAGTTCCTCTGCGTCGCGGTTTTTCGCTGCAATAATTACTTCGGCCGCTTCTTCGCCAACTTTTTTCAAAATCTTATCGACGCCTTTTTCAAACAAATAGGTGGTGTAAGCCCCTTCTGGACGCTCACGTTCACGGTCAACGATGACTTTTTCAAGCGATTGTAAGATCTCGTAGTCTGCCAGACTTGATGTCCCCGTATAGCCTCTTTCTGTAAAACAGCTAACCGCACCAGTATGGCATGCCGGACCCTTTGGATATACAAGGACTAATATTGCATCTTGGTCACAGTCATAGTTCATGCTGACTACGGTCTGTGTATTTCCGCTTGTTGCACCTTTATGCCATAATTCCTTGCGAGAACGGCTATAGAACCATGTTTCGCCCGTTTCAATTGTTTTGGCGAGCGACTCCTCGTTCATATAAGCGAGCGTTAATACTTCTTTTGTTCCAGCATCTTGAATAATCGCAGGCACTAACCCTTTTTCATCAAATCGTACATTCATCGAACCGTCACTCCTTTTTCCCGTAAATAGCTTTTTACTTCATGAACAGATGTCTCTTTATAGTGAAAAATGGACGCAGCGAGAGCCGCATCTGCTTTTCCGGCTAAGAACGCTTCCTCGAAGTGTTCCGAATTCCCTGCCCCGCCCGAAGCAATGACAGGAATAGTTACCGCTTCGCTGACTGCCTTCGTCAGCTCCAGGTCAAATCCATTCTTCTCACCATCACTATCCATGCTCGTTAGCAAAATTTCACCCGCACCCAGACGGGCAGCTTCGCTAGCCCACTCAACAACTAGTTTGTCTGTCGGCGTTCTGCCACCGTGGGTGAATACCCTCCATGTTCCCACTTCTTCATCATATTTCGCATCGATTGCGACCACAATGCATTGCGAGCCAAAGTAGCTGGCACCTTCCTTAATCAGTTCCGGGTTAAGGACCGCCGCCGTGTTGAGCGATACTTTATCCGCACCGGCACGCAGGATTCTTTTCATATCCTCTAAGGCATTAATGCCACCGCCTACCGTAAACGGAATAGCCAACTCAGAGGCGACGGCCTTTACAACTTCAACCATTGTTTTTCGGCCTTCAACAGAGGCAGAGATATCGAGAAAAACAAGTTCATCCGCCCCCTGCTCATCGTAAAAGCGTGCAAGTTCTACAGGATCACCGGCATCACGCAGTTGCACAAATTGGATCCCTTTGACCACTCGGCCATCTTTTACATCCAGGCATGGGATGATTCTTTTTGTAAGAGTCATCGGGAGCCACCCACTTTCAGAGCCTCTTTTAAAGTGAAGCGGTTTTCATATAGGGCTTTACCGACGATTGCTCCTTGTATCCCTTCGGAAGCAATGGCTTGTAAGTCTGCTAGACTGCTCACCCCGCCGGAGGCGATCACATTTTTCCCCGTCACTTCAGCCATTTCACACACAGCGGCAATATTCGGACCGGCTAGTGTTCCATCCGTAGCGATATCCGTAAAAATAAACGTCTCCGCCCCGGCATCTGCAAAGCGCTTGCCGAGATCGACGGCCTTTAGTTCTGAAGTATCCAGCCAACCGTGTGTCGCGACATAGCCATTTTTAGCATCAATGCCGACAGCAATTTTCGCACCGTATTTTTTGATCATATCGATGGCAAATTCGGGGTTAGAAACTGCAATACTGCCAATGATGACACGGTTCACACCATTCTTAAGATAGTGAAGGATATCCTCCTCCGAGCGAATACCGCCGCCAATCTGAATATTTACATTTAACTTTTGCGCGGCTTCAATCACAAACCGGTCATTGACCCGCTTGCCATCTTTTGCCCCATCAAGGTCCACCATGTGAATCCACTCGGAGCCGTCAGCGGCAAAACTTTTGGCCATATCAAATGGCGAGTCACCATAAATGGTTTCTTGGTCGTAGTCCCCTTGGAGAAGTCGGACGCACTTGCCGCCGCGCATATCAATTGCTGGATAAATCGTTAAACTCATCGGACTGCCTTCCTTTCCTCCACCATTTGTAGAAAATTAGCGAGCAGGGCCATGCCCAGCTTGCTGCTTTTTTCAGGATGAAATTGCATCCCAAATATATTATCTTTACCCACAACCGCAGATACTTGTTCGTGATAATTGGCCTTTGCCAGTAACACATCGGAGTTTTCCGCATCCACATAATAGGAATGGACGAAATAGACGTAATCCTCTTCTAAGTTTTTTAATAGCGGGGATTCTTGGACAAATTCAAGTCGATTCCAGCCCATATGCGGAACTTTGTAGGTCTGTCCTTCCGGCGTTTTCCCTGGAAAACGGCGAACACGGCCCGGTAACAATCCTAAACCTTCTGTCGGTCCATTTTCCTCACTTCGTTCAAACAGCAATTGCATCCCAAGGCAAATCCCAAGGAGCGGTTTACCTGATGCCGCAAATTCCTTAATCGTCTCTACTGGCAAACGCTCCATCGCATCCCGAAAGGAGCCCACACCTGGAAGAAGTAAAGCATCTGCCGCCAGCAGCTCACCCTTATCAGCCGAAATAAAATACTCAGCACCGAGCCGTTCCAATGCCTTGCTAACACTAAACAGATTTCCCATTCCATAGTCAACAATGCCAATCATCTAAAACCATCCTTTCACGGTGCCTATCCTTGGTGCCTGACACCTAAGTTATGTTTTTCACATGGTGCCTGACACCACTACACTACATACCATTACACTACACTACTTCTTTCTAGAGCATTCCTTTTGTCGAGGGAACGCCTTTGATGCGCGGGTCGATGGTTGTTGCTTCGTCAAGGGCACGGCCGAGCGCTTTAAAGACGGCTTCGATCATATGATGGGTATTTTTTCCGTAATGGACGATGACATGGAGATTCATCCGGGCCTCAAGTGCAAGCTTCCATAAAAATTCATGAACCAGCTCAGTGTCAAAGGTGCCCACTTTTTGTCCTGGGAACTCGGCACGCATTTCTAAATGCGGACGATTACTGAGGTCAACGACAACCTGTGCCAACGCTTCATCCATTGGTACAAAGGCATTCCCGTAACGCTTAATCCCGCGTTTGTCACCTAAGGCTTCACGTAAGGCCTGTCCAAGACAAATACCAATATCTTCTGTTGTATGGTGGTCATCAACTTCTGTATCCCCATTGGCATTCACTGTTAGGTTGAATTGTCCATGTTTTGTGAATAAATCAAGCATATGGGTCATGAACGGTACGCCCGTTTCTAAAGTAGACTGACCTTCCCCATCCACATCTAATGTTAATTGAATTTGTGTTTCATTCGTGTTTCGTTCAATACTTGCGATTCTTTCCATGAAATGGGACCCCCTATTTATTGTGCAGTACGATTATTTTATAATTTTCCGTCGTTTTTCAATCGGAATTCAACTGCCCGTGCATGGGCTTCAAGCCCTTCCTTCCGGGCAAACTCAGCAATTTTAGCCCCATTCTCAACCATCGCCTTTTGGCTGTAGATAATCACGCTTGATTTCTTCTGGAAATCATCCACATTCAACGGACTAGAAAAGCGGGCTGTTCCGTTGGTTGGAAGAACATGATTAGGGCCAGCAAAGTAGTCACCAACCGGCTCTGAACTATAGCGGCCGATAAAAATGGCTCCAGCATGTCGGATCTTCCCAAGCAGTTCAATCGCATTTTCTGTGATAATTTCTAAATGTTCAGGCGCTAATTGATTGATGGTTTCGATCGCTTCTTCAATTGTATCCGTTATGTAAATAGCACCATAATCCGCAATTGAACGGGAGGCGATATCTTTCCGTGGCAGCAGCTCGAGCTGCTTTTCCACTTCCATGCTGACCGCTTCGGCCAGGACACTCGAAGGGGTGACCAAGACACTGCAGGCCCGCGGGTCATGTTCTGCCTGTGACAGCAGGTCCGCCGCTACCTCGTCTGCTCTTGCTGTTTCATCTGCCAAAATGGCAATTTCACTTGGACCGGCAATCATATCAATATCAACATCACCGAAAACCTCACGTTTAGCTAACGCCACGTAGATATTTCCGGGACCGGTAATTTTATCAACAGAGTTAATTGATTCGGTTCCATAGGCAAGTGCCGCTATTGCTTGAGCCCCGCCCACTTTATAGATTTCCTCAACGCCCGCTTCCTTGGCCGCAACTAGTACGGCAGCAGGTAATTGGCCTTGGTCGTCTGGCGGCGACACCATCACGATCCGCTTCACACCAGCGACCTTCGCTGGAAGGACGTTCATAAGAACGGAGGAAGGATACGCTGCTGTTCCGCCTGGCACATATACTCCTACGGAATCGAGCGGTGTGATTTTTTGCCCTAGAACGGTTCCATTTTCCTCCGTTGTCATCCATGATGGCCGCAGCTGCTTTTCATGAAACGAGCGAATATTTTCCGCCGCTTCTCGGACAATCGAGAGAAAACGCTCATCTACCTTTGTGTAGGCAGCCTCTATTTCTTTTTCAGTGACAGAAAAAGAAGTTAAGCGCACACGATCGAATTTCTCAGTATATTCCCTTAATGCTTCATCGCCGCGCGTGCGAATCGCTGATATAATTTCTTTGACTACATTTACTTGCTCGGAGGTACCTGACTCGATTGATCGCTTTAACGATACAAGGTCATTTACTTTTACTATTTTCATGTTAATTTTCCTCCAAAGAGACAACTTTACTAAGCCTTGTTACTAGTTCGTCAATCTTTGTATCCTTGATGCGGTAGCTGACGGGATTAACGATCAGTCGGGATGTGACATCCACAATCCTCTCATACTCAACAAGACCATTTTCCCTCATCGTTCGGCCGGTGGAAACAATATCCACAATCCTATCTGATAAACCAATGATCGGAGCAAGTTCGATGGAACCGTTTAATTTGATAATTTCCACTTGTTCTCCCTGTTCACGGAAATAGGCTTCAGCCACATTCGGATATTTTGTGGCAACCCTAGGCGCCACATCATTCATTTTTGTGTTTGGAAGGCCTGCAACCGCTAAATAGCAGGCACTAATCCGTAAGTCGAGGAGTTCATAAACATCACGCTCTTCCTCCAGCATGACATCCTTGCCGGCGATACCGATATCGGCGACCCCATGCTCGACATAGGTAGGAACATCGGTTGGTTTCGCCAAAATAAATCGCAGCCCCTCATTTTCAACCTCGATGATTAATTTCCGCGAATCATCAAATTCAGGTGGAAGCTGATACCCAGCTTTCCGAAGCAGTTCAACCGCTTCTTCAAAAATACGCCCTTTCGGCATTGCAATCGTTAGTATATTATTCATCGGCACGCCCTCCGAGTAAGTAGGTAGTATCCGCAAATTTCTTTGTAAAGGCATCAAGGTTTTTGACGCCATTAATATCTTGGAGCACGGTCCGTTTTCCTTCGTTATGCATCTGTTCAGCTAATTGAAAAGCTTCCTTTCGGCGCTCCTGACTGAAAAAGATGCAGGTTACTGTATTTTCGAAGTCGATGTTGCCCAGGGCCTCTAGCAGTCGGTCAAGATGTACCGCGAACCCGGTGGCACTTGCATTTTTCCCAAATTTCTCAATTAAGCTGTAGCGGCCGCCATTACCGATAGGAAAGCCAACATTCCCCGCATAAACTTCAAATAATATTCCAGAATAATAGCTCATATGGCTGACGATGGTAAAATCAAATTTCACTTGATCCTCGACACCGTAATCGTTCAGACAATCCCATAGTTCTTTTAACTGCAGAAGTGCAAGCTTGCCTTGTTCATTTTCAATTAAATCGAAGGCCTTGCCGATCACTTCGATTCCTCCCCTTAAGTCGAGGAATTGAAGAAGTCTTTGTTTATCAATTGATGATAAGGATAACGAGTTTACATGCTCGCGGTAACCGACATAATTTTTTTCATATAAAAATCTTCGTAACGAATTAGCCCGCTCATCCGTCCCAAGGATTTGTAAAAATAATTCCTGGGCAAAACCAATATGACCAATTGATACTTGGAACTGTGATAACCCTGCTTTTTTTAATGAAGAAATAAGTAAGGCAATCACTTCGCCATCGCACGAAACGGTTTCGTCATTTAGAAATTCCACGCCGATTTGTTCAAATTCAGCGGGGCGTCCGCCTTCACGCTGCTGAGCGCGGAACACGTTCGCGGAGTAGGCTAATCGAAGCGGCATATCGTCCTGCAATAGTTTTGATGCGGCTACGCGGGCGATAGGCGCTGTCATATCAGGTCGTAAAACCAGTGTATGCCCTTGTTTGTCGAGCAATCGGAACAACTGGGCATCTTGAATGGCCGATGCCGATCCAACTGTTTCATAGTATTCCAGTGTAGGTGTTTCAATAAATTGGCAGCCCCAAAGTTTGATGGTATCTTCCATTAAAGTTCGAACACGGTGTTTTTTTTCATACAACTCTGGCAGCGTATCTCTCATGCCTAGGGGCTTTTCAAACATAAACAAGCGACTCATCCTGCTCATCCTTTATTTTAGATTACGTTATTTTAAAATTTTCTAAATGCTTTAGTCTGCTAATGTGATAATGAATTAAAGTAGTTTTAGTTTACCCTTTGAAAAACTATTCGTCAATAAAAAATCTGAAACTTTTGGGAGGGATTCCGCCGACCTAGGATGGAGTTCCGCCAATCTGTGGTAGGATTCCGCCGAACCTCGATATATATCCGCCAACCTAGTATGGAATTCCGCCAAGTTTCTGAATTTTTCCGCGAAACGACATTTTAATAGTTAGTTTACTACAAAAAAAGCCTGGTTGCGAAAACCAGACTTTAAAAAATTTCACTATATTATTTTCTCCGTCCATAAATCGAATCCTCGGCCCAGCGCTCGGCCAACTCTTCCTTTGTATAAATGACCCGCATTGGATTGCCGCCAACAAACGCCCCAGGAGGGACATCTTTATGGACCAGGGTTCCAGCTGAGACAATGGCCCCATCTCCAATCGTAATCCCTGGAAGGATCGTGGAGTTCGCACCAATCATCACTTCACTGCCAATCACCACAGGACCAAGCCGGTATTCTTTAATTAAATATTCATGAGCTAGGATGGTCGTGTTGTATCCAATCACCGTATTTCGGCCGACACTGATTTTTTCAGGAAACATTACATCAAGCATAACCATTAATGCGAAGGATGTTTGTTCGCCCACCTCAAGCCCAAGGAACACCCGATACAGCCAATTTTTCATCCCTAAGAATGGCGTGTAGCGGGCTAATTGAATCACAATAAAATTCTTAACAACTTTCCAAAAAGGCACGGTCTTATAGACGTGCCATAAAGAGTTCGCTCCTTCAACCGGATAGCGGGTCGTATTCCTCATCTTTCTCACTCTCCGAGGATAGGTAATAGGTCAGCCATGTTCTCTAGAATATAATCGGGTTCATATTTGGCAATATACTCTCTGCCTTTAATCGACCAGGCACAGCCAGCGGTTGCGGTACCTGCATTTTTTCCTGCTAAAATATCATGGTAATTATCGCCAACCATCATTGTCTCTTCCGGGGTAGAATCCAGTTGTTCCAATGCCTTAAAAATAGGTTCAGGATCTGGTTTTGTCTTGCTGACATGATCGTAGGCAACAATGACTTCGAAATAGGATTCTAGGTTCATAAGATGAAGTCCCTTCATCGTCACATCATGACGTTTAGTCGTGACGATCCCCAGCTTGTAGCCCTTTTCTTTTAAGGTTTGCACCGTTTCCAAGACCCCAGCAAATTCCCGCACCAAGTTATCATGGTTGCTTATGTTAAAGGCCCGATATTCTAAAATCATCTCTTCCACGCGATCTGGATCGATGGTGCCAAACGCTTCGTGCAGTGTCGGTCCCATAAACGGCAATACATCCTCACGCTTGTACTTGTTTGGATAATATTTTTCCAATGTATGCAGGTAGGATGTAATAATTAATTCATTCGTATCAATTAAAGTCCCATCTAAATCAAAAAGAACGGTCGTAATTTTATTCGTCATTGGTTGCTTCCTTTCTCTCACACGGTTAACTATTTTCTTGATCTAAATATCGCTTATCGGTCAATTGTTTCGTGCGGCGATACATAAGAATGGCCAGCGCTCCCACCACTAATGCAATCGAAATTGTTTGTGCCATCCGGAGGCTGCCAAGCATTAAGCTATCAGTTCGTAAGCCCTCGATGAAAAAACGGCCAACTGAATACCAAATCACATATGTAAGGAATAATTCTCCGCGGCGGAAGTTCACACGGCGCAGGAATAATAATAGGAAAAAGCCAGCAAAGTCCCAGAGTGATTCATACAAGAATGTTGGGTGATAATACGTTCCATTAATATACATTTGATTAATAATAAATTCCGGTAAATTCAAGTTTTCAAGGAATGCTCTAGTTACTTCCCCGCCATGCGCCTCCTGGTTCATGAAATTTCCCCAACGGCCAATCGCTTGTCCAAGAATAATACTCGGTGCGGCAATGTCAGCAATTTTCCAAAAGGAAATCCCGCGTTTTTTGGCAAACACATATGTGGTCAGTACAGAACCAATCAAGGCACCATGGATAGCTATCCCGCCATTCCAAATTTGCGGGATATCCGCCGGATGGTTGACATAATACTTCCATTCAAAAATCACATAATAGATACGTGCAGATATGATGGCAATGGGGATAGCCCATAGCATTAAGTCAGCAAACGTGTCTTTCTCTAACCCTCTGCGATTACCCTCCCTGATGGCAAGGTACAAAGCAAGGGCCAAACCTGAGCCAATAATAATCCCATACCAATGCACTGAAATCGGTCCAAGTGAAAAGGCAATTGGATTTAGCGGTTGAATAGATTCGTTCATCTCTCTATCTCCTCTTCCCCTTAAATCTCGTCGTGATCGCCGTCTTCAATCACATCAGACAGACGCTCAGTAAATTGCTGCGCCGCATTCACACCCATTCTTTTTAGACGGAAATTCATCGCAGCCACTTCGATAATAACAGCAAGGTTTCGCCCTGGACGAACAGGGATTGTCAACTTTGGTATATCCGTGTCAATGATTCTCATTTTCTCTTCATCTAAACCAAGGCGGTCATATTGCTTTTTTGAATCCCATATTTCTAGATTCATAACGAGGGTAATCCGTTTATTACTGCGAACGGCACCAGCTCCGAATAGAGTCATCACATTGATAATCCCTAAACCGCGGATTTCTAGTAAATGCTCGATTAAATCGGGGGAAGATCCGACTAATGTATCCTGGTCTTCCTGGCGAATTTCGACGCAATCATCCGCGACCAGCCTGTGGCCGCGCTTAACCAATTCTAAGGCCGTTTCACTTTTACCGACACCGCTTTTTCCGGTAATTAATACCCCGATTCCGTAAACATCAACCAATACTCCATGGACAGCAGTAGTTGGTGCCAGCTTACTTTCCAGGTAATTTGTCAAGCGGCTGGAAAAACGGGTGGTCTTCATGCCCACACGTAAAACTGGAACAGATTCACGTTCGGACGCTTCAATCAGCTCTTTTGGTACCTCGATATCTCGGGTGACAATAATCGCTGGAGTGATATCGGTGCATAAACGTTCCATTCTTGAAGCACGTTCGGCGTCAGACAGCATTCCAAAAAAGGAAAGCTCAGTTTTACCTAAGAGCTGAATTCGTTCAGCTGGATAAAATTCAAAATATCCGGCTATTTCAATTCCTGGACGTGAAATATCACTCATGGTGATGGGACGGTTAATTCCCTCTTCGCCGCTAACTAATTCAAGTTTAAACTTCTCGACTATATCTTTGGTACGTACTTTTGGCAACGAAACATCCTCCTCAAACGGATTAAGTTTATTCTAAAAATTCCATTTCCACTTATTTTAGCATTTTTTATTAAATTACCATACTTTCATGTCTAAAAAATTAGCATACTGCTGCTTGGGTATTTCTACCATATAAATGGGGTGCCCACTTTTTAAAGCGGGCACCCTGGTATTAACTATTAATCCTTGGATTTCCTTGCTGGCTGGAGAAGTGTTTTTTGAATGATCAAGTTTACAAGTGACATCAGGATAGCAAAGAAGAAGGCCATCCCAAAACTGGAAATCTCAAAGGCTTCGCCCATCAAATAATCTGTCAGCTCCAGCGTAATCGCATTGATCACAAATAGAAACAGCCCCAATGATACAACTGTCACTGGCAGGGTGAGCAGAATCAGGATCGGTCGTACCAAAACATTTAAGATGGATAATAAAATGCTTGCCTGAAGAGCGGCCATAAATCCTGTTAATTGAAAGCTTTCGTGAAAATAACCTGCTAGTGCCATAAACAACACTGCATTAATCAAACACCCAATCAGCCATCTCATTTTTCGGCATCTCCTAGTAATTATTCTTGTGATTTGTGAATGGTGATGGAACCCGTTTTTGTGTCTGCATAGATTTTCATCATTTTATCAGGATGATTAATGGATTTAAAGCGAAGCGACTTTTGAATCATTTCACTCTTCTCTTCCAGTACTTGAACACCAACGAGCTCTACATTAAATCCGCCAATATTCGTCTTCAATTCCCCATTTACCGGCAGATTATCTGGGATGTAAAGGTCGATTCCACCCGTTGTCGCTTTTACTTGAATCAACTCGGTGCGACTGCCGCTGATATTGCAGCTGATATTCCCGTGAAAGGACTGCGTTCCCACCCTTTTAAAGTCACCATCGAGTTTGATTGCCCCGTTAATGGTCTCCGCTTCGAGGTCATCGAACAAACTGCCGATAATTTTAATTTTTCCGTTTGCCGTTTCCACCTCTGCTTTATTACCATGAACTCGGTCAAGGTTTATTTTTCCATTAGCAGTTTTGACCCTTAGGTCAGCAACATTGATATCTTCTCCGCTGACTGCTCCATTAAAAATTCTGATGCGCATACGGTCATACTGAGCTTTTGGTACAAAAATGGTTGAGTCTGCCTTCATCCATTTTTGCTGGGTCATAAAACTTAATTTTTGATTTTCCACTGAAAAAATCGTGTCTCTTAAAAAGTTCTGCCTTGCTTGGTCTGAGTTTTCAACCCGAAATACCTTCGCTTGACATTCAATCCTTACATCCGGTTGGTCCCAAGCCGCTAGTTTAACGGAGCCATTCGCCACGTCAATATCGACCTCTTTCAGATCGGCATCACCGTGGTGAAAAATATGGGAGATCTCTACTGATTGACCAAAGTTTAAATCAAAATCAAAATCTTTGATTTTTTTTAAGGCAGAATCGACAAAATCAAAAATCTTTACCTTGGTCGATTGGAATTTCGCCTGAAAAGGATCTTCCTTCTTGGCTTCCTCGAAATTTACAACGGTGGAAAGCTCATTCACGATGTCCTCCTGCTTCTGCTCCATCGTTTTTTGTGCTTTTTCTAATTCATCCAGCAAGGAGACAGCTTCTTCGACGGTCAATTTTCCTTCTTCAACCATTTTTAATATCCGCACTTTTTCCTCTTTCATATTTCCCCACCTCAGCATCAAAAAATTTGTGTCACTTTATGCTTATTCAGTAATGATTATTATTATCCTTTATCTATTATTTACGAAAAAGGAAGCAGATTAGTTTCGTAATTTTTTAATTAAGAACAAGCAAGATTTTTTTGATCCAGAGTGCCGAGGGGGGGGGGATTTCGCCGATTGGAGCTGGAATTTCGCCAACTTGAAGCGGCATTTCGCCGAACTTTCAATTTATTTCGCCGAAGTCGGAACGGTTTTCGCCGATTGGCACCATAATTTCGCCATGACAAATTTACAGACTTCCTTAACCGAAAAATGACATAAAAAAAAGAGCCTAAGGCTCTTTTTATGCTTTTATAGCACTCTTATCTTCTATTTGCTGTTTCATTCGAAGGCGGTCCCGCTCAAGAATCGGCTTTAAGTATTTTCCCGTGTACGATTCCCGAACTTCCGCCACTTTTTCAGGAGTTCCCGTGGCGACGATTGTTCCGCCCTTATCTCCGCCTTCTGGTCCTAGATCGACAAGGTAATCAGCGGCCTTTATGACATCGAGGTTATGCTCAATCACAAGGACCGTGTCGCCATTTTCAACTAAGCGCTGCAGCACAACGAGCAAACGAGAAATATCATCGACATGAAGACCCGTTGTCGGTTCATCGAGAATATAGAAGGATTTGCCTGACGATCGGCGGTGCAGTTCTGATGCTAATTTGACACGCTGGGCTTCCCCTCCGGATAGAGTTGTTGCCGGCTGACCAAGTTTAACGTAACCAAGGCCGACATCCAAGATGGTTTGCAGTTTACGGCTTATTTTCGGAATGTTCTCGAAAAATTCTACTGCCGCTTCCACGGTCATATCGAGAATGTCCGAAACATTCTTCCCTTTGTACTTTACTTCTAACGTTTCACGGTTATAACGTTTGCCATGGCAAATTTCGCAAGGTACATACACATCTGGCAAGAAGTGCATTTCAATTTTAATGATTCCATCGCCGCGGCAGGCCTCACAGCGGCCGCCCTTCACATTAAAACTGAAGCGTCCCTTTTTATAACCGCGGACCTTCGCCTCGTTTGTGTTCGCAAACACATCACGAACATCATCAAAAACACCCGTATATGTTGCTGGGTTCGAACGCGGTGTTCGGCCAATTGGCGATTGATCGATGTCAATGACTTTCTCTAAATAATCGATGCCTTTAATACTCTTATGTTCACCAGGCTTTGTTTTTGCATGATGAAGCTTTTGGGCCAATGATTTATGTAAGATCTCGTTAATAAGGGTACTCTTCCCAGAACCAGACACGCCTGTAATTGCAATAAACATCCCAAGTGGCAGCTTCACATTGACATTTTTTAAATTGTTTTCCGATGCACCCTTGATTTCAATAAAGCGGCCATCCGGCTTGCGTCGTTCTAAGGGAAGCGGGATAAACTTCTTCCCTGATAAGTATTGACCTGTTAATGAATGAGGATCTGCCATGACTTCGGCTGGTGTTCCAGCAGAAACGATTTCTCCGCCATGAACCCCGGCACCCGGACCGATATCAATCAGGTAATCGGCCGCAATCATCGTGTCTTCATCATGCTCAACCACAATCAAAGTGTTGCCGATATCGCGCATATTTTGCAGCGTTCCAATTAAGCGGTCATTATCCCGTTGATGAAGCCCAATCGACGGTTCATCCAAGATATATAAGACACCGGTTAAACGCGAACCGATTTGTGTGGCTAAGCGAATCCGCTGGGCCTCCCCGCCTGACAGTGTACCAGCAGTCCGGCTCAATGTTAAATAATCGAGACCGACATTAATTAAGAAGCCAAGCCGCTCACTGATTTCATTGAAGATCAGTTTGGCAATTTGCATTTCTTTATCAGAAAGCGTTAATTCTGCAAAAAATTGATTGGCCTCTTCAATGGAAAGGTCGGTAATTTGGGCAATATGGCGGCCATTAATAAGGACGGCCAAGGTTTCTTTTTTCAATCGATAACCCTTACAGGTTGGACATGGTTTTTGACCCATATATTTTTCCATTTGCTCCCGGATATAATCGGAGCTGGTTTCTTTATAACGACGCTCAACATTGCGGATAACACCTTCAAATTCAATATTCCCCTCGCGGACTTGTCCAAAATCATTTTCATAGCGGAAATAGATTTTTTCACGGCCGCCTCCATAGAGAACTTTTTCCAAAAGGTGCTCCGGGATATCCTTCACAGGGATATTCATATCTACACCGAAATGATCACATACTGCCTCAAGCAGCTGCGGGTAGTACTGAGAGCTGGTTGGTTCCCACGGCGCAATCGCATGCTCCTTCAGTGTCAAGTCGCAGTTGGGGATGACAAGTTCCACATCGACTTCGAGCTTAGAACCGAGTCCGTCACATTCAGGGCAGGCACCAAACGGACTATTGAACGAAAACATCCGCGGCTCTAGTTCTCCAATCGAAAAACCACAATGCGGACAGGCATGATTTTCACTGAACAACAGTTCTTCTTGCCCAATCACATCGACGATGACCTTTCCTTCGCCTAGTTTTAGTGCCGTTTCGAGGGAATCAGCAATCCGTGCTGAGACCCCTTCCTTGACAACAATCCGGTCAATAATAACTTCAATCGAATGCTTTTTATTTTTCTCTAACTCAATCTCATCGCCAAGGTCGAGCATTTCCCCGTCAACTCGGACGCGGACAAAGCCTTGTTTTTTAATGTCTTCGAGCACCTTCACATGCGTTCCCTTTCGGCCAGACACCACCGGGGCTAAGATTTGCATTTTGGTCCGTTCGGGGTATTCTAAAATCCGGTCAACCATCTGCTCAATCGTCTGTGAGGAGATTTCAATTCCATGGATTGGACACGTTGGATGCCCGACCCTTGCATATAATAACCGCAAATAATCATAGATTTCTGTCACCGTACCGACCGTCGAACGGGGGTTACGGCTTGTTGTTTTTTGATCGATGGAGATTGCCGGGGAGAGACCCTCAATCGCATCCACATCCGGTTTATCCATCTGGCCTAGAAATTGCCGTGCATAGGCAGAAAGGGATTCGACGTAGCGTCTTTGCCCCTCGGCATAAATCGTATCAAAGGCGAGCGAGGACTTCCCAGACCCGGAAAGTCCTGTTAAGACAACAAGCTTATCTCTCGGAATGGTGACATCAATATTTTTCAAATTGTGGGCTCTAGCGCCTTTCACAATCAGTTTTTCCATTGCCATTTATACGTCATCCTTCCGCTTTCAATTCCAAAATTAAATCACGAAGCTCAGCCGCCCGTTCGAAATTAAGCGCTTTGGCTTCGACCTTCATTTCTTTTTCCATTGTGGCAATTAATTTTTCTCTTTCTTTCTTGTTCATCTTACTAAATGATGCCGCTGGTTTGTAATCTTCCTGCTCCTCAGCTGCATGTGTAGCACGGATGACGTCACGAATATCTTTTTGAATCGTCATTGGGACAATTCCATGCTTTTGGTTGTACTCTTCTTGGATGGCACGGCGGCGCCTTGTTTCTGTGATCGCTAATTCCATGGAATTCGTGATCTTGTCAGCGTACATGATGACATGTCCCTGGGCATTCCGGGCGGCACGGCCAATCGTTTGAATTAACGAACGTTCCGAACGAAGGAAGCCTTCTTTGTCGGCATCAAGGATGGCTATCAGTGATACCTCTGGGATGTCCAACCCTTCCCTCAGTAAGTTTATCCCGATGAGAACATCATATTTACCGAGACGCAGCTCCCGAATAATTTCAATCCGCTCGAGCGTCTTTACCTCCGAATGCAGATATTGTACTTTAATGCCGATTTCCTTCAAGTAATCTGTTAGATCTTCGGACATTTTTTTCGTCAAGGTGGTCACAAGGACACGTTCATTTCTCCGTATCCGTTCGTGAATTTCGCCAATCAAGTCATCAATCTGCCCTTCAATTGGACGAACCTCAATCGTAGGGTCTAATAGTCCTGTCGGGCGGATAATTTGTGAAACCATTTCCGGTGTATGTTCCAACTCGTACGGCCCAGGTGTGGCCGAAACATAGATGATATTGTGAATATGCTTTTCAAACTCATCAAACATTAACGGCCGGTTATCAAGGGCCGATGGCAGACGAAAGCCGTGATCCACAAGCACCTGTTTCCGCGCTTTATCTCCATTAAACATACCTCTCACTTGCGGCAAAGTAACATGCGACTCGTCAATCACCATCAAAAAGTCCTTTGGAAAATAGTCAAGCAAGGTATAAGGAGTGGATCCTGCTTCTCTTAACGTTAAATGGCGTGAATAATTCTCAATCCCTGAGCAAAAGCCCATTTCCCGCATCATTTCCAGGTCATAGCGTGTCCTTTGTTCAAGACGCTGGGCTTCGAGCAATTTATTATCCTCGCGCAGTTCTTCGAGACGTACTTCAAGTTCTTTTTCAATATTTTCAATCGCAATTCTCAGCTTTTCTTCCCTTGTAACGAAGTGGGAGGCAGGGAAAATCGCGACATGTTCCCGTTCACCCATAATCTCGCCTGTGAGCGCATCGACTTCTCGAATTCGATCGATTTCATCACCAAAAAACTCGACACGAAGGCAATGCTCGTCACGAGAAGCAGGGAAAATCTCGACCACATCGCCACGGACACGGAAGGTTCCCCGCTTGAAGTCAATATCATTTCGGTCATATTGGATATCGACTAAACGACGTAACAGCTGATTGCGCTCTATTTCCATTCCTGTTCGAAGCGATAGCACCATTTCTCGATATTCTTCCGGAGAACCCAAACCATAAATACAAGAAACCGAGGCAATTACGATCACATCTTTCCGTTCGAAGAGGGAAGATGTCGCTGAGTGGCGCAATTTATCAATTTCATCATTGATACTGGCATCTTTTTCAATGAATGTATCCGTCTGTGGAACGTAAGCTTCTGGCTGAAAGTAGTCATAGTAACTGACAAAATATTCAACCGCATTGTTTGGAAAAAATTCTTTGAACTCACTGTAGAGCTGTCCAGCGAGGGTCTTGTTATGAGCGATAATAAGCGTTGGTTTATTTACCTCTTTAATCACATTTGAAATTGTAAATGTTTTTCCCGTACCTGTCGCACCAAGCAATGTCTGTTCTTTTTTATTATTCTTGAGCCCGTCAACTAATTGTCTGATCGCCTCCGGCTGATCCCCTTGAGGCGAGTATTTTGACACTAATTCAAATTGATCTTTCACGAATCTTCCCTCCCGTAAAATCAATCACTTTTCAGCATATGTACCTTGTTATGGACCGGGATGGATGCTTTCAAGTGTATCCTCTCAAATTCATATCTACATTTTACCACATTCCCCTAAAAACAAACCAATAATATGCGAACGAATATTCGATTTCATTAAAAAAAGCCTGTCATTTTACTGACAGACTTGGATTGTTTCAATGCTTAGGTCTTCTTCAATGCCCTTTGCCTCATTTTATCAGCCAGCCAAAAACCTGCAGTTAACGAAAAAGCATCCACCACGATAATCATAAACGTGTTGGTATAACCTTTATATACTGAAGTGGCAATGAGAGCCACAGTCAAGATGAGCCCAATCACTCGATTATAAGTGACACGTGTAAAAAGCAAGACGAGCAGCCCTGGAAGAATAAGCGCTGAGAAAATTCGAATAACGGTTTCCAATGAGTACACCTCATTCAATTGATACTATTCATTTATTCTAAAAATTAATTCACAAAATTGCAACAAAAAGAATAGCTGAAACTTCCATACCAACGTTCTTCGCTATTTTTCCATACTCACATGCATTTTCCCTTCTTTTGGCTGAGTAAATAGACTAGTTATTACAAATCCCAAAAGTGAAAGTAGGATCGGGAAGACAACGGTGTGAAAGCCAAATGGATTTGGATAAAGTTGATCCAATAAAATGTATGACCCCATCCCTAAAATCATCGAAGTGATGGCTCCGTACTTATTGCCCCTGCTCCAATATAAGCCTAAAACCACCGGCCAAATAAAGACCGACTCAAGCCCTCCAAAAGAAAACAGATTCAACCAAACAATCAAATCTGGCGGGCTTAAGGAGAACAATATGACAATAATTCCAATAATCGCCGTTACGCTAAAACTAACCTTTTTCACAAGATCATTCCCTGCGTCAGGCTTGATGTAATTTAAATAGACATCTTTCACTAAAGCAGAGCTAACCAAAATCAATAAGGCATCCACAGTCGACATAATCGCAGCCATTGGCGCAGCAAGAACAATACCTGCCGCATATGGCGGCAGTACTTTCATCGATAACATCGGCATAACCGTATCCCCAATTTTCACACCTGGGAGAACGGGTCTGGCGAACACGCCAATGAGATGCATACCAAGCATGATAAACCCGACCACAATGGTTCCAATAATAATGGCACTGTGCATCGCCTTTGAATTTTTATAGGACATCGCTCGGACGGCAATTTGCGGCAAGCCGACGACACCAATCCCTACTAAAATCCAAAAGGAAGAAACGAAGGTTGGTGTCAAACTCCGCTCAGCCCCAAAGGGACTGATTAAATTAGGATTTTCTGCTGCCAAGTCTGAGATAATCTTTGGGATTCCTCCACCAGCCTTAATCGTTGCGATTAAAAGGATTAATGTTCCACCAAACATAACCACACCTTGGATGGTATCTGTAATGGCAACCGCTCGAAAGCCGCCGACAATCACAAAGACGAGAACCGAAAAGGCAAAGATTAATAGAGCGGTCGTGTAGGGTAATCCTGTTAAACTTTCTACCAAACGTGCTCCGCCAATCCATTGCGCGGTCATCGATGAAAATAGAAAAATAATGATACTCGCTGCTGACATTAATACCACTGCTTTACTTTTGTACCTCTCTTTTAAAAAGTCAATCAGGGTGATGGCTTTGTATTGACGAGAAATAATGGCAAACTTCTTACCTAGGACCATTAATGTAAAATATCCAGTGGCTAATTGGGCCATGGCTAGGAGAACCCAGCCTAATCCTTGCGTATAAGCTACACCTGGACCACCGATGAAACTGCTGGCACTGCCATATGTCGCCACCATCGTCATTGCCAATATGAAACCGCCCATTTGACGTTCCCCTAGAAAGTACTCCTCTAAGAATGAATGAGATTTAATGACAAATTTATTTGACCACATGCCAACAGCAAAGATAATGAATAAGAAAATTAAAAGCGGCGTAATGACGGCCCAATTCATTTGATTCCCCCCTCTTCTTCATCAAAGGGAACATCCTTGAATAATACTTTTACCGTAAAAATAACAAGTATAACCATCATAACAAAACCTACGATACAACTATAAAAAAACCAAGCAGGCAACCCCCATATGTATGTGTAATTTTCTACTTTGGTTGAACCGAGACCATAGGCAAAGCCGTACCACCAAAGAAAATTAATTAAAACAAGGATTATTCCAATCACAGCTTCCCTGTGAGCAATTTTGAAACGCTTGTCTTGTGGATAACCACTTTTCTTCATTGTCTTCCTCCTAGCTGAAAACTCATCTGTCATATTCATGTTATTTTTAACTAATAAAGAAAAAATAACCAATCTAATCCTAAATGAAAATGAACAAACACGCAAAGAAAAAAACCTATCTGGTTTGCGGATAGGTTTTTGGGAAGGATGTATTATTTAATTACATGTCCCATGCGGGCTAGGGCAGCCGTTTGCTTCTTTTTCTATTTGGATGGTGCTGTGTTCGATGTGAAATTGGTCGTGAAGAATCTTTTGGGATTGGGAGAGGATATCATCATGAACACCGTTATCTAGTATGGAAATATGGCAGCTCAAGACGGGATACCCAGAGGTAATTGTCCAAATGTGCAAATCATGGACTTCCTTTACGAATGGGATCTTTTTAAGTTCCTCTTTCACATGACTAATATCAATCTGTGATGGCGCCCCCTCCATTAAGATATGAAACGAGTCCTTCATCACCCTGTACCCACTGAGGAGAATCAAGACAGCAACAATGACACTCGCGATTGGGTCGGCAATCCCCCAGCCGAAAAACATAATCAATAATGCTGCAACAATCGCTCCCACCGATCCCAGCATATCTCCTAGGACATGCAAGAAAGCACTTCTGACATTCAGGTTTTCGTCCTTGTCACCCTTCATTAATATCCAAGCAGCGATAATGTTTACAATCAGCCCCGTCACAGATATCATCAGCATTCCAGTACTTTGCACCTCTGGAGGATCGAAGAAGCGTTGGAACGCCTCAAAAAAGATATAGATGGAAATAACCACAAGTGTTAAGCCGTTCAGGGCTGCAGCAATAATTTCAAAGCGTTTATAGCCATACGTCTTTTCCTGCGATACCTGTTTCTCACCGAGCTTAATGGCAAAAAAGCTTAACCCCAGTGCGGCCGCGTCACTCAGCATATGCCCTGCATCTGACAAGAGCGCCAAACTGTTTGTTAACAGTCCTCCAATTACTTCCACGATCATAAAGGCTGCAATTAATAGGAAGGAACTCAACAATGCATGTTTATTACTCGTATGTGAATGTCCGTGCGAATGGCCATGTGAATGACCATGATGATGATGACCCATGTTAATCCCCCCCGAGCTCTCTGATTAGAGTGGCTCATTTATTTATCTTTTTCTAAATCGAAAATATTACGATTAACGCTAGTGTTTTCTATTCTTAATATTTTGATGTATGCCTCTAAAACGGCCGGTATAACCGCCCAAAGAGACCGTCCATCATTCAAAGGTTCGTTTGATTATATGATATTCAAATGGTGGTTTGATTGTCAATCATTTTCCACATTATTCATTTAAAAAGAAAGCGTTCGTTTCCTTAATTAAAATTTTTAATTTTCCCACTATTAACAGAGCTATTGTATTCAATAATGTTATAGCGTTATAATATGTTAGTGTAATAATACGGTAACGTGCTAAAGTAAATTATTAATAGATAAGGTGGTAGTATGAATATGAAACGTTTATCAACAATTGTTTTAGTCATAGCAGCATTATTCTCCATCCTTACGGGTTGTTCCTCTAAAACATCTGAAGCAAAGGACAACACGTTGGTCATTGGGATCGATGATAAATTTGCTCCAATGGGGTTCCGGGATAAAGATAACAAGATTGTTGGTTTTGACATTGATTATGCCAGTGCAGCAGCCAAAAAAATGGGGAAAAAGGTAAAGTTCCAACCGATTGATTGGAGTACAAAAGAAGCGGAACTTAGCAGTGGAAGAATTGACCTCATTTGGAACGGATACACTATTACAGATGAACGTAAAAAGAAAGTTCTTTTCACAAAGCCATACTTAAAAAATGCCCAAGTGGTTGTGACCAAGGCTGATTCAAAGCTAACTAAATTAAACGATTTAGCGGGTAAAGTAGTCGGCCTGCAAACACTGTCTTCCGCATCGGATGCTTTAGATGCTTCACCAATCAAAGCAAACATAAAGACCGTAACCGAGTTTTCAGATAATGTCCAAGCTTTAACCGATTTAAAGAGCGGCCGGTTGGATGCAGTCGTTATTGATGAAGTTGTCATTGATTATTATATGTCGAAAGAAAAAGAAGCCTTCAAGATTCTTAATGAATCATTAGCTCCTGAAGAATACGGAATTGGCGTTAAAAAAGGGAATGAAGACTTACTGAAAGACCTGCAAAAAGCACTCGACGAGATGAATGAGGATGGCACAGCTGCCCAAATTTCAGAAAAGTGGTTTGGCGAAAATAAAGTATTAAACTAATAACGAATATAGAGCGAACAGGATTTCCATAGGGAACCCTGTTTTGCTTTTGGAGGAAATCAAATGTCTGTTGATTATCTAATTTCCATACTAAAACCGATGCTCGAAGGGGCACAGATGACCATCCTCTTGTTTTTGATTGCCATTGTCGTGTCCATTCCGCTCGGGTTTGTTTTAACGCTAGCTGTCGGCAGCCGTTTTAAACCACTCTCCTTGCTTGCAGAAGGCTATATTTATGTGATGCGTGGAACACCGCTGCTACTTCAATTGTTATTTATCTGTTTTGGGCTGCCGATGATTCCAGTGGTTGGTGAATATTTAGTATTGGATCGCTTTGTTGCTGCCTGTATCGGTTTCATCTTGAACTATGCCGCTTATTTTGCTGAAATCTTCCGCGGTGGGCTGCTTGCGATTGATAAAGGCCAATATGAGGCATCACAAGTCCTTGGCTTAAATAAATGGCAGACCTTAACGCGGGTCATCCTGCCGCAAATGTTCCGGATTGCCCTTCCATCCGTTGCCAACGAATCGGTGACGTTAGTGAAAGATACCGCCCTCCTCTATGCGGTTGCTGTTCCTGAATTGCTGCATTTTGCGCAAACAGCGGTCAATCGTGACTTTACCATTGTTCCGTTCTTCGTCGCTGGAATTATTTATTTGATCATGACGCTTCTGTTAACCATGGTCTTTAAAGGGCTCGAAAAACGGTTCAAATTTGAATAAGAAGGAGCGGTGAAGATGCCTATTATTGAAATATCTAACCTAAAAAAATCATATGGAAACCTAGATGTTTTAAAAAATATTACATTTGATGTTCATAAAAATGATGTTGTTGCGGTAATCGGTCCATCTGGTTCAGGAAAAAGTACGATGCTCCGCAGTTTGGCCCATCTGGAAAAAATAGATGCTGGAAGCATTGTTGTTTCTGGAAAGCATTTAGTGAAAGATGGCATTTACGCAAATCCGCAAGAATTAAAAGAAATTAATGCAAGAATGGGGATGGTTTTTCAGCATTTCAACCTCTTCCCACACCTTACCGTGAAAGAGAATTTGGAACTTGCCCCTAAAATGCTGAAGAAAGAATCCGCTGCTGCTATTCAAAAAAGAAGCAGTGAACTCCTTGATAAAATTGGTCTTGCTGACCGGGCCAATGCCTATCCGGCAAAACTATCAGGCGGACAGAAACAACGTGTAGCCATCGCCCGGGCACTTATGTTAAATCCAGAAATTCTGCTCTTTGATGAGCCGACTTCTGCCTTAGACCCTGAATTGACGGGTGAGGTGTTGAAAGTCATGAAGGATTTGGCGGAGGAACACATGACGATGATTGTCGTCACTCACGAGATGGGCTTTGCGCAGGGAGTTGCAAATAGAGTTATCTTTATGGATAACGGGGAGATTGTTGAATCAGGTTCGCCTGCAGAGCTGTTTACGAACCCGAAGAATGAACGGACAAAGGCCTTTTTACAACGTAGTCTGAAATAATCCTTTACACCAAAAAACGGCTGATCGCTCAGCCGTTTTTTTATTTTTCTACCAAACCATCCTTTAGTGCCACCCAAAACGCCACGCCAATCGATGCAAACATGACCAGAAACGGGGCATAAAATAGCAAAAAATCATCCATCACATTCCCCCCTTACGCATGTTCATCATTCCGATTTCCTTGGACATATTCTTTGTTAAACAAAAACAATTTTAACAACAGGTACAATGACGGGAGGAGTAATCCCAGCCCTGCAATAAAGGCCACAATCAAGGCAATTGCCATTGATTGATTGGTAAAGCTGTCGTACAGGGTGATATACGGATATAGTAAATATGGGTAATGGGATGCACCGTAGGCAAGGAAGGCAAGGGCAAATTGCCCCACCAATAGCCAGAATGCCAGCCCATAGGAACGCCGCTTCCAAATTAAATAAACCGTTCCCGCAAAGAAAACAACCGACAACCCGAACAGCCACCAGAGGTCAAGTAAACGCTGATAATGTTCAGGATTATGGGTCTTCATTTCAAAAATAATCCCGGCAGCCGTAATAATAGCTGGTCCGGCCCAGCTAAGTGCATATTTCCGCAACAGATTCGTTGCTGCCTCGTCCTTTGCATGATGGGCATACCAAGTCAAAAACACAGCGGATATATATAACACTGCCGTTAGACTTAGTACGACAATACTCCATGATAATGGGCTCGTAAACAATGCCCAATTATCGAGGACCGGTGCCGAATTTTCAATTTTCACAAAGCCGCCTTCCGAAATGGACAAGACACTCGACAACGACGCAGGAATGAATAATCCCGTTAGCCCATATAAAATAGTGTACCGCTTATGTCTGAGCCCTCCGTAGGTCGTAAACGCATAATACGCCCCTCGAATCGCCAGTAGAATAATTGCGATACTTGCCGGTACAAGCAGGGTGGTCCCAAAGTAATAGGCTGTTTTTGGAAAAAAACCAACCATCCCGACGAAGAAAAACACTAAAAACACATTCGTGACTTCCCAGACAGGCGATAAATAGCGTTGAATGATCTTCGTTAAAATATGTTGTTTTCTGGTTAATGTACTGAATGCGTTAAAAAATCCTGCCCCAAAGTCAATCGATGCAATGATAATATATCCAAACAAAAACAGCCCCAGTGCTGAAATACCGATAATTTCGAGTGTCATTACGCATCACCTGCTTTCTCGGCGGCTCTGTCGGCCAATTCCTGTTCCACTGTATTCTTCCGGAACATCCGCCACAGGACAACTACACTGCCCACACCAAGGACAAGATAAAGGCCAGCAAATAACACCAGCATAAGATCAACTTGATTACTTGTTGTTGCGGCATGTTCTGTCCGTAATATTCCCCGTAAAATCCATGGCTGGCGTCCGACCTCATCGAGCCACCATCCAGCTTCAATTGCTAGAATGGAAAGAGGACCACCAAGCACAATCAGCCAGCGAAACCACTGAGATAAAACAAATCGCCATTGACGCCATCTACCTATGACATACAAGAATGAGAGCAGGGTCATCCACATACCGATGGTTACCATCGTATCAAATAAATAATGAATATAGAGCGGCGGCACTTCATCCTTCGGAAAATGATCAAGCCCGACTACTTCTGCATTTGGGACTTCATGGGCCAAGATGCTGAGTGCAAAAGGAATTTTCAGTGCATATTTCACTTCCCCATCATCTAGCACACCATAAAGAACGAGCGGCACACCTTTTCCCGTTTCAAAATGCCACTCAGCCGCAGCTAGTTTTTCCGGCTGGTATTCAGCTAAATACTTCCCGGAGAAATCTCCTAAAAGAGCGGTGGCTACTGAAAAGACGAATCCAAGTTTCATGGTTAGAAACAAGGCTTTTTTATGGTACGTAGAATTGGAACCTCTCAGTAACCGGAAGGCACCAATCGCAGCGAGGACAAAGGCGGCAGTCATATACGCGGTGACAACCACATGGGCAACTTTTGTTGGCATGGCCGGGTTAAACATTGCCAAAATGGGACTCACATCCACGAGCTGACCATTCACTACATCGAAGCCCCGAGGCGCATTCATGAATGCATTCACAATCGTAATAAAGACAGCTGAAAATGAGGCCCCTAATGCCACGGGAATGAGCAGGAGCAAATGTTTTTTCTGGTTTTCGAAACGATCCCATGTGTATATGTATATACCTAAAAAAATAGCTTCAAAAAAGAAAGCAAAGGTCTCCAAAAATAGCGGCAGCGCAATGACATTTCCAGCTAACTGCATAAAGTTGGGCCATAGAAGTGATAGCTGTAACCCGATTGCAGTCCCGGTTACAACACCAACAGCTACGGTAATCACATATCCCCTTGTCCATCTTCGTGCTAATAAAATATAGTGTTCGTCCTGTTTCTTGATCCCGACCCATTGAGCAATCATAATCATCATCGGAATGCCAACGCCGATGGTTGCGTAGATAATATGAAAGGACAAGGTTAATTCTGTCAGTACACGGCTAAAAAATACGGCCTCTTCATTTCCCATTCACTTACCACCTCTCTTATCCTGAAAACAGCCGTCCAATAATCGATATTCCCATAATGGAGGCCACAATAAAGGCCAGCCAAATGAGATTCCGTTCTTGTTTTTTATAAATAACAATCCCCCCCTGCCATCCTGTAAATTCTCCCCATACATACCATTCCCAAAATTATCGCAGAATATATTGAACAACTTTGGAAAGTATCCTCAATAAATAGAGGCTATGGAGTTCAGTCCACACCCCCCGCTACAGCCCCGCTTTTCGTTTTTCTGCCAAGACGAACGGTCAGGACTACTCCAAATTTATGCATTCCTAACATCAGGATTCCCGCAAACATTTGATCAAGTCTTGTGTTAAATGTTGAAGGCAGAATATCAAGGGAGCTTAATTGGCTTAGTTGGGAAGGTGAGATACAGAGATTTGCGGTGAGTTCAGATAGAAGAGGATTATTCATTCCACCTATGAAAGCAGTGATAATAAATAGCAAACAGGCAGGCATAATGACTAGACCGCTAAGAAAAAGATACCGTTTATTCTGCTCATGTGAATGCTCCTTCTTCGGGTCAGGGACGGTGATTGGCTGCCACATCCGAAAAGATAGGAGCAGCAGTACAAATAAATATCCATTATGAACAATAGAGGTTTGGGCTAGAGATGTTAACACGATTGGGAAATGGTACATTAGGAACATCGCCCCAAACGTATACAAGGCGGCTTTTGACGGCAATACGTACTTGCTGACTCGTTTTGTTAGGGAATGTTCTCGAAGGGACTGGATTAAAGCATCCGGGATACCTAATACAAATAAAGGGGAGATAATAAAATATAAAATACTCATTTGAAGCATGTGCAGGCTAAACGACAGATGACTAATTGTTTCAAATGGACTGCCAAAGGTTAAGTACATGATGCCTAAACTGAGGAAATATAGCAGGGGCTGCTTTTGATAAAATTTGATATTTGTATTAGATGCTGTTACATATACATAAATGGCGGTTAGGCAAATGAGGCAGGCTAATAATGGCATATTCCACAACAATTGACCTTCCAGCCACATTGCATAGAACATGGAATCCCCTCCCTACACTATTTAAAGCGAACAGATAACTTTAGATTTTATGATTTTTTTACTGTTATATGACAAAAAGAAGAACCATGTGGCTCTTCTTTCTAACGTTTTCTTGCAAGGGGTGTCTTTTTTAAAAAATTACTTTCCATTTTCTCATAGAACTCAATTAACCAAAGGATAACCTTGTTTAATTCCTTGAATCGAATGAGTAAGAAATGGACGGCAAATGCCACACCTGCCCCGATCAACATTCCCGCTGCCACATCTAGTGGATAATGTACTCCTGTCCAAACACGGGACAAAGCAATTCCTGCAGCTAAAATTAACCACATCCAGCCGTCCCGTTTTTTCCAAATCCAAATGGCTGTTGCAATTACGAATGCTGCTGTCGCGTGGTCACTTGGAAACGAGGCGTTTTTCGCATGCGGAATCAGCCAGTTTACATGATGGGCGACAAAAGGACGATTCCGGTAAAAGAAGTGGCCGATTTCTCCGTTTATACTTAATGCAACACAAGCAGCCAAAATGGCTTCAACGACCATTTTCCGATTATGTGATTTACGATAAAACCAATAAAAAATGATTCCTGCGAAAAATAAATACTCTGCTTTTTCTGCTAAAAAAATCATCAATGGATTTAAAAATCGCTCACTGATGGCTAGGTGATTGATGATTTGAAAAATACTATAGTCTAAATTAGACAACTTAACTTAACCTCCTCATTCATGTTTTCCCGCTATCTTAAATTCGTAACGGTGAAGAATAATTAACGAATCCCAAGTGCCTGACACTCTTTTTTTGGTCTAGGATGTGAGCAAACAACTCCACGATTTTTTCTGGCTTGTCCAGCTTTATTCCTTGCTGGTAAGAATCGACCGCATGCTCCCAGTGATTCATTCTATTCTGATCCTTTAATACACTTAGAAATTGCTTTTCCAATGAAGATTGATGGTCAAGCTCAAATACGAGCTTCTTACGTTTTAAATATTGAAGATTTATTTCCTCTTGTCCAGGAAGTGCGGAATGAACAAAGATCGGCAGTCTTTTTCGGATTGCTTCACTTATGGTGACTCCTCCTGGTTTTGAGACAATCGCATCAACTTCTTCATAAAGTAAATTCATTTCTGAGCGGGAAGAAAGATAGGTTAGTGGTTTAATATGATCTAAATCCCACGAAAGGATTTCATCATAAAGCTTCTTGTTTTTCCCACACAGAACCAAGAACTCTAAGTTTGAGGAGCTTTTTAATTCCTCAGCTAACTTTAAAAGCCCGCCTAACCCGCTATTCCCGCCAGATAATAAGATTTTGGGACGACCATCCTTGGGTTGTTTTCGCTTAACGGTTTTCGAAATTTCTTCATGGACAGGAATCCCCGTAACAATCATCTGTTGATCTGGAATTTGATATCTTGTGCTGAGTCTTTCTTTGACCTCTTGACTAGGGAGGAAATGGAGGTCGATTCCCTCTTTTCCCCAAACACTATTAATAAAGAAATCGGTATAGACATTAATAATCGGTATGTCGCATTTCCCCTTCATTTTTAACTTACTTAGAAGATAGGACGGGAACCCATGCGTACAAACAAGTAAATCAGGTTTTTCCTCTGCTATTAATTGCTCCATTTTCTTCAGAAAGAGAGGTTGATACCATTTAAAGGCCTGTTTTTTTGTTGGCGGTACGTAAAAAAAGCTCTTGTAGGCGATATTATAGGTGTCCGGTGCGTATCGAATCCAATTTAAATAGCCCTTTGTGATCACTTTTTCTAACGATTTATTTGTATAACTCAATAAGTCAATTTTTTTCAAACTAATGTCATCTGTATGATGTTTAAAAAGGTCCATTAAAGCCTCAGCCACTTGATGATGGCCCGACTGCATTTGTAAGAGTGGTAAAAACAAAATCTTCTTCACTTATTCCATCTCCTGTTCTACTAGAAATCATCCTTAAAAAATAATAATTTCTAAATGACCCTTCCACTGTATCACTCATTTCTAGAAAAACTGGCTTTTTAATGGATTTTTAATCTTCCCTTCAGCTTTTTTTTAGTTTGGTTGAAAAAAGGCAAAAAGCCCGAAAAGATGTCTTTTCAGGTTTTATTTGTGTGTCTATTTAGGTAATTCCTTCTCTTCCCCTTGATATACTTAAAGATCATATATAACGAAAAAAGAAAGAAAAATGCAATTCCTACATATGGAACATAGTCTGGATTTATATGAAATACTTTCCCCGCAAAATAACCCCCAACAATAAAAGGAATGGTCCAGAGGAAAGTACCTATCATGGAAAAAAACAAAAACCTCCGAAATGGAATGTTGTTGATCCCAGCAAAATATGGGCTTATTTGCCTGATACCTGGCAGATAAAAACCGATCAGGATGGTTTTACGAACATTTGTCGTGTATTTACCACTTACCATTTCCCAACGGTCAGCAGTAATCCCTGCATACTTGCCGTACTTTTTAATAAACGGGAACCCTACAAATTTTCCGACTGAATAAGCGGCCAGCATTCCAGTAAATGCCCCAAGAATGGAACACAGCATGGCCAGCCCCAATGAGAGCTGATGATGAAAACTCAGCACACCGATTAAAAAGAGCAGCGATTCTTCCGGAGCAGGAATACCGACAATCCCAAAGAATAAAAAAAGAAAAATAACAAAGTAACCATATATATTAATATAATTTATTATTGTCTCTACATTCATAGCAGCCTCTAAAAGGAAACTTCTTCTAATGCAATAAATTTTGTTCCCTTTTTAACATTTTCCTGTAAGTAAATTTCCAAACACTTTAGCATATAATAGGGCGCTAGCTTATCTGCCCCCCATGTTTCCCCACAATCATGAAGCAGCAACACGGAACCTGCTTCCGTCGCTTGGAGCAGTTGATTAAGCAGACCGTTTTTGCCTTTCGCTGCCTTCCAATCACCAAAGATATGCGACCACATAATCACTTTAAATCGCTTACTCAAAAATAAGCTAAAAAGATTAAAGCTTCCCCACGGTGGCCGATAGAAGATTACTTTTTTATTGGTGAATCGATAGATGGCCTGTTCTGTCATTTGTAATTGCCTCTTGAAATGAAAGGGCGTGAGAATCCAGCTAGAAATATGGTTATAATGATGAATGCCAATCGTATGCCCCTCCTGACACATCCGCTTGATTATGTCAGGGTAGGCTTTCACTTTGCTGCCCACCACAAAAAAGGAGGCCTTTACCCCATACTTTTTCAATAAATCAAGCAATTGTGGTGTATATTCAGGATTGGGACCATCATCAAACGTTATGGCGATTGCCGGGGCATGTACCCTTTTAACGATTCTCCGTCCGCTCATTCGAATGAAGATGGTTGGTACTATTGCATAGATAAGGAACAAAATGAATAAAAGCATAAAACTCATAATTAATATTTTTATCACTCAAAAACATTTCCTTTCCATCTTTCCTTAGGCAGGAACAACTCCACTTCTGTCCCCACTCCCTCCGTACTTTTTACGATAATTTCGCCTTGGTGCTGCTTCATGATATTTTTTGCAATCGACAACCCTAGACCTGTCCCGCCTGTCTCCCGGCTTCGGGCCTTGTCCACCCGGTAAAAACGTTCAAAGACATTTTCTATTTCACACTCAGGGATGCCAATTCCGTAATCTTTAACCGTAATGATTGTCCATTGTTCCTTTTCCTTTAAATACACATCGATTCTATCTTTACTATATTTGATAGCATTATCGATTAAGATAATAATTGCTTGTTTTAATTTGACTTCATCGGCTACAACTGAGATGTCAGGTTCTTGATGATGGAGGATGATTTCTCTTTTATAGGCGCTTTTAAGCTGCTTAAAAATAAGCTCACACAAGGCTACTACGTTAATTGATTTTGCTTCTAAATGATTTCCTGATTCTGTATCAGCTAAATCCAAAAACCGCTCGGTCATCTTTTGAATTCTTGTAGCTTCCAAATGAATCGATTCAATCGCATCATGGGCAACCTCTTCATTTTGTAATCCACGTCTAAGAAGGAGGTCAGCATAGCTTTTGATTACCGTGAGCGGGGTTTTTAATTCATGGGAGGCGTCAGAGATAAATTGCCTCTGTTTTTCGAGATTCGCCTCTAATCGGCCAATCATCCGATTAAACGTTACCGCCAATTTTTGCAATTCATCCTTTGTCTCATGTTGGATGATGATTTTCTTCGGAATCCCACTTTTTTCAATATCCTCCATGGTATTAATCATATTAGAAATCGGCCTCATAATTAGATTTGACAGCCATCTGCCCCCGAGCAGTGATAATACCGCTCCTAAAATCGTACAAAACGCAAGAATGGAAAGTAATAAATCTTTTCCCGTTTCTAATCCGGCTAGTTTCTCTCCAAACTCCAGTGTTCCTACAACTTGTCCATGTGATTGAATCGGCACCCTGACAATCGCAAATTGTTCTTCTTGATGATTAAGTCGAATGGTCCGCCTTTGAGTACCCTTTTCGCTAGTGAATTTCGGTTTTATTATCGCAGCCAATTGCGGATCGTTTGTTACTTGATTCATTATTTTCGCATCCGGCTGAACAATCCTTATAAACGATTGATTCGTTAGATAAGGGGTTAATTTTTCCTTAATAACAGACTGGGAATCTTCCTTGTTTATTTCATTTATCAAGTAATCAGCCTTTTGAAACAGTTCACCATCTTCCATATTGACAGTAATCTTCATAAATGAAAAAAAGACCACCGCATTCACAGCAAGTAACACACAGATAATCCAAGCTGTGGTAATTAGATTAATTTTTGTGGTAATCTTCATTTCTTTAATTCTCCCTTACGGTATAACCGATTCCCCTTACCGTTTGAATAATCGTCGGGTCTGAAAAACCCTCTTCAATCTTCTTGCGTAAATGTCTGATAAATACATCAATAACATTTGTTTCCCCTTCATATTCATATCCCCAAACATCAAGAAGGATGCTTTCCCGTGTGACAATTTTATTTTTATTGGATAGTAAATACACGAGTAGATCGAATTCCTTGGGAGTTAACGTGATCGAAGTCTCCCCTCTTATCACCTCTCGTGTATCAAGATTAACGGTTAAATCTCCTACCGCTAATAAGGAGTCATCCGCTTGTGCGGCCTTGACAGCAATGGAATTTTGACGAAGACATGAGCGAATTCTTGCTAATAATTCCTCAATTTCAAATGGCTTTGTAATATAATCGTTGGCCCCTTGATCGAGTCCGGTAACTTTATCCAATGTCGTATTACGTGCTGTTAATAAAATTACTGGGATTAGGTTATTCTCTTTTCTTAGTTTTCTTAACAGCTCAATGCCATTCATCTCAGGCAGCATAACATCTAATAAAATTAAATCAAATTTTTCGTTCAAGGCTGCCTGCAAACCTGATTTCCCGTCATACGCCACCATTACTTCATATCCCTCATAGTCGAGTTCAATCCTTAATATCTTGGCGATCTGTTTTTCATCCTCTACAATTAAAATCCGCTGTTTCATTGTCATCCCTCCTTTTTCATTCATTAGCCTTGGCCGAAAATTTACATATTTGTATAACGAACTATCTCTTTCTAAGATCCAACTCATTCAATTTAGCACTTTTTTTGCTTAGTTTTCTTGTTTTCATTGAATTTTAATCTTTCGTCAATTTCTAGGTTCATGAAAGATTCCTAGTTAACGTCAAAAACTCCTTCATTTTTGATGGAAGGAGTTTTAAAAGATTTTGGTGTCAGGCACCTATTAAATTTGATTATTTGCTTTTTCTGTCAATAGTTCTTGCAGCGAATGTTTGCGAATCGCTAAGACTAGATCGGCTAGGAAATACAATCCTATTGCTGACCAGACCCATGCCCAATATGGCTCCACAGCCCCGTATGTTGAGACAATTACCGGATGGATCCATTTAATACATAGCAGCGACAGCAGCATCCAGGCTATTGAAAAGGGGACGCAAATATGACCATGAAGCTGCAGGGGGGTGTCGGTGTAATCCCACCATTTCCGGTTAAAAAGCTTTTGCAGAAGCGCTCCTGTTAAATATTCCACCAAAGTTGGGATGAAGAAACAAAGAAATAGGACTACTCCCCCACTTGTTTCTGGTGAAATTAAATAGACCAAGAGCACAGGGGTAATGCCGTACATCGGTTTAAATGGTCCAAAGAGAAAATTCGGCTTAAAAAATTCCCGTTTCGTTATAAAGTTATAGCTGTTTTCAAGGAGCCAGCCTAAAAACGAATAAACGGTGAAATAAAAAATAAGCGCGGCTGCTTCATCTAGATTAAAAAGAGTAGGATTTTGAAACTCAATTCCATTCAGCAAGTTAATAATCATGGCTGAACCACCTTTCATGGATAAGAATTTCCCACTTTAGGTTTAACAGCCATGCTTCCAAATATACTAAAAAATCCCTATTTTGTGCTTTTCAAACTTGGGAAAATACGCATTACATAAAATTAAACACAATGTTGATTAATGTTCATTGTGTATATTATAATTCGTTTATTAAGAAAGGCAATCAACAATAAAAAGCTATCTGTCTATTACTTAACACAAACGAATAAAACGTTTATTTTTTCTAAAAAAAATTTTTGGAGGAATAGGAATGTTGGAAAAACCAACGGATAAACGAATTGTACGTACAAAGCGATTGATTCGTGATGCTCTTACAGAGTTAATGGAAGAAAAAGGATTTGAAGGGATTACCGTCCGAGATTTAACACAAAAAGCAGAGATTAATCGTGGAACATTTTATCTACATTACCATGATAAATATGATTTATTGGAGCAAAGCGAAGCGGAGATCTTAACCGAAATTCAAAAAATCGCGCAAAAAATAAATCCCCTCGATTTCATGAACTTTAATCGGGCAGACGAGCCTTTTCCTTTCATTATTACCCTTTTTGAACTTTTCCAAGAGAATTCAAGGTTCATGAAAGTAATATTAGGCCCTAATGGAGATGCATCATTTCAAGGAAAATTAAAAGATTTCATTAAACAAACCTTTTATCAAAATATCATGTCAAAAATAAATACCGATCATTTGCTTGTACCGGTGGATTATCTTTTCGCTTATGTCAGTTCCGCCCACCTCGGTGTGATTCAGCATTGGTTAGAAAGCGGGATGAAAAAATCTCCACGAGAAATAGCGATGATCCTATCGCGTATCACATTTTTAGGACCGAGGAACGCTCTTGGTCTTAAACCAAATTTGACTGATGATTAACGTGCAATCTTTTTTCGAAAATAAATATACACTTTGTTGCCCTGTGACTGATAATCAACACATTGTTGTTTTTTGTTTATTGCTTATATCCACATGCGTTGTAAAATGAAATCATAATAGCCATCCTAGGAGGCATGATTGATGAATTCAACCATTAATGTAGAAAGCGTCAGTAAAAGTTTTGGAAAAAAGACCGTCTTAAATGAGGTCAACTTAACGATCGAAAAAGGGCAGTTATTCGGTTTGATTGGACCTTCTGGTGCCGGAAAGACCACCCTTGTCAAAATGATTGTTGGCATGGAAAAGGCGGATAAAGGTTCCATTCATGTGCTAAATAAAAAAATGCCGAACCTTTCCTTACTCCAAGACATTGGCTATATGGCCCAAGCAGATGCCTTGTATGGTGAATTAACGGGAGAGGAGAATCTAAAGTTTTTCGCTTCCCTATTTGGGTTGAATAAAGAAGCGCAGAAAAAACGGCTACAGTATGTCGCCAATTTAGTTAACCTCACCAATGACTTAAACAAAAGGGTAGCAGCTTATTCTGGAGGGATGAAACGTCGTTTATCTTTGGCAATCGCACTAATTCAAGACCCAAAAATCTTAATCCTAGATGAGCCGACTGTCGGCATTGACCCCGAATTGAAATTGTCGATTTGGAAAGAATTCCTGCGCTTGAAAAATGATGAGCAAAAAACAATCATCGTCACTACCCATGTTATGGATGAAGCAGTGAAATGCGATTATGTCGCCATGGTTCGCGATGGACGGATTTTAACAAGCGGTACACCTAATGAATTAAAAGCGTTATACGATACCGATGATTTCGATGAGGTATTCCTGAAGGCTGGGGTGAAACAATCATGAGAGTGTTCGCGTTAATTAAACGAATCTTCCGGCAGATGTTTCGGGATAAACGCACCTTAGCATTGTTGTTTGTGGCACCACTGCTCATTCTGACCTTGATGTACTTTTTATTTAACGGCAACACCGTCGATCCTAAATTAGGTGTCACGGGTGTGGAAGATAATCTTGTCAGCGCATTGAAAAAGGCAGACATTCAAGTGAAACAGTATGAGAAAGTCAATTCTCAAACGGTGGTAAATGACGACCTTGATGGATTATTAGAACAAGAGAATGGACATTTGAAATTAACCTTGCAAAATAACGACCCATCAAAAGCGAAAGGCTTGCAGATGAAAGTCAGCCAAGCGGTCGCGGCCCAAAGTCAAGCTAAGTTAATTCAGCAAAATCCGGCAGCGGCAGGTTTGGCCCAGCCAAGCGTCGATATTGATTATGTATATGGAGATGCTGACACCGTCTTTTTTGATGTATTAAGTCCGATATTAGTTGGCTTCTTTGTTTTCTTTTTTGTCTTTATTATTTCTGGTATTGGTTTATTGCGTGAGCGGACAACGGGGACCTTGGAAAGGTTGATGTCCACGCCGATACGGAGATGGGAAATCGTTACCGCGTACTTGGTAGGCTACGGTATTTTTGCAGTCATCCAAACCATGATTGTGGTATTCTATTCTATTAATGTATTAGATATCGTTCTGGTCGGGTCGATTGGGAATGTGCTTCTCATCAATTTAATTCTCGCATTGGTCGCTCTCTCCCTTGGAATCCTTTTATCAACCTTTGCTGCTTCTGAGTTTCAGATGATTCAATTTATCCCAATCGCCGTGATTCCACAAATATTTTTCGCAGGAATCTTTCCGCTGGAAGGGATGGCCGATTGGTTACAGGCAGTTGCGAAGGTTATGCCGATGTACTATGCAGGGGACGCCCTAAAAGGTGTGATGTATAAAGGGTTAGGTTTTAGTGAGATAAGTGGTGACCTCTTGGCGTTACTCATCTTCGCAGCAATATTCATTGTGTTGAATATCTTCTCATTGAAAAAATACAGAAAACTATAATAAAAATAAGGGGAGAGATGTTCAGTAATCATCTCTCCCCTGTTCATTTTTAGCGGATTGTTTTTAATGCGCCGCTCCATTGGTTAACTTCATCAAGCATAGCATTTACATTTGTAAGGTGTAATTCAGCTGGTTTGAAAACACTGCCGTTTTCAAAGTCTGTGAATAATGACAAGGTTGGATGTGTACGAACATCCGCTACTTTTTGTTCTGCAAGAATGCCACGTAAATGTTCAGCAGCACGTGCTCCACCGGTTGAACCATAGCTAACAATACCTGCTGCCTTGTTATACCAAGCCTCACGTGCAAAGTCGATGGCGTTCTTTAATGCACCTGTAATACTGTGATTGTATTCTTGAACAATGAATACGAAGCCATCTAATTCCGCAAGTTTTGTATTCCATTGTGCGATTCCTGGTTCTGAACCGTCTGTTGTACCTAAGAATGGTAAATTAAAGTCTGCGATATCCACGATTTCATAGTTTGCATCGCCGCGTTTGTCAGCAATTCCTTTCACCCATTCCCCAACTTGCGGGCTGACCCGTCCTTGACGTGTGCTTCCTAAAATAATCCCAATGTTTAATTTTGTCATTGTTTTTTCCTCCTTTGTTGAATCACCAAATAGTCTACCTAAAAAACCCATCTTCAACACCACCTATAAAAAATTTTTTATATGAAAAATACGTAGTGTTCTGGAATAAACAAAACGCTTGTTTATAGGATTTTTCCCACAAACATCCTTACCAAGATATTATTAATTAAAGTATTAGTAAACCAAGTATTATTAATTAATATATCTTTAATTCAAAGTAATAATATAATATTTATGGTTTCTTGTCAATCGAATTAACTTTAGATTTTACAAAGATAATTCTAAAACTCATAAAAAAACCACTTAGCACAGATGGCTAAGTGGTTTTTGGTGTCAGGCACCAACATCATATTTACGATCGTCCTGTACAAAGAGGATGCCTAGTTCGTGGTGGTCGCCTTCGTATAGGGCGCGTTGGACGAAACGGATTTCTCCGTTTGTGTCGAGGACCTCTAGTTTACAATGGGCTCGGTTTTTTTGCAGTGCTTCGTAAAACACCTTTTCATCACGTACCAAGACGCCATTGGCTTTCGTAACCACTTCACCCACCTGTAAATCCATTTTACTTGCGGGTGACTCGGGAATAACCCCGATAATCATCAGGCCCTGATTCTTTTTGGAGAAATAAAACGGGAGATTATCATCCTTCATGCCAGCGAGTAAAATAATAAACTCACGGCCGAGAACAGCCAGAGCAGCGGTTACAATCGAACTGAGCGGGAACCAATAGCCTAGAACAGAAAGAATTGTCACAAACACTCCAAGGAGAATTACCCGGCGGCCATGAAGCTCAATCGCAATCTTAGGAAGCATTCCTTTGACCTGTTGATGAAACCCAATCGCAAATGGAACAAAAATCAGCGAGTACTCTTTGGCACCCAAATGGAAAACGGGCCACCAGTCAAAGGGAAGCTGCAGCGCATTACCTGGAATAAGTAAGAAGATTGGCAGCATCCAGAGACGCTTTCCTTCATGTAAACCTACATTTTGACCGCGTTTGCTTTTAGCAAGTTTAGGGGATGTCCCAAAACTTCCATTTTTAAGGATGAGCATCCCTTCTGCGATTAGCATCAACCCAAGCAAAACAACAATAGAAGGATAGATCTTGTCACTTAATGCCGCAAACGACTTCGAGAAAAGCGGGATCGACCAATGATTTTCCGCGATCAATATGATGGAGAAAAAGGCTGCCCCCATCGTGTAGGCAGGCGAAACCCAGCGGACATTTGTTGTGAGTGACCACAAAAATGTAAATCCAGCAATTAGCAGAATCGTTGCGAATGGAACCGTGATTCCTGCCGCAATAACAATTACTGAAATCACAAGACCTATTAAAATGCCTGGCGGAAATAACTGTCGAAGTTCGAAATAGGCATCATGTGCCCGAATATGGAAATTTTTCCGCTCACGTTTCACCCTCCTTACGCCTAAAATCGCTGCAAGGAAAACGAGATAGTATAAAACAGGATGAAGAAATAACTTGCCTGTCCCTTTCAGAAGTTCTACAAGCCATATTTGCACCAATTCCTGTCACCTGCCTCTATTAAAAATTTCTAGTAATCTATTATGGAAAAGTCTCCTAAAGAGTATTTTACCAAATTAACGCCATAAAACATATTGCTAGTTTTTAGAAAATGGTAATAATATTGTATCAAGAAAAAAGCGCTGAAGCTGGATTCAGAGAACTAATTCCATTTATCACAATTAATTATATAATTTGATATAAAAGAAAAACAGAGGCCTTAGCCCCTGCTTTACTCTTTCGTTATTAATCGCAATGCGGTTTGTAACTGCAGATCGTTTTTCTCTTTTTTCATTTCCGCAATGGCTGCTTCTTCAAGTTTGGATGCGGTCTCTGGACCAATTTTTCCAGTTGGCTCCAGGTTTGCTTGGAGCTGGAATCCTTTAACGGCCATCGTCGTTTCTTTACTAAAATAACCATCCGTCCGGCCTGGGGCGAATCCTAAGCCTGCTAACACTTCTTGGGCATTCTTCACTTGCTCATTGTTCATATCCTCTTCCAATGTCTCTTCCACTTGAATCGGATGGGTGGAGAAAATCGCAGGTTGTTTAATAGCTACATCCGGTTCGATCCCTTTCTTATGAATCCAGTTTCCATCTGGAGTCAGCCATTTAAATAACGTCAGCTTGATGTTACTTCCATCCCCCATCGGCACAGCCTGCTGAACGGTGCCTTTTCCGAAGGTAGTTTCTCCAACAAGTTGGTAACCAACCGCTTCTTGTAGGGAACCGGCAAGAATTTCGGATGCGGAGGCACTGCCTTTGTTAACAAGGACAACCACGGGATACTTCTTCTTCTCCGTAAGATTGGAGAAGTATCGTTTTTTATCGCCATTTCGCTGCTCAATTTGGACATATGGCTTATTCTCCGGGACAAATTCCTTTAATATCTCGCCAACACTATCAAGGAGGCCGCCGGGGTTTCCTCGTACATCAATAACCAAGCCTTTAATATGATCGTTTTCTAAGGCGGTTAATTCCTTTTCAAAATCAGCAGCTGTATCCTCTGAAAAAGAAGTTAGTTCGATATAGCCAATTTTTTGGCCATCATGTTCCTTAATAGATGCATGGACCGTTTCAAGAGGAATTTCATCACGTGTAACATCAATGGACAATGGATCTTTCAACCCTTTTCTCGCAATTAATAATTGAACCTTCGTCCCTTTTTTCCCGCGAATCTTGAGGGTTGCCTTATTCAAGTCCAGCCCTTCCACACTTTTTCCATCGACCTTTAAAATTTGATCATTTGGCTTAATGCCTGCTTTTTCAGCAGGAGAACCTTTGAACGGAGAGACGATCACAATTTTCCCATCGACCATGCCGACTTCAGCCCCGATTCCTTCGAATGAGGATTCCAACGTTTGAGTGAATTGTTGGGCAGTCTCCTTGTCCATATAGACAGAGTACGGATCTTTAAGGACAGATAACATCCCTTGAATCGCACCTTCTACCAACTTTTCCTGATCTACTTTTTCAACATACCTGCTTGAAATAAGATCATAGGCATTCTCCACTTTTTCTAGGTCTCCAACCTTTTCCGCCGAACTAACCCCATTATCATTCGGGGTTTTCACTAGGTCGAGTTGATTACTGCCATCTTTATGATTTAATAACTGCATGCCTGCGTATGTGCCCCCCGCCCCTGTCAGGAGCGAACCCGTCATCAATAAGGCAATCCATCTACGATTCATTTCAGGTCCTCCTCAAGTTAAAAATGCCTGTCCTATCTATTTTTCTAAAAAGGCACCAAATTCCTGCCCGATTATTTACATATATGTAAAGAGTGGACGAGATATGATGATTGAAAGGTATAAAAAAAAGAAGAAGCCCGAGGCTTCTCCAATTATTATGGTAATGGAACAATGCCGACAGGATTGATGGCATAACGTTTATCCTGTGTCCATGGTCCTTTATGAAGTTCAAAATGCAAATGCTGCCCTCTTGAGGCACCAGTATTCCCCATCAGACCAATCTTTTGGCCCTTTTTCACACTTGCCCCGCTGCCAACATAACGCTGGGTCATATGAGCATAAACAGTTGTATACACTTGTCCATTAATCGAGTGTGAAACAAAAATACAATTTCCATACGTGCTAGAATAATAGGATCTAATCACCACGCCATTGGCCGCTGCAACGATTGGCACCTTCGTTCCATTGGCAATATCGACACCATAGTGATTCCCATCCCCACGGCCGCCAAAACCAGAACTACGATATCCAGAAGCGGGCTGGGTCCAAACTCCGCTCGTAACATTAGGTGTGCTGTCAGATTTAGGACCACTATCATTTCCACTGTTTGAGTTTGTCGTTCTGCTTCTTTTCGCTTCTTCTGCTGCTCTAGCTTGAGCTTCTTTTTCCATTTGAATGGCCTTTTGAATCGCGGCCTCTTGAGCAGCAAGAAGTTGCTCCTCTTCTTTCAATTCCATCATGCCTTCATGGACTTCTTCTTCCTGGTCTTTAAGGCTTGCTAACATTTTATCTTTTTCTTTCTTTTGTACATTTAATTGCTGATTCATAGTTTTTAATTCTGCTAACATCTGCTCGAGGCTAGCTAGATCTTTTTCTACTTTCGCCTGTTTCTGTGCGAGTTCCTGTTTATCGGCCACATGCTGCTTAATAATTTCTTGGTCAGCCTGCACGATCGTGGCAACTGCATTGGCCCTGTCAATGAAATCGCTAAAGCTGTTGGATCCCATTAACACATCTAAATAATTGACCATCCCGCCATTTTCCTGATAACTGCGGGCCCTGTCCTTCAAAAGGACATTTCGCTTATTAATTCGCTCTTTAATCACCTTTGTTTCCGCTTGAAGTTTCGAAACCTCCGCTTTTGTATCTGTTATCTTTTTGGATTTATCGGCGATTTTAGTGGTTGTTTCTTCAATCGCAAAGTCAAGGCGTTTCATTTCACTCTTTACGTCAGCCTGCTGATCTTTTAAGGTGTTGATCTTATCATTCGCTTGATTGATACCTGATTGTAAATTAGAACGTTTCTCGTGTATTTTATTTTGTTCACCTTTTAGACTAGAGATTGATGCAGCTTCTGTTTTAACAGAAACTCCGCCAAATATTGTTCCTAGTCCGACCGCTAGTGCAGCGGTGATGGTGATTACTGATTTTTTCATTTCCGATTTCTCCTCCTACCTCTCTATGTACAGGTAAATTCATGTTTACCTGATTATGACGAATGCTGCTGCACGGCACATTTTGAAGGACTCATGCGTCTATCCTAGTTATAGGTCGGATAACAGTAAATCAGGAAGGATACGGGTACCATCCTTCCTGAACTGGATTATACTTTTAAGAATTTACGAACAGACATTAAACTTCCCCAAATTCCTATCAGAGCACCCATAAGAATAAGAATGCCGGAAACTTGATACATGAATGGATCAAATGGGAGTACTTTAATGAAAGTTCCTTCAAGCCGCGGACCAATATAATCATAAGCACGATAGTAGGCAATGGAAATTAGGATAATTGGTAAAATTGATCCGATTACACCCAGCCATAGTCCTTCTAAGAAGAACGGCCAACGGATGAACGTATTTGTTGCGCCTACTAACCTCATAATCTTAATTTCTCTACGTCTTGCAATAATTGTAATTTTAATTGTATTCGAGATTAAGAAAATAGCCGTGAAGAATAAGCCGATAATTAATACAATTCCGACGTTGCGGCTTGCTTTAATAAACTTGAATAATTTCTCCACCTTGCCCTGACCATATTTGACTTTGGCAACATAAGTAGAGTTTTGGATTTGTTTTGCTACTTGCATCGTATCTGTCGGTTTTTTCGTCTTTACAATATAGACATCGTTTAAAGGATTATCCTGTTCAAAAAGTTTAAAGGACTTTCCTTCCTCCCCAAGACTATTTACTAAATTGTCTAGTTCCTGCTGTTTCGAGGAGAAGGTGACACTTTTTACTTCAGGTATACTTTCAATCTCAGTTTTAAGTTTTTGCTGATCTTGAGCGTTTGCAGCGACATCAATATGAACGCGAATTGACACGTCATCTTCTATCGTTTCTGCTACTCTATTAAGATTCATCATAATAACAAAAAAGACACCAACTAAAATCAGGGTAACAGTAACAGCACTTACCGATGCAAAAGTCATCCAGCCATTTCTGCTGATATTCTTTAAGCTATCTCGTGAGTGACGGCCAATGGTTCTAATTTTCATAACCGTATTCACCTCTTTCATCATCACGCACGATTTTACCGTCTTCAATGGCAATTACTCGTTGCTGTAATGTATTAACAATCTCTCGGTTATGGGTTGCCATAACGATCGTCGTTCCTCTTGAATTAATCTCTTCAAATATTTTCATAATTTCCCATGATGTTTCAGGGTCAAGGTTTCCGGTAGGCTCATCCGCAATCACGACTTTCGGGGAATTGACAATCGAACGAGCTATCGAAACACGCTGCTGTTCTCCGCCTGAAAGCTCGGACGGCAGCATTTTTATTTTATGCTTTAAGTTAACAAGATCAAGAACTTCCATCACTCGTTTTTTGATTACTTTCGGCTGGGCTTCGATTACCTCTAAGGCAAAGGCAACATTTTCATAAACAGTTAATCTCGGAAGCAGCTTAAAATCCTGAAAAACAACGCCAAGATTCCGTCTGAAAATCGGGACCTTTTTCATTTTTAATTTGGCCAAGTTCACACCATTCATAGTGATGGTCCCAGAAGTCGGAACTTCCTCACGATACATCATTTTAATAAATGTCGATTTTCCGGCACCACTTGGTCCAACAACATAGACAAATTCGCCCTGGTTGATCCGAACGTCTATCCCATTTATGGCCGAAACTCCATTTGGGTACTTTTTATAAACATCTTGTAGTTCTATCATTTTTTATCACCTTTATTTAAAGACATCTCGAATTTTATTCGACAATTATCTTTTTTATTTGCAAAATGGACTCGGATAACAAAAAAATATGTGCATAATTTCGCATATTTCTATTATAACATCATAAATTGTTAAAAAAAGCGGTAAAAATATTACAGTTTCTTTTCAAAGAATTACAAAACCCGACAAATTTCTCATTTAGGGTAAAATAAAAAACGTCCTGTTTTTTCAAAACAGAACGCTTCCCGAGTCTATTATTTTTTCGCTGCAAGCCATTCAGCAACTTTGTTTGCATCATCGCCAGTTATTACTTTTGCAGGCATTTGCCCTTTACCATTCTTAATAATATTCAATATTTCGTCCTTAGAATACTTTGAGCCAACCTTGGTAAGATTTGGTCCCATACCACCTGTTAGATCGCCGCCATGACAGCTGGAGCATTTCTGATCAAAAATCTTCGCTGCTTCATCACTGCTTGCTGTTTCCGTTCCAGTGTCTTTATCTGTGTCTTTACTTGTGTCTTTATCTCCGCCTCCACAGGCAGCCAGACCCATTACTAATGCAGTTCCCATCAAAAATGTAAGCAATTTCTTTTTCACGTTGTTACCCCCTTCAGAAAATATTACCATCATTGCCCTATTATACCAATCCTATGGCCGTTTGAAACCCTCACCAAGCACTTCAGCAGCATCCATAACAACGACAAATGCAGATGGATCAAGTGCTCTGACCAATTGTTTCAATTTTGTGAACTCTGATTGATCAACCACGCACATTAGAACTGGTCGTTCATGGTCAGTAAAACCACCATATGCTGATAGTTTTGTCACACCACGGTCAATTTTATTCAAGATTCCCTCACGAACTTCTTCTTGTTTACCCGTAATAATCATTGTCATTTTTGATCGGCCGAAACCGACCTGAATTAGATCGATGGTTTTGCTTGTTACATAAAGAGCAATCAATGCATACAATCCTTTTTCAATATCAAATACAATCGCAGCAACAAGCACAATTAAACCATCGATTATGACGACGCATCGTCCTAGAGAAAAACCTGTATATTTATGAATAATTTGCGCTGCCAGGTCCGTTCCGCCTGTCGATGCTCTTCCTCTAAAAACAATGCCCAGTCCAAGTCCTACACCAATTCCCCCAAACAAAGCCCCAAGGAGGGCATCATTTGTCCAAGGATCTAAATTCCTTGTAAAAAAAACGACTAATGGTAAAAAAATCGTTCCCGCAAGGGTTTTCACACCAAACTGCTTTCCCAATAAAACTACACCAGCTATAAATAAGGGGATATTAAAAGCCCACTGAACATAGGCCGGTTCCCACCCGAGCACAGCTTTTAGAATCGTACTAATACCGCTTACTCCACCTGAGGCTACTTGGTTGGGAAGTAAGAAAACATTAAAGGTTAATGCAATGATTGCGGCACCAATTAATACAAATAGATAATCGATAGCTATTCTCGTTTTAGGATAGGTAAGTGTTAAATTGCTTAAGATATTCATAAAGCTATTCTCCTCAAAATTTATATACTTTCTATTAACCGAAAGTGAGTATAGCATGGGTAAATATTGGTGTAAATGGCAGTAAGTTGACGTGGTAAAGGATTAAATTTTTCTCTTAGCATTTGCCAGTTAATTGGTTTTTATTAGGCTCTTAGAGAGGTTAGCGATGGTATCGTATAGAAGGCAAATGATTTCAATAAAAAAGCCTCTGCCGAATTAGTCGGCAAAGGCTCTAAACTACGTCCAATTTATGAAATTCTTGATCTGAGATACGCATTAATAAACTGGTCCAAATCCCCGTCCATAACTGCCTGAACGTTCCCGCTTTCTGTGCTGGTTCTGTGATCTTTCACCATCGAATAGGGATGGAAAACGTAAGAACGAATTTGACTTCCCCAGCCGATTTCTTTTTGTTCGCCTCGTATTTCCAAAAGCTCTTGCTCTTGTTTCTCAATTTCCAATTGATACAGCTTGGCTTTTAGCATTTTCAGCGCTGCCTCGCGGTTTTTAATTTGTGAACGTTCCGCTTGACATGTAACCACTACACCTGTTGGCAAGTGGGTAATCCGGATGGCCGAATCGGTCGTGTTAATATGCTGTCCGCCCGCACCTGTCGCTCGATAGGTATCGATTTTTAAATCTTCTGTCCGGACTTCTATTTGAATGTCATCATTGAGTTCAGGCATGACTTCACAGGAAACGAAAGACGTATGACGACGGCCTGAGGAATCGAATGGAGAAATCCTTACCAGACGGTGGACCCCTTTTTCCGCTTTTAAATAGCCGTATGCATTATGCCCCTTAATCGCGAGCGTAACACTCTTAATCCCCGCTTCATCTCCGGGTAAGTAATCTAGGGTCTCAACCTTAAAGCCTTTTTTCTCCGCCCAGCGAGTATACATCCGCAGCAGCATCGAGCCCCAGTCCTGTGATTCCGTACCGCCCGCACCCGGGTGAAGTTCCAGTATGGCATTATTTTTGTCATACTCCTCACTAAGAAGAAGCTGTAGTTCAAATTGACTCAAACGCGCTGTTAACTGCCCGAGTTCCTCTTCCAACTCTCCACGCAATTCTTCATCATTTTCTTCTTTGACAAGTTCATAGGTCAATTCCAAATTTTCAAAGCTGCTATTTAGATCATAAAATTCATTGACCTGATCCTTTAATCCATTTGCCTCACTAATGACGGTCTGTGCAGCCTGCTGATCGTTCCAAAAATCAGGTTGAAGCATCTCATCATCTAATTCAGCAATTCTTGCTTCTTTATTCTCAAGGTCAAAGAGACCCCCTAAAGTCCGCTAATTTCTTAGCTGATTTTTCAAGTTCATTACGAATTTCTGCTAATTCCATTGTCTTCACCTCTATAAAAATTACCTATATCGCATTTTATTCCGAAATCAATGTTCAGTTCCTTAACTATTATAGCGTGATATGCGTCTAAATTTCAAAGTTTGGTCGTTAAAAAGTTTATGCCTTGAAAGACTGCTGGGTTTTCGTATTGGTTGAAAAATCAAAAGTAAAGGCTGTGGTAAACTTGTCTGTTGATTTCCGTTCCAGGCACTTCGCTTTCCGCGGGCGTGCCGCGGAGCCTCCTCGTCGCTTTGCTCCTGCGGGGTCTCCCCTGCCCCGTACTCCCGCAGGAGTCTTCGTGCCTTCCACTGCAATCAACAAAGTGTCAAAATCAACAATAACCTCTAACACAGCAAAAAAACGAGCGGAGTGTCCGCTCGTTTTTTATGGAGTTATCCTTTTAGGTGCATGTGCTGTTTCCATAAAGGATTGACTATCACTGTGACATTCAGCGCAAGTTTTTTGGCTTTCTCGATCATGACCGTCATTGGCTGGATTAATTGGATCACCCGTTTCTTTATCGTATATGGCTTTGCCTTGTTTACCATAAAGATCTGTTTTACCATTGTGACAAGATAGACAAAATTTACGTTGAGCATCTGCATCCCAATCAGTTGTGGATTTACTAAACCAATTATCATCAAGCTGATCACTTTCAGGCTTTTGGCCACTTAGTTTGGTATTTCCTAGCTCTGGTCTTAACATCTTAATATTGGCTGCTCCATGTGTCTCGTGGCACTCGGCACATGGAAACTGCCCATTTAACGAGATACCACTCTCCGTTTGCGCCTGAAAATTATGCCCCGATTGGCTTTTAAGGGTTCCATCACTATAATACTTTTCAATATTTGTCTTTTTTCCATTCCCATGGCAGCTAAAGCATAAGGAGTAGTCACTTAGAGCACCAGTAGCGGTACCTGCTTTTTTATAATTATAATAAGAATCCGTCCCTGCCTTAGGGTGCAGGCTGTTTGGATTTTGTTTCGTCCCTGGATTATGTGGATCATGACAACTAGAACAACTTACAGTAGAACCTGTATAGTGTTTACTATGACTGTTATTGTCTTCTATCTTTGGTGAGCCCGTTCCATCATGACAAGCCATACACATATCGTTTTCAGTAGAACCCTTTCCCCCCTTTAGAAGGAACTCATCTTTTCCATTATGGGTACTATGGCAAAAGGAACATGCACTGGTTACCACCGAAAACGGTCCGTGTATAGAATCATTATCAATTGTTTCATCTGCTGCCCGGTCGACCTGAAATTCGGTATTTTTATAATCACCAACAGTAGTGAATTTAAGGAATCGAGGAATAATCACCTTCTCTGTTTCAGTTGAGAATTTCGGATTAAGATATACATCATATGTAGTACCGGGATTAAAGTTTAGATTAGGTGTAAATGTATAAACATAGGATTTGAGATTATCTGTTATTACAGTTGTAGCAATTAAATCCTCGTCTCCTTTAATATCTCCAAAAGATGTTAACAATGGTTGTGTTTTAGTTAATGGTTCCGTACTCCTTACATCTACTAATATCACATAATTCAAGGGTACTCGAGTCATATCCTCTACAGGAAGAAAACTGCTGGGTACACTCTTCCCAGGTTCATATTGATCGGCCGCATCTTTTGGAATAAGATACATTTTGTACATATATGGCCTTGCGCCTTCCTCTTCAATGGCTGCCTGGGATGTATTTGTTTTTTCGGTGGATGCAGAACTCTCATCAGTTGTTGGCTTTGCTTCCTCAGTAGATGTAACTGGGGTTTCAGATACATGATTTGTCGTTTCAGGAGTATCTTCTGTTGTCACTGTTACAGGAGTATCTTCCGTTGTCACTGTTACAGGAGTATCTTCCGTTGTCACTGTTACAGGAGTATCTTCCGTTGTCACTGCTCCTTCGGACTTAACAGTAATGGTATGCTCTGCCTTAGCGCTTACCCCATCCTCATCTGTGACGACGAATGTAACGGCATGTACTCCCTCACTAAAATCTTTTGAGTATAAGAAGTCTGCAGCGGTCCCGTTCGGAATCATCGATAGTTTTCCTTCACCCGTAATATCAATAGGCTGCTGTGAATCCTCCGGCTGTTCAAAAACCTTGACAGTGAGTTTATCCGCAGATGTTAGATCATCCGAAATAGTTCCAGTAAATTCAACTAGTGGAGCATTTAACAAAGTACCCTCATTTGGAGTTAATATCTGGATTTCAGGAACAGCTGAAGCTGATACAACAATGTTATCAGGAGAACTAAAAAGGAGGGAACTAAGAACAACGCTCCAAATAACAAGGTATGCGATAAGCTTTCGTTTGTAGTTCTTCCTTTTCATACTATTCATCCTTTACTTTTCGTAAATTAGATATAAACCTTATATCTATTATATCAACTGAATTAACATTAATTTTCATAGGTAAATTAAATATTTTTGACAATTTCTTCACGCGGGTGCAATAATAAAACAAGGTAACAATAGTGATATTGCCACCTTGTTTACTTTTAAATCTTTACTGTAAAACCTAGTGAAGTCTAACAAATAGTGGGGCTATTTGTTAGCTTTTTTATTATTTAATTAAGTTTTTACCTGAGTAATCTCCACCAGGTACTAAGTAGTTTTTATAATCTGTAGTATTTGGATAGTTTGTTGTTCCAGGTGTATTGGCGATTTGGTGTGTAGATTGGTGACAAGCCCAACATACAGACATGTTTGTGAATCTCTTTAAGGATGAGCCTTTTGGACTTACTTCTTTCATGTAAGCCTTCGCTGTTGCTTCAGTCCAGCCTTTTCCACCATCTGCAACTGGTTTTTGTAAATCTTCAATTGTTTTACCTGCTGTGTCTCGTAATGTTGTAATGTCAGTACCGTGAGCAAAGTGACAAGCTGTACAGCTGCGGCCTTGCTTCGTACTGTTTGTTGTATGTGTGAATAGCTCGTGACCTTGAGTGGTTTTCATTTCTCTCGGCCCATTTTCTCTATTCTTTAAGTAGTCATCATGACAGCTTGCACAGAATTCTGAGTAATTTAATTTGTAGTCATAAACCTGTGCTTGTGTTAATCCGTCAGCTGGTTTATTATAAATACCATTTGATTTGTAAATTTTTAACCCAGACATAGTACTGCTATTGTTGATGTCTGCATATGCAGGATCTTCTACTAAATTAAGCTTAATTGCTTTTTGTCCCACTGGAATTTTATTTAATTTAGTAATAGTTTCAGTATATCCAACGATGGTAACATTATAGTTGTTACCATATTGCTTTCCTGCGACAGTTTCATTTAATAAACGGTCGTTCGCAGATCCATGTGGATTATGACAGCTTGAGCATTCAAAAGTAGCAGTAGATGTATTAGCTAATGCACCAGGAGCTGCTTTTACTTCTAAATCTGAATCAACATTATGCATTGAGGCATTCATTTCGTGAGAGTCAATTACACCTGCTTCACTAGCAACTTTAACGTTATAGAAGCCCATTGTACCATCATGACATGACATACAAAGTTCTTTTTCGCCGCTCTTCATTAACAGCATTTCATCTTCCCCGTTGTGGGTACTGTGACAGTTTGCACAAGAATTAGTGTTGTTTTGGAAATTACCATGTGTTTTGTGTGTGTTGGTATTTCCGGCGTTATCAACGTCCCCAACATGAATCCCAGGGGCTGGGTTTGTTGAAGTGGGGGTGAATTCTGCTGCAGTTGCAAACGCACCAAACATGCTCACTAATACAAGCACTAAAAATGCAGACAAACTAAATTTCAACTTACTCATTCTAAAAAACCTCCCATAAAACTTCTGTCTGTTTTTCTCTCTTTTTCTCTTTTTTTATAGGTTAATAATGATAAGTTTTTTCTTTTTTCTATATCACCCCCTTAAAAAGACTCATAATTTTGAGTTTCATAGTCAATATAAAAAAGCATATATTATCAGAAAACAAACCATCTAGGAGGTAAAATAGGTAGTTTTCTGTCATGTTCGATTTACAAAACAAGGTAACAATTTTATATTGCTACCTTGTTTAAGTATGTTTCTATAAAAGAAATTTGTTGATCAACACCTTATTTAATTTTTGCTTTACCTTTAAGAGCCCCAGTTCCATCAAGGTATTGCGGATCAATTTGTCCTTTTGCAATGTTAGATCCGTGGCAAGCAAAACATACAGCGTTGTTTGTAAATTTCTTTAATGAAGATCCTTTCACACTTACATCTTTCATATACGATTCTGCTTTTTCTTGAGACCAGCCTTTTCCGCCGTCTGCAACTGCCTTCGTATAATCTGCAACTTTATTTCCGACTGCATCCATCATAACGGTAGCATCAGTACCGTGTGCATAGTGACAAGCCGCACAACTTCTACCTTGGCTCGCGCTATTAGTTGTATGTGTGTAGGTGTCGTGAGTATGTGTTGCAGTGATTGGTGAACCTGTACTTGGTTTTCCAGGCATAGGATTAGAGCTGCTACCTACATTTCTCTTCGCAAAATAATCATCGTGACATGCTCCACAGAATTGAGAATAGTAGATTTTATCATTCACACCATTGTAACCAGCTAATCCCTTAGGGCCATTGGACTTTGTAATTTTCAGGCCGCCGGTACCTGTTAAAGCGTTTAGTTCCGCGTATTCTGGATCGTCTTGTAAATCAAGAGCAATCGTTTTTGTTCCTATTGGAGCAGATGTTTGTACACCATTAACTATAGATGTAGCAAATGCTTTACCTGCAACCGTTTCATTTAATAGTCTGTCATTTGCTGAACCGTGTGGGTTGTGACAGCTGGAACATTCTAACTCCGCAGTTGAATTATTTAGATATTTACCAGGAGCACTTCCGACTTTGATAGATGAATCAACATTGTGCATGGATGAGCTTAAGTGTGAATCATCAAAAGTACCTGCACCGCTTCCTTTCGTTACATCATAGAAGCCCATTGTGCCATCATGGCAAGACATACAAAGATCATATTCTCCTTCCTTCATTAACAACATTTCATCTTCCCCGTTGTGTGTACTGTGACAGTTTGCACAAGAGTTTGTGTTGTTTTGGAAGTTACCATGTGTTTTGTGTGTACTTAGGTTACCATTGTTATCAATTTGACCAACATGGATTCCAGGTGCTGGGTTCGTTGGGGTTGGAGGAACTCCATCCTCTGCAAAGGCCACAGCACTGAATATGCCCAATAAAATAAGCATAAATACAGTTGATAAACCCAATCTAATCTTACTCATTTTTAAAACCTCCCAAATTTCTCTCTTTTTCTCTAATTTAATATAGAACTATAAAGGCTAAACTGAGATTTTTCTTTTGTTTTCACCTCCTTTATCGAAAAGGGAATTAATAGAATACGGAGACCCTTTGATTTACTGTATCTGTTACAAATAAAGTATCTCGATCGTCAATATACAAACCATTCGGGAGATACAGCTTATCATTTTCGGTTCCCATTCCACCTAATTCAAATAAATGTTTTCCCTCTTTATCGAAGGCTGAGATATTGTGGGCAAGGTTGTTTACGACATATACATTTCCTTTTGAGTCCACAGCTACTCCTCTTGGATTTAGGAAAGTCGGATCCCCTTTGCCGTCTTCCGAACCGTTAATAATTTTGATAAACTTACCTTCTTTATCGAAAATTTGAACTCTATTATTCCCGGAATCTGTTACATATATTTGTTGATCACTATCAACTGCGACAGCATTTGGTGCGATGAATTTTCCTTCTTCCGCACCAGCTCCGCCTATTTCCATTACTTTCTTTCCATCTAAATTAAAAACAAATAATTTATTCGCCTTAATATCGGTGACATAAAGCTTACTATCGATTATTCGAAGTCCGCCCGGTGATTTAAGGACTTTCTTTTGATCATCAAAGTATTTAATGAACTTACCTTTTGAATTAAAAATAGAAATATTGCCATTGTACAAGTCTGCAACGTAAATGTTGCCATCTTTATCTCCAGCGATCCCATAAGGAAATTTAAATTCGCCTTTATTAGTTCCTTCTTTACCAAAATTGAATACAGAAGTACCAGACTGATCAAATACTTGTACCTGTTTGTTATTTGTATCACTCACATAAACGAATTCCCCAATTTTCACAACATCCATTGGTTTGTTAAGTGGTTTGTTAAACTCTCCATATAATGAATTTGTGTACACAGGCGGTCCGCTCGGATCAACCTTGGCAACAATCGGTTTTATTGTCGACTCTAAATTCAAGAAATAGACTGCTGCAAAAAAGGCAACGGAAAGTGCGACAATGCTACTCATCAATATATAAACGGTTCTCTTTTTCAAAGTGGTCAGCTCCTTCTATTTGTTGTCTTTTCCCTTTGCAGCAATTCTCTCCAAGCCTTCAGACGCAGGTTTATAAAGCGGGTCATAGTTTAAAGCCTCTTTGAAAAATTTCTCTGCTTCTTTTTTGTTACCTTGATCTTCTTCCACTCTGCCAATTTCGGTAATGATATCTGTGTTGGTTGGCATTAACTTAAGGGCTTCTTTAAGTGATTTAGCAGCCTCGTTGTACATTTTTAAATTACGATATACCATACCTGATAACAAATGCGCTTTAAAATTACGTGGTCCTAACTCGACTGCTTTTTGTGCCTGCTTTAATGCATCGTTGTATCTTTCTTCATCAATATAGACAAGACCGAGATTGAAATAAGCTCCAAAGTATTTGCTGTCAAGGTCAGTTGCGACTTTCATCTGCTTAATCGCATTATCGTTATCACCTTTTAGAAAGTAGGTATAACCTAAATTGACTCGGTGCTCTGGATTATTCGGTTCAGAATCTACTAATGTTTTATAATAGTCTAGCTGTTCATCCATCCTTTCTTGACTTGCATCAGACCAGATATATTTGTCACTTATATAGTAGCCGCCACCCAAACTTACTAATAAAGTCGCGATAAGAAGCAGTGCAGCCTGTAACTTTGTAAAATACTTTTTCTTCTCTTTCTTCCACTTCGTTCTTTCATTCTTTTCCGGTTCTGGATTGATCGGCAGCTCTCTAGCTTCCATTAGTATCCACCTCGAATTTCATTTGTTTTTTCGAATAAACTCTGATCGACTTGTTCGAAATGTTAAGAACCCTATTAATCTCCAATCAAAGGTAGAGATAAATCGTACACAACTACTTATGACACTTTTCACAGCTGACTTTTGCGTGGCAGGTATAGCATTTCGCCGATGGCTTAGACACTCCTTCTAACGAAATCGGATGGTTAACCTTCCAACTTGTCTTTTGACTATGTTTACTTGGATGACAGGAGGAGCAGGTAACTTGGTTTCCACCTGTTTCATTCGACCTTTTCACTTCATGGCATGCTTGACATGATTCTTGGTTTTTGTTAGCAGTTGCACCATGGCTATCAAAGAAATTACGGTTATGGCTTGCTGGTCGTTTGCTATGGCAATCCTTACAAAAAGTATTCTCTTTGGCATAGTTATAATGATTCTTTTGTTTTACTTGATTATTATTAAGGAAACGATCAATAACTGATACATCTTCATAACCTTTTAGGGGTTCCTTTGACATATCACTATGACACTGATTACACTTCATTAGATTCTCTGCAGCTTGTTTCCCATGTGTTTTGGTTTTAAAATCCTCTGCTTTATGGCTTTTTGGAACCATCCCGGTTTTATGACACGCTGAACATTCAATGGTTACTTTACGTGCCTTATGACAATCAATACAGGTGTCCATATCCGGGCGGGTGAATTTTAAATCCGCCATCGCTGAGGTACCGGTTTTCGTGTCCCATTTTTCATAATCCGTTTGGAATGTCATTTTCCGGTCTGCGATTTTGCCATGGGCCACACCGTTATGACATTGAATGCATTCAATATCTTTGTTTTGATGTTTATCATGGGGAATGATGATATCCCCAGATGCTGTGACTTCACGTTTAGATACATCATGACAGGACTCACACGCGCTATCGGGTATTTCCTTTGGCATTCTAATAGGAGCTGTGTAGGTTTGTGTCGCTTTTTTATACACCTGCATAAGTCCATTTGCTTTCGCCTTTGCATATTCTTCCGTACCTGAGCCTATGTGACACTTAACGCAATCCACTTCACTATGTGTGGACGCCTTCCACGTATAATACTCCGGCTTCATCTCATGGCATGAGGAGCAGAAACTCGAGCTCGAGGTAGTTTCTACTCCTATTAGTCCCAGTGAGAAAAAGACGACGATAAATAGCAGTGCTACTGTTAAATATTTATATACTTTGTAGCGAGTCCGTGGAGGGGAGGTCTTGTTCATGTGTTCTTCTTCCATTATTTTCCCTCCTCTTGAACATTTTCTTCTTATTTCTTATCATCTTTAAAGCCAGTTCTATGGCAGTATTGGCAGTAAACATCCGTTGGTGCTTTTGCATTGGTTGTGTCTGCTTTTGGCTTTTCACGATCATGACAAACGAAACATTCCGCTTTCATCTCTTTTGTTTTTGCTTTGTTAGCATGAGAAGTCAACCACTGATCGCTATCGCCGTGACTTTCAGGACGATCGGAGTGACAGGCACTACAGAATTTGTTCGTACGTGCTTGTTCTTTTGCAAGTGAAACGTTCGGTGTGTACTTCACCTTTTGATTTCCCATTTTAAGAAGGGAGACGATATCTTCTTTTGGAATTTCCCTTACCCATTTTGAATCTTGGTGACAATTCATACACTTATCTAGCTGTTGAATAGCAGTGCCGCCGTGATTATTGCCCCAATCTACATTTTTATGTGTTTTAGGAATTTCGGTTTGTTTGTGACAAGTTTCACATTCCATCGAAATCTTAACATCTTTCTTTTGCTTTCCGATTGCTTGTAAAATAATATCTTGTGTCTTTGCATTAGATGCTGCTGCTACTGCTTCCGTTGTTTCGGCTTCTGAAGTTGCTTCTGTTGCAGTTTCTTTTGTTGCATCTTTATCGTTTTCTTCGAGCTTTTTCTCCACTTCTTCCGGATTAACTGGAACGTTATACGCTGGATCTTTCCAAGGCTTTTCGCCATTATTTACTTTGTCATGGCAGTCAATACAAGTACCCATGTTAGGTCTCAAGTATTTCTTTTCCATTAATTTTTCAGCACTTTCCTTTGTCCATTCGCCGCGAACCTCTTCAACGTTGATTCCGCGAGTTGCCATTTTCGCGTGGACTACACCGGCATGACAAGTAATACAAGGGATATCTTCTTCGATATGACCTTTGTGATTTACTTTTAAGTCTCCGGACGCTGTGACTAGGCGGTTTTTCGAGTGACATTGCAAGCAGTTTTCGTTTGAAACGGCTTCTTCTTCGGTTTGAACAATTTGTTCAGGTACACCAGTAACATGGTAGTATACTTCTTTCATCGATTTCATTTTGTGCGTAATCATGTTGGTGAAACCTGGCTTGATATGACACTGTACACAAGAAATCTGATTGTGAGCACTTGCTGTAAACGTTGAATATTCAGGCGCCATTTCATGACAGCTTGCACAGAATGTCGGTGAGTTGGTCATGGTTAGAACTCCATACCCTCCACCAAAAACAACGATACAACCCACTAGTGAAACAAACAGTAATTTCCACCTGTTAACTGGATTCTTCCAGTCAATCCCTCGAAACTTTTGCCATAATCCGCGAATCAGGCCCGCTTTTTTTCTATCTTCTCTACTTTCGGGATCTATATCTTTATTCTTTTTCCCCCAAATGGCCACTAGACTCACCCTTCCCATTTTGGATTCTATCTCTCTCTTTATTTTCCATAGTAACCTCTCTAAAGGTAGTATCTAACATTGTAAGAGTATATTCCAATGTACAATTTGTGAATAATTCCCCACACAAAACAAATGGGGATTTTCCACTAAAAACAACGCACAAATGTTGTTATTCCAACAATATTTAATACTACGTAAATATTGTTTACTTTGCATATAGTCGAATGTTTATTCATTATCCGTACTTTTTATACAGTTTTCATGCTTTTTTACTAGTTGAATCTCTAGTTGAGGTACATTCTCAAAATCACGTCATCAATCTGTCATATTTGACGAAAATTCGAACATATCGAAGTAGTCCGAGCTGAAGTGTTTGACTTGGAAGGAAATATAATAGATGATTGTACGAATTCTTGCTTGCCGCTATCATTGTTGTCACTGTATTGTGGAAATGGTAAGATATAAAAGGAAAATAGCGAATATTCTTGAATGGATTTTTTAAAATAGTGATTAGTCTCGATAAAAAGGAGCGTTCATCAGATATGGGGATTTTAGATAAAGTGTTTGATTTGAACAAGCGTGAGCTAAAGCGGCTAGACAAGCTTGCGGTGAAAATTGACGCACTGGCTGCGGAAACAGAAAGGTTGACCGATGACCAACTGCGCAAGAAAACGGAAGAGTTCAAATCTCGCTATCAAAACGGAGAATCATTAGATGATCTCTTGGTTGAAGCGTTTGCCGTTGTCCGTGAAGGTGCCAAGCGTGTCCTTGGTTTATATCCGTACCATGTTCAGTTAATGGGGGGGATTTCTCTTCATGAGGGGAACATTTCCGAGATGAAAACAGGGGAAGGTAAAACGTTAACTGCGACCATGCCAGTTTATTTGAACGCACTTTCTGGTCGAGGGGTTCACGTTGTTACTGTCAATGAATACTTAGCAAGCCGTGATGCTGCCGAAATGGGCGAATTATATCAATTCCTCGGTCTAACGGTTGGCTTAAATTTAAATAGTATGGATAAGGAAGAAAAACAAGCCGCATATGCCGCTGATATTACGTATGGTACAAATAACGAATTTGGTTTCGATTATTTGCGTGATAACATGGTCCTCTATAAGGAGCAAAAAGTACAGCGCCCACTTTTCTTCGGAGTCATTGACGAAGTTGACTCGATTTTAATTGATGAAGCGCGTACACCATTAATTATCTCAGGGTCGGCACAAAAATCGGCTGTCCTCTATATTCAAGCGAATGGCTTTGTTAAGATGCTTTCTAAAGAAACAGATTATACGTACGATGAAAAAACAAAAGGCGTTATGTTGACAGAGGAAGGAATTAGTAAAGCTGAAAAAGCCTTCGGCATTGATAACCTTTTCGACATGGCCCACGTCACCTTAAACCATCATATTAACCAAGCCTTAAAAGCAAATGTCAGTATGCATCTTGACGTTGACTATGTGGTCCAAGACGGCGAAATTGTCATCGTTGATCAGTTCACCGGCCGTTTAATGAAAGGGCGCCGATACAGCGAGGGCTTGCACCAGGCAATTGAGGCTAAAGAAGGACTCGAAGTTCAAAACGAAAGCATGACCATGGCTACGATTACATTCCAGAACTACTTCCGGATGTATGAAAAATTAGCAGGGATGACCGGTACCGCAAAAACGGAAGAAGAAGAATTCCGTAACATTTATAACATGAATGTTATTGTTATTCCTACGAACCGACCGATTGCCCGTGATGACCGTCCTGATTTAATTTACTCTTCTATGAACGGTAAATTCCGTGCCGTTGTCGAGGATATTGCAGTGCGTCACCAGCAGGGACAGCCTGTACTTGTAGGTACAGTGGCGATTGAAACGTCGGAGCTCATCTCCAATTATTTAGTGAAAAAAGGGATTCGCCATAATGTGTTGAACGCGAAAAACCATGAACGTGAAGCGGAGATCATTGCTGAAGCTGGCCACAAAGGGGCCGTCACCATCGCAACGAACATGGCTGGGCGTGGTACGGACATTAAGCTCGGTGAAGGGGTATTAGAATTAGGAGGACTTGCCGTTATCGGAACGGAGCGACATGAAAGCCGACGGATCGATAATCAGCTGCGTGGACGTTCTGGCCGTCAAGGGGACCCGGGTATTACTCAGTTCTACTTATCCATGGAAGATGAACTGATGCGCCGCTTTGGATCAGATAATATGAAAGCAATGATGGAACGACTTGGCATGGATGATACACAGCCGATTCAGAGTAAGATGGTATCAAGAGCCGTTGAATCCGCGCAAAAACGTGTAGAGGGCAACAACTTTGATGCTCGTAAACAACTCTTGCAATATGATGATGTACTACGTCAGCAGCGTGAAATTATCTACAACCAGCGGGATGAAGTACTAGAGTCTGAAAATCTCCGTGATATCGTTCAAAAGATGATTTTAAACTCCATTGAGCGAAATGTTGATGCACATGCATCACGCCATGAGGATGAAGAAGAATGGAATCTCGAAGCCATCATCGATTTTGTGAATGCCTCTCTTCTCCATGAAGGTGACATCACAGTGGATGACTTGAAAGGAAAAGACCCGGAACAAATCCGTGATACGATTTTTGCAAAAGTGAAGGAACGTTATGATGAAAAAGAAGAGATTCTCTTACCTGAGCAAATGCGCGAATTTGAAAAGGTTATTACACTGCGTGCGGTTGATTCCAAGTGGATTGATCATATTGATGCAATGGATCAGCTTCGTCAAGGGATTCATTTACGAGCCTATGGGCAAATTGATCCGCTTCGAGAATATCAGCATGAAGGATTTGCGATGTTTGAAGCGATGGTTCAATCGATTGAGGATGAAGCGGCCATGTACATCATGAAGGCTGAGATCCGCAACAATCTTGAGCGCCAAGAGGTAGCAAAAGGGCAAGCAGTGAATCCAAAAGAAGACGGTGAAGCCGTTAAGAAAAAGCCAAAAGTAAAGCAAATTGATGTAGGCCGTAATGATCCATGTGTTTGTGGCAGCGGCAAGAAATACAAAAACTGCTGCGGGGCAGGAAAATAAGATTTTGTTTTGATGGGCCGGCGATTTATCGCTGGCTTTTTTGTTTTTGATTATAGGATTTGTAGATAAGTGGTGGAGATTTGTTGATATGTTCTGAAAATTGTGGATATCGTTCACAGAATTGTGAGTAAATTTCAATTGTCCTAGGTTATCCACATGGGGATAACTCTAGAAGGGACGTTTAACAAAAAACAAGTATGCATTTAGTATATATACATAAAAAAACGCCGCTCCGTGTAAGAGCAACGTTCTTCTTTAATCTATGTTTAATGTGCCTCGATTAAACCATAACGGCCGTCACGGCGCTTATAAACAACATTTGTACGATGTGTGTCTGCATTTGTGAACACATAGAAGCTATGGCCTAGCATGTTCATTTGCAGAATGGCTTCTTCACTGTCCATTGGTTTTAGGTCGAAGCGCTTTGTACGAACTAATTCTAATTCATCCTCATCTAAATCATGTACTTCCGTGTTTTCAGTTGTTGCAAATGTAATTGGAAAATCGCCCTTTTCGCGGAATTTGCGGTTTACCTTTGTCTTGTGCTTGCGAATTTGGCGTTCTAATTTGTCAGTTATCAAGTCAATCCCAGCATACATGTCAACATTTGTTTCTTCAGCACGAAGAACAAGTTGCGGCAGCGGAATTGTCACCTCTACTTTAGAAGTTTTATCTTGATTGAATCTTAGATTCACATTTACCTTTGCATCAGGTGCTTCTGTAAAATAGCGCTCCAATTTTGCGATTTTCTTTTCTACATACTCTCTAATTGCTGGAGTTACCTCAATGTTTTCACCACGAACGTTATAATTCATTTGTGGATTCCTCCTTTAGTTACGGCTATGTATTAACATTTCTATTTTACCCTATGATTATCCTGCTAAATCAGAACAAAAATTTTGTCGATTTATTGACAAAAACAAAGGGAAGATAGTGACAAGATTTTGCACGACATTTGAAATCAATTGGTGATTATCATTAAAATGGAAGGTTATTTAATATTATTGTAATCTTAATGGATAACTATCTAGTACGAAGCTTGCAACGAGTAAAAGGAACATTCCGATCGCTTTGAAAGATTACGACCGAGCAAGTGTCAGCGATTGAATGCTGACTGCACCTGCCTCCTTCAATAGTTTAGCAGCATGCCTTAGTGTGGAGCCTGTTGTATAGATATCGTCAATTAGGACAACTTTTTTTCCTGTTGCATAAACATCAGGAAGAACCTGAAACACTTGCGAAAGATGGATTCGTTCTGACCGAGATTTTTTCGATTGCTTTTCAGAGTGTAAGCGACTAAGCATGGATGTTGGGGAAAAGCCTGCTCCTGTTATTAGAGCCGTTGCCTGATTAAAGCCCCTTTCATATTGACGTTCCTCACTTAATGGGATAGGCACCAGTAGGTCTGGTGATAATTCGCCTATCTTCCTTTTGAAAAGTTCCGAAAATATCTTTGCTAATGCATAATCACCGCGAAATTTAAACGTTGCTATTACATCTTTTAAAAAATCATTATACAGGAAAAAGGAATGATTTTTCTCCAGGCTCCCTTGCCATTTTGGATCTTCCTCCCAACGAAAGCAATCATGACACACATCCCCATTGCGAAATTGATCATTTACTTGCGAAAACGGCCGGCTGCATATTCGGCATTGATCGCCGAGAATTTGTTCTAATCTCCCTTCACAAACAGGGCAAATGTGATGTCCCTTATCAATAGAGAAAATTGCTCGCCAGCTGATGCTTGGAATAATTACATCATGGCAAATTAGACAGCAGTTTTGATCGAATAGGGCCATTTTTAAACCTCCTTTTACTTGTCGAGTAATTCCCTTTTGATTCCTTCCCGGTTCATTGAGACGATTTGCTTTTTGGCCCTTATCATCTCTTCGGTTTTTCCATAATGAAAATAGGTCACTACCCCCTCTGGATAATCCTTGCTCCTCCCCGCCCTTCCAGCAATTTGGACAAGGGCACTTTCTGAAAAAACAGCATCTTCCGCACCTACCACTGCGACATCAATGTTGGGGAAGGTTACCCCCCGTTCAAGAATGGTCGTCGTCAAAAGCAACGGGATTTCTTTGGCGCGCATTCTTAGCACCTTTTCTTTACGGTCAGGGTCTTCGGCATGGACCGCTTCTACGGATGCATCCAATTGGCGTAAGATAAGGAGAGCTTTTTCCATTAAAGGGATATGAGGAAAAAACACTAGGGCTTGCTTGTTGGCATAAATCCGCTCAGCTATCCAGAGGAGGACGTTGGCCGGGAGCTTATTTTTTTGCAGCTGCTTTTGCCAATTGCCGCACCATTCAAACTTAGGGACCGGGAGCGGATGACGATGGAAACGTGCTGGGATTGTGGTAAATGCGCGTTTTCCAGTGCGGCATTCCCTTTGCCATTTTTGATTGGGTGTAGCAGTCAGGTAAATCATGGCGGAGGACGGTTTTCGGGCCTGGATGGCGGCATACTGAAGCGATTCCTCGACAGTATACGGAAAAGCATCGACCTCATCCAATATAATGGCATCAAAGGCCTGGTAAAAGCGGAGCAGCTGGTGAGTGGTTGCAATGGTAAGGGGAGCATAGACATGGCGGTCCTTACTTCCACCGTAAAGGGATGCAATCTTTATTTCAGGAAAGGCAGATTTCAGTCTGGGTGTGAGTTCTAAGACGACATCAGTCCGAGGCGTGGCAATGCAGATTCTCTTTTTAGCAGCTAGTGCCGCTTCAATCCCAGCGAAAAGAACCTCGGTTTTCCCTGCTCCGCATACAGCCCAGACTAAGTGTTCTTGATTGTGCAAAATAGCGGTGGTGACATGGTCCGATGCAACCTGTTGCCCCTTAGAGAGCGTCCCCTGCCAATGCTTGATGGTTGCGGGAAGGTTGGTGTCAGGCACCGGCCCACTCCAACCGAGAAGAGCGGTGCACGCACTGATCCTTCCCATCATAATGCAATGGCGGCAATAGAGACAGGTTTCTCCACATCTTGAGCATGGGTAGGCAGCAAACCAGTGCGCCTCCTTGTTGCCGCAACGGGCACAAACTGGCTTTTTCCCTTCATAGTAAATTCCACTCCGGTAGGTGATACAGCCATTTTCATAATGGCTTTGGATTTCTTCGAATGGAAATGGGATATCCTCAGGGAGGAGCTGTTTGCCGGTGAGAAGCTGCTGAAGGTCTGGATTGTAGGAGAACGTTGGATGGAGTGGCGGCTGAGGGATGCTGGATAGTTTAGAGATTGGGAATGAGTCTTCTTGTATGGCCGCTGGTATTAATAGGTTGTTTTTAATGATAAAACGCACGGGGGCACCTTCTCTGGATTGAGATAATAAAGACGATCTTTTGTTTTCCCTGACTTTTTTAGATCCAGTTTATGAAGTAGTTTTTGTGTGGTATGAATGGTTGGGAGATGCAGGAAGCCTCTTGCCTCTTGGTTGGTGATTGTTGGCTTGTAGAGGTAGAAATAGTGACTGAGGGTTCTTAGAATGACATCCTTCGAGATCATATGACAGGCAGGGCAGATCCAAACCCCTCTTTTGTAATTCATCGGAATATAATTGCATTCGTTATTCGGACAGCAAACACCACTGCGTATATCCTTTTCTGTTAGATTGTATTCTTTTAGAATGTCAATTGGTTTTAGGCTGTGTTGGCTTAGAAGCAGGTTGCCGATTTGGGACATGGTCTCAATATCGATTCGTTCATGCTTATATCGTTGGTCCATGCCATCAATCTTATTAAAGATGTCTCTTCCTTTGCATATTTTGGAAAAATCCATTTTGTCTTCAGAGTTCGTTTTCAAAATAGTACTTGTGCTTTTGAAAAAAATTAGAGTATCAACAGGGAGTAAATGGCAATGGTTTTTGATCATCCAATTCCTTAGGAGTGATTGAAGTCGTTGACATTGAACACGCGGGTCCTCAAAGGATTCTTCTGTTCCATCTTCATTTTTCCGGATGAGTTGTTTAAAGGTATTATCGAATGTCAATGTGCCTGCTATATTTTTGGCTTCAATAATCAGGATGGATTTTTGCGAAAGTAGAAGGGTATCGATCTGGAAGTGTATGCTGTTGTATTGGAGTTGGAGGTCATGGAAGATGAGGTATATATCTTGTGGAAGTTCTTTAACGTAGTTTGCTAAGGCAACTTCGCCCCAGTAACCAGCCCATCGTTTGGCTAGGTCCTTTTCAATTTCTTGATATTTTCTATGGCCGATAATGAGACGTAGTTTTAGGATTTCTGTTAAAAATAGTCTTTGGGGTGGGGTTAAATCTTTCATGATCAAGTTAATCGTCAGCTCCCTTACCTTTTTTGAGAAATTTCTACAAAGTTTGTATTATTTCCTGCTTAATCATGGGAATTTTTTATGGCTATGTGTCAGATTGATGTCTTTTCTATTGTGGCTGGAAGGATTTCGCCAGATTGGACCTGGATTTCGCCGACTATTGGTGTTATTTCGCCAAACTGGGGGTGAATTTCGCCGTCCCCCGAGCTTATTTCGCCGAATCCTCAATTAATTTCGCCATACCTCATTTTAATACTTTTCAAAACCCATTCCTCCACCACCCCCAAAATTAAAAAACCATTCCGGCCCAAAGGACGGAATGGCAACTAACTTACTAACTTACTAATTTACTAACTTGCTTACCTATCTAATTTTTTCATCCAGCCCAGGCCCATGGCTCCTTCGCCGAGATGGGTACCGATGACGGCGCCGAAGTAACTGATTGTAAATTCGACATTAGGATACGCGGCTGCCAGCTCGTCGCGCCATTCCCTGGCTTCTTCCTCACGATTGGCGTGGATAATGACGGCTTGATAGCTGTTACCACTGGACGCATCCTCATCAAGAAGGTCAACGATTCGTTTCATCGCTTTCTTACGGGTGCGGATTTTTTCAAATGGAACAATGACTTTGTTTTCAAAATGAAGCAGTGGTTTCACTTGAAGAATGCTGCCGATAAAGGCCTGGGCACTCGAGAGACGCCCCCCTCGTTGCAAATGAGCTAAATCGTCCACCATGAAATAGGCACGGGCCGTCATTTTTAATGCTTCTAAATGAGCTACAATCGTTCCTGGATCCTCGCCCTCAGAAGCCAATTTTGCTGCCTCTATTGCATAAAACCCCTGCACCATGCAGCTGATTTCAGAGTCATAGGGGTGCACTGCAATGCCCTCTACCATCGAACTGGCCGCGACTGCCCCTTGAAAGGTGCCGCTGATACCACTGGAAAGATGGATGCTAATGACCGCATCATACTCCTTTGCAAGGCTCTCAAAAAGCTCAACAAACTGGCCGATGGGTGGCTGGGAAGTGGTTGGCAGCTCTTTCATCTTAACCTCTTCGTAAAACTGCCTCCAAGTAATATCCACTTCTTCGTGGTAAACCTCGTTACCAAAGATGACATGTAACGGGATCATATGTATATTCCATTTATCGCGTAGATCCTTTGGGATGTACGCAGTACTATCCGTGACGACGGCTGTCTTCATAAAAAATACCATCCTTATCTTTTTAACTCTATATGGTATTTTATATGAAATTTGGAGAAATTGCATTAATTCCCCAAATAAAAAAGGACATGCTCTTCAGCATGCCCCAAACTAACTCTACTTACTTAACCTCGACCCAGCCATTCTTAATGGCGACAACAACAGCTTGGGTGCGGTCATTGACGTTCATTTTTTGTAAAATGTTGGAGACGTGGTTTTTAACTGTTTTTTCACTGATGAATAAAGCTTCGCCAATACCACGGTTGCTTTTACCATCGGCAAGCATTTGAAGTACTTCACATTCACGGCGTGTCAATAAATGCAATGGACGGCGAATTTCCATTGTTTGGAGGTAAGCCCCGCCACTGCGGGCGACACCCGCTGCCAGCTTGCGGTACTCGTTTACTAAATTATGAGTAACCTTCGGATGTAAATACGATCCGCCGTCAGCGACAACTTTGACCGCTTCAATTAAGGCATCTGCATCCATCTCTTTTAATAAGTAACCAATGGCCCCGGTTTGTAAGGCATGGGTCACATAGTTCTCATCATCGTGAATGGATAAGATAATAATCTTCGTGTCAGGGTATTTGTCGACCAATTCACGCGTAGCTTCGACACCATTCACTTGTGGCATATTGATATCCATAATCACCACATCAGGTTGGAATTCTTCTACTAATCTTAACGCTTCGCTGCCATCCTCACCTTCTGCGACAACTTGGAACGATTTTTCAAACTCTAGTATTCTTTTAACGCCTTCTCTAAATAGTTGGTGATCGTCTATAATGACAATTTTCGTAGTCAATTTTAACGCCTCCTAAGCCTTCTAATTTCGAAATTTTCTCCATTGACGGTAGGTTCATAGTTTTCTAGTTAATTAGTGGGACTCGAATCAGCACAGCGGTCCCCTTACCTATTTTTGAATCAAAGGTAAGCTCACCTTCAAGCAGGTCAACCCGCTCTCGCATTCCAATCATGCCAAATGACTCAGGTTTCTTTTCTGTGATATCAAAACCGATACCATTGTCCTTAATTAAGACGGTAATGGATGCATTGGTTATTTCTAACCGTACTTTGATTTCACAGGCATTCGCATGTTTTAATGCATTTTGCACTGATTCCTGTATCATCCGAAAGAGCGCGACTTCATACTTAGTCGGAAGCCTGCGTTCTAGTCCGATATTCACAAAATCAATTTTTGATTGGTTATGATATTCTTCGATGGTTCGCAAGTATTTTCTGAGGGTAGGGACGAGACCTAAATCATCTAATGCCATCGGACGAAGGTCATAGATAATTCGCCGGACTTCATAAAGTGCCGAACGAACCATTTTTTTAAAGCTACTAACCTCAGAAAAAGCCTCATCCGCGCCTTTTTCCCTATAGACACGTTCAATTAAATCCGAACGCATAATTACATTGGCAAGCATTTGGGCGGGGCCATCGTGAATATCCCTTGAAAGCCGTTTGCGTTCCTCTTCTTGTGCTTCAATGATCTTTAATCCAAAATCTTGCTTGGCTTTGGCATGTTCAAGTACCTCGCCAACCTGCTTCAGATCACTGGTCAAGTAATTCATTACGACTGAAATTTGCGATATCAACTGGTCGGCACGATCAATCGTTTCGTCCAACCCTACTAGACGATTTTCAAGGTCGGATCTTTTATCCAAAAGCTGCTTTTTGTATTGCCAATTAATAGATAGGTCCATTTGCAGTTGATGGGCTTTTTCATAGGCATCACGGACCTCTTCTTCAGAGTAATTTTTAAAATTCATACTGACTTCTGACAGTATGCTCCGCGCTTCAAGGACCTGTTTTTCAAGTTCCTCGCCTTCATTTGTGAGTTTTACCATCATCTGCTTAATATTATCTAATTCATTGATCATATTTTCATAATCCTGACGGCATTGTTCACCGATCCGGAAGATGTCAGTTTTACTGCAAGTAACGGTTTCAATCATTTCTTCACGAATTTCATCAATTGATTTCATATTGATTTGCTTAATCTTCATACCCATTCCTCCGATAAGAAAAGCAATAATCGCTTGGACGCTATCATTAAACAATATTTTAATTTCAAACAAATGATTTCATTATCTTTGGATTTTTACCTACATTCCTTGTAACATATAATACAATGGTTTGAATCAATTTGCTATTCTTAACATACACGTTACCATTAATTTCAGTAAATAGTAGTAGTATAATAGGAGTGGCACTATTTCCCCATAACACAGGTATTTACTACTTTTATCTGTTTTATTATAACATGTATATTTTACTGCCATATTAAAGTTATATTACACCATTATGAAATTTAGGAAGGAGCTCACTGAATGCTGCCTCGATATCATACAGTCAAAAAAGCTGGTGAACATGAAATTATTATTCAAAAATCACGATTTATTGCCCACGTCAAAAGAACGGAAACTGAATTGGAAGCACAAGAATTCATTCAAGCCTTGAAAAAAAAGTATTGGGATGCCACCCATAACTGTTCTGCCTATCTCATTGGTGAGAATGATCAAATTCAAAAAGCCAATGATGATGGAGAACCAAGCGGTACAGCTGGCGTGCCGATTCTTGAGGTTTTGAAAAAAAGAAAACTAAAGGATACTGCCGTGGTCGTTACCCGTTATTTTGGCGGCATCAAATTAGGGGCCGGCGGTCTAATCCGCGCTTATGGGAAATCTACATCGGAAGGACTAGATGCTGTCGGAATCGTCGAAAGAAAGTTGATGCAGGTCTTCCATATTACAATTGATTATTCTTGGCTTGGAAAGATTGAAAACGAATTAAGATCGTCCATTTATATTCTAAAGAATATTCAATACCAAGAAAATGTCGAATTTGAAGTATTTGTGGAAGAGGAACAGCAGCAGACATTTATAGAATGGATCACTGAATTAACAAATGGACAAGCCGAAATGGCAAAAGGAGAAATGACCTATCTGGAAACCGATATTTAGGCTTTCTCTGCTTTCACTTTGTCCAAATGAAGGAAATTTAAATTTACAAAAAATTTCATTTTACCAATCTCTATAAATATTATAAAATAGAATAGATTTTCAACAAAAGCTGACATTTTTCTACTTTATACTAGGAGGCAATCTATGTCTATCAATAGACAGGTTTATAAGAATAAGAAAAAAGGTAAGAAAAAACGAAAACGAATTTTGTTATGGATTATCATGCCGATTCTATTATTGATTGTCGGTGCAACAGCATACGGTGGATTTCTATATAACAAAGCAGAATCTGTTATGAATAAATCCTATAAGCCGATTGAACGCGATAGCAAGCAGGCGAAGAATGTGGAACTTGAAAATACGTCAATCCTATTTATTGGTGTCGATGATAGTGAAAAAAGAAAGGGAAGCGGCAGTTCTCGTTCCGATGCGTTAATGCTGGCTACTTTTAACAAAGAAGATAAATCTATTAAACTATTAAGTATCCCACGTGATTCCTATGTTCATATTCCCGAGAAGGATATTTATACAAAAATTAATCACGCTCACGCGTACGGCGGCGTAAAACTGACGCTTGAAACAGTCGAAGAATTACTTGATGTTCCTGTCGATTATTATGTAAAAATGAACTTTAACGCGTTTATTGATGTCATTGATGCTCTTGATGGTGTCAAAGTAGACGTCCCATTCACCTTCTCTGAACAGGATTCCAAGGACCATGCCAAAGCTATTACCTTGAAAAAAGGTTTACAAGAACTAGATGGTGAAGAAGCTCTGGCATTTGCACGGACCAGAAAAATTGATAATGATATTCAAAGAGGTCTTCGCCAGCAGCAAATCTTTAAGGCGATTCTCGCCAAAGGTGCTTCCATTAAGTCCATTACCAATTACACCGATGTCATGGAAGCGGTCGGGAAAAACATGTCGACAGACTTAACGTTTGATCAAATGAAATCATTTATCAGCTATGTCCAGGCTGGATCTGGAATTGATGTTGAATCGATGTCACTAAAAGGATCTGACTCCTATATTGATCGTGTTTATTATTATCAACTTGACGAAGCAGCTTTAGAAGAAACAAAATCTAAACTGAAAGCACATCTAAACTCAACGGCAACAGCAAGTACAACAGAAACAGAAACAGAATAAACCAAAGAACCCGGATCTTTAAAGAATCCGGGTTCTATTTTTTGCATAACTTTCGAGAAAAAGAAAACAATAAAAGGGTAATCCAGTTGAGATTTACCATTTTTAACTATTCTATTAGATTTATCTGTTTTTGTTCAGTAACCCCATAATACGGAGAAGCGGCCGATAATTTTTATTAATTAATCCAATCGTTTCAACGAATAGTTCAATCGCTAGCACAATAATGGTCATGATTAAGATTGAACCCCAAACGGTTGTGATGGTAAAAATAAAGGCTGCAAGGCCAAACATGGCGCTCATTGCATAAATTAACAGAACCGTTTCACGATGTGTAAACCCTAGTTCTAGTAAGCAATGGTGTAAATGGGATTTGTCTGGAGCTGCTAATGATTTCTTGTTGTAAATTCGACGAATGATAGCAAAGAATGTATCTGAAATGGGAACACCTAAAATAATGATTGGAACAACAAACGAGATTAATGTTACATTTTTAAAACCGAGCAATGAAAGGACCGAGATCATATATCCAAGAAAAAGAGCACCAGAATCACCCATAAAAATTTTAGCTGGATGAAAATTATAAATCAAAAATCCTAACGTGCTTGCTAGAAGGATTGTCCCCATTGCGACTACATAGCCATTCCCCATCACAATCGCCATTCCAGAAATAGTGATAAAGGCGATTGAGGATACACCAGCGGCCAAACCATCCAAACCATCAATCAAATTGATGGCATTCGTAACACCAACAATCCAAATGACAGTAATCGGGATACTGAAGATCCCAAATTCTAAGTAGCCGTTAAACGGTAAGTTAATAAATTCAACTTCCACGCCGCCCCACATAACAACAATCAGAGCTGCAATGATTTGTAAAGCAAATTTTACTTTGGCTGATAATTCATAGATATCATCTAACATACCAGTAGCCAATATAATGACTCCCCCAGCAATAATGGCTGCATGGTAGGGGCTATATGGTTGGAGAATTAGTATACCGAAAAGGAAACTAATATAAATCGCTAACCCGCCTAAACGCGGCATAATTTTAGAATGTACTTTGCGTTGATTAGGACTGTCCGTTGCTCCTAATTTAAAAGCCAATTTTTTCACAATTGGAGTAATTAAAATGGAGCATAAAAAACATAATATTAAGGTCAGATATAACATGAAGACCCTCCCTATTAGTATAATGCCCCATTAATAAATTTTAGAAACAGGCACATATTTCTAAGTACACTACAACGAACATATTATAGCACACCCAATTTTACTTTGGTATAAGTTAATAAATTGTCGAAAAATTACGACTATAACAAAATAATTAGACCTATTAATGCCAATATATTCTCTTATAATGTAAGACATAAGAATGCTACAAAAAGTTACATTTTTTATTAACCTTCAGTTCTTTTTCTCGTTAATTTTACTTTAAAAATTTGTGATAAAAATTTAGGGATGGCAAGCATTCTTCTCCACCTTGAAGGCTGAGTAATCAAACGATAAAACCATTCGAGGTTTATTTTCTGCCAGATTCGCGGGGCCCGTTGGACTTCGCCAGCGAGCACGTCGATGCTTCCCCCCACCCCCATAAATAATCCCTTTGAAAAATGCGGAAGATTTTCTTTAATCCATTTTTCTTGTCTAGGAAAACCCAAAGCAACAAAAATAATATCCGGACCTTTGGCTTTAATCTCAGAGGTTATTGTGTTTTTCTGCCAATCAAAAAAACCATGATGGCTGCCTGCAATATGTATCTGGTTAAATTGCCTTTGGATAGTTGCTACAGCTTTTTGATTTGTTTCTTCCTTTCCACCCAAGAGGTAGATGCTCCATTTGTTCTTATTCGCCTCCTCTAGAAGTCGAATAGTTAAGTCATATCCAGTGACACGCTCATAAATAGGTTGATTCAATATTTTCGAAGCAATAATAATCCCAGCACCATCAGGGACAATCATATCAGCGGATTGAACAATCGTCAGATACTCTGGATGATCATTTGCATACATAACAATTTCTGGATTTGCCGTTACGATGAAGTACTTTTTTTGGTCGTGAATGGCTTTAATAAGTATTTCCACTACTTCATTAAATCTTTTATTTAAAAAGTTAATCCCTAATATATTAACCAAATTAGTTTTCATATTTAGAATCCTCTTAACATTTTTCCTCAAAATTATTTATGTAAGAAAACTCGCCCACTGGCGAGTTATTTAAATTGTAGCTAAGCCTCTTTGTTTTTCCATTACTGCTTCACGGAATTTTTTCTGTTCCACATCAGTCATTGATTTATATTTCTTTAAGAAGGTTTCGTATTTTGGAATAACCTCTTTAACAGGACCAAATTCTTTTATTTCGCCGTACTCAAGCCAAACTGCCTTTTCACAAAATTCCTTTATCTGTCTCATGGAGTGACTAACAAAGAAAATCGTTTTTCCCTTTTCTTTAAAGTCAAACATCTTTTTCTTGGATTTTTCTGCAAAAACCTGATCTCCTACTGACAAAGCTTCATCAACGATGAGAATATCAGGGTTCACGGTAACAGAGATTGCAAAACCAAGACGAGATTTCATCCCGCTTGAGTACTTCTTAACCGGCTGGTCAATAAATTTGCCTATATCGGCAAAATCAATGATTTCCTGTTCCATATCTTTAATCTCTTTCTTTTTGAAACCAAGCATTAAACATTTTAATTCTATATTTTCCCTGCCTGTTAATTGATTATCAAGCCCCGAGGAAATGGCAATAATTGAGGTTGTACCTTTTGTGATGACCTCGCCGGAAGTAGGGGGAATTACCCCTGCAATAATATTAGACAAAGTCGACTTACCAGAACCATTAACCCCAACAAGACCAATTACATCACCGCGATTGGCAGTAAAGGATATATCCTGAAGTGCATAAAAATCCTCCCCATACCCCCCTGGTAAAATTACGTCGAGAAGTTTTTCTTTTGGTGACCTATGCATCTTATACTTTTTAAAAACATTTTTGACATTTACTGTTTCATTCATTTGGATTCACCACCTATTTACAAGTAATCCACAAAGCGATTTCTAAATTTTAAATGCAAGACAGCTCCAATCATGAATAATCCAATGACAGTTATCCAGAAATATAAAGTATATTCCGGGTATTCAAGCGGATACCACGTTGTACCAAGTAAGGCTGCCCTGTAGCCCTCTACAATATAGTATAAAGGATTTATTTTTAATAAAAAGGCATAATCAATTCCATTTATCACTAAATCATCAACATGCCATAAAAAAGGAGTAACATACAACAGCATTTTTAATATGGACTGGACCACCTGCTGTACATCCCTGACAATTGTTGAGAGAGTGGATGTCACTAGTGCAAGTCCTAATAAAAATAGTAAGGTTGCCAGCATAAAATATGGTAATTGAACAAAATATACCGTTAGTTTAAAATCGGTAAATTGTAAAAAAATAGTAACTACAACCACTAACATTAGGTGGGTATAAAAATTTGCCATAATCACAAATGATGGAATGGCACTCATGGGAAAACTCATTTTCGAGATCAATTGTATTCTAGAATAGATAGACCTAGAAGAAGCAGAAATAGCTGGATTCACAAAGAACCAGACAATCATTCCTGTGACCATCCAAATAAAAAACGGAACATCGATACCATTTTCCATCGGAACCTCTCGGCCTTTCCGAATTCCGGCTCCAAATACAAACCAATATATGGTCAACTGAATCATTGGATTCAGTATTTCCCAAAATCTGCCGAGATAATTATTCGTATTCGCACTCTTTAGTTCAAAGGCAGATAACCTCAGGATCAGGTAAAAGGAACTGATTTGTTCCTTTACAATAGCAATCATCGATTTCATGAAAATTGTCCTTCCTATAGCTAATAATAACCTTGTTCATTATACATTAATTTCTCCAAAGGGACATAATAAAAACAAAGCTTCGACATGAAAATATCGAAGCTTGTCATATTTATTAAATTGGCTGTGTTAAATTTGTCTGTTGATTTCCGTTACAGGCACATCGCTTTCCGCGGGCGTGCCGGGGAGCCTCCTCGTCGCTTTGCTCCTGCGGGGTCTCCCCTGCCCCGTACTCCCGCAGGAGTCTTCGTGCCTTCCACTGCAATCAACAGATTGCCAAAATCGACATTATTCTTTAACACAGCCATTAAATTAATACCCAGTACTCTTTGCCTTAAAACTCTCTTCAGCAAATATGTACTGCACAAGGTTTTGGCTTGAACAGCCTTTAGAATATTGGTTCCATTTTTCTGCATAATATTCGACAAGGCTAAGGTCGAAGCGGTTGTTTTGAATAAGGTCAATAATTGATTGGGTATCTTTGACAAGCGGTCCTGGTAAGTTGTCTTCAAATCCTTCCATTAGACCACGATGTTCTTTATACTCATCTAAATCGTAGGCGAAAAAGATGATCGGTTTATGTAAGATTGAAAAATCGTAGGGAATCGACGAATAATCAGTAATCAAATAATCAGCGGCAACCAGTAGTTCATTAATATCATACTGACTTGAGGAAAGGTCAACAACGAAATCTGAGTATCGCAGGACATACTCATCCTTGTGAACAATTGCCGGATGTAACCTGAGAATTAACCGATAGTCTTGTCCTAACTCATGTGCCATTTTTTCAACCTCTAAGACAAGGTTAAAGTGTTCTAACTCATGGTCTCGATAAGTAGGAGCATAGAGAATAATTTTTTTAGCTCTCAAGCTAGGATGTTGATGTAGTAAGGTGTCGATTGCCTTTCGTTTTGCCTCTTCATTATAGAAGAAATCAGTTCTTGGGACGCCTGTCGGCAGGATATTCTCCTTTTTGAGGTTAAAAGACTTCATAAAAATCTCTGTCATCACATCCGAGCCGGCTATTACTCGATCAAATTTCCTGTATACCTGTAAAAAACGCTCTCTCGCACGATCGGTTCTCGTTTTAATCGATTCATCTTCCAGACCGAACTTTTTCATCGCCCCCGAGGCATGCCATAACTGAATACACTTGACTTCTTTTTTAAAGGTTACGGCAGCTAGAAAGCCAAAGTAGTTATCAATAAAAATATGGCGGGAAGTGGCTATATGAAATACCGCTTTCAGCCAATTCATGATATGTTTCGCTTCAAAGAGAATAGTTGTGGCCTCTTGAACATCCTTAAATTTAGGGAACACCTTTTGTTCGCAGAGAAACACCACATCAGTTAAAATGTGCTGCCTGCGAATTTCTTCATACACATACTGGGTGTTATCACCAAAACTAACCACAAACGTGGTTTTGTTTCTTAGCGGCCACAGACTAAATATGGAAAACAGGCACTTAAAGACAAATAAATAAAAACAAATGGCTAGTTCCCTAACCATTTGTGACAGCATTTAAATCTTCTTTTATTTGTGAAGTAGAAATCCCGATTGTTCTTGGCAGGTAAACCACTTCACAATATTCTTTAAGAAAGTCAAATTTGCCTTTCCAATCATCACCCATCACAAAAACATCAATTTCATGTTTGATCACGTCTTGAATTTTTTGGTCCCAAGTATTTTCAGGAATCACTTCATCCACAAAACGAATGGATTCTAAAATTAACTTTCTGTTTTCAAAGCTGTGGTAAGCTTGTTTATTCTTGCCTTTATTGAATTCATCTGTGGATAGACCAACAACTAAATAATCTCCTAAGTCTTTGGCACGGCTAAGTAAATTTATATGACCAAAATGTAATAAATCAAATGTTCCATATGTTAACACTTTTTTCATAAGAGTAACTCCTCCTGCTATTAGTATTCGGAAAACGCGGCAATATTTATTCAAAATCAAAAATTATTTTTCATTTTTAATGTAGTTGACTTCACCAAATCATTATAAGACTATCAAACTTAAAATTCAAATAAGAACTGAATAATTTCCATCAAAATACCATTAATTACTTAAGTTTATTGAAAAAGCTGACTTGGTGAACAAGTCAGCCCCTAACTATTTCAGTTCTTGAGTAATATACATTTTACTAACCCAGCCTTTGCTTCCATTGGCTGTTTTCACTTGATACCATGTTTTCGTCCCATCCATCGTTACTGTGCCATCTGCTTTCATGATAAGAGAAACATAATCATTTAACGGCAGCTTTCCTAGCGAGGAATTGGATGTGGATGGCCCGGTTCGGATATTTAACTCCGAAACTGTCACTCTCCCTAGATTTTGAACAGATATGTAGTTTTTATAGTTGCTGAAGTCTACATCATTGGTCCAGTATTCTTTATTGTCCACTTTCACCCGCAGCCAAAAGTCATTAGTTTTTTCCAGGACAGTAAAGGAGGTTCCTCTTTTCATCGTTTTCACTGCATCATATACGCCCTTTTTACTATTTAGAACAATTTGTTTATTTGCAGGGATGGTAGCAATGGCGACGATATCAGCGGGAAACTTATCTCCGCCAGCAGGAATTAACGGCCTTTGAGGGATATTGGCATCGGGATCTGCCTTTGCATAATAGGCTTTATCATAGGAAAGAATCTTTTCCATATGCTGGCTGATTGCTTTACCCCAATACGGATCAGTAGCATAAAAGAAGTTCATGCCCTCACTACTAGCATCAATTCTTGCATTCGTTAATGATGTGGTACCAAAACCCAGATATGCCCCTTGAAACTTCCAATTAGCTGGATTTAAGTACGTAGATTTCATTTCACGGGCAATAAAGTCAATACACAACTCTACACTAGCAAAACGATAGGCAGCTACAAATGGCGCTGCATCATAGGCACCAAAGCCAAATAAGTTGTTCTTGGTAATCGAAATGCTAGAGGTTCCATAGGCACTCTCATGAATGGCATGGGCTGCCAAGTAAATTGGATTGACCCCATACTTTCGCCCGGCATCAATAAATACCTGTCCTTTATTCGTCAAAATACTCGGCTTCCCCGTATTTTTTACATAGCCAGCAATATAATTATTAATCTGACTTGCGTTAACAGGAGATTGAGTCCTTAAATCAATAAACTGATAGGTATCCCTCGTGCCCATTGGATCACCCGTTATCACCTGTTGAAGGTACGTGCCAAAAACATAGCCGCTTTTCCCGGCATAGCTGACCTTATACCAGCCATTAGACGTCTTGCTGGTTGGAATAATGATTGTTCCTTTAGGAATCGAGGTTAAAATGGCAGCTGTTGTCGCCGCAGCTTGTCTAACATTTAATTGATCCATAACCGCATAAGTTGTCTTCGTTATGGCTTGCTCGGCAATGGTATCGGTTGGAGGAATGTTTTCCCCATCGTTGTCAGTTCCTCCCTTGTCGGGTGTCTCGGCAGGCTTAGCATATTTCGAAATATCGCCGCCATAGACATAGCCAGATTTCCCGTTATAGGAGACTTTATACCAATCTCCGATTCTTTGCTTAGAAGAAATAATTGCTTGTTTTGGTATTTTTACTAGTTTTGTATAGGTTTTTCCATAGGATGCGTACAAATAGGTATCTAGTTTGGCTTGATAGTCCGCGGCCGCAAAGGATGTTATCGTGGCCTTGCTTACATCCCCGCTATAAACATAAAGTGTTTTTCCATTATAAGAGACCCGATACCAGACCTGGCCGACGCTATTTACTACTTGATAAGCAGAATAAAGTCCGTTTCCGCTTGCGAGGCTGTATACCGCACTCTTCTTTGTATCTGGAGTAGAGTATAGCTTTACGGTTTTTTTTGTAAAATAATAGCCTCCGCTTATTGCACTATATTTATAGTATTCCTTTAAAAAAGTTCCTTTTACCCATCCAGTAGTTGTTACATTTTTACCTTTAGAGGAATAGGTGTAGGTCACCTTATACCAATCCGTTATTTTCTCCGCGCTTGTGATGGTCTTGCCCTTTGGAATTAAAAGCAATGTTTTATATCTCGTGCTGGCTCCTGAGCGGATGTTAACATTATCGGTGGTCTGATACGTTGTTTTTGCAAATTTAACCGTTTTTGGTGCTGTAGAAATTTTCTTGATATAGGAGGCGCTAACCCAACCTATTTGGACGACTTTCTTCCCTTTTAGGGTATATTGGTACGAAACCTTTACCCAGGTGCCTTTTTGTTCAGTGGCAGTGATCGTTTTTGATTTAGGGACCTGAAGGATTGCTTTATATTTTGTCGAAGGACCCGTTCGCAAATTAACATTGTCAGTCGTTTGGTAACTGATATTTGCTAATTTTATAGTGCTGGCGGCATAGGCAAGTTGCACCTTTGATGGAATAATTGGGGTGACAACCTCTCCTACTAATAAACTAGTAGATAAGAGAAGAACTTTCCCGATATTTCTCATTGACACACCTCCCTGTCGGATTTTGAATGCTGCATTTACGATTTTTCTACAAAAATATAAAAAAACTCAAATTATGCCGAAAGTTGCATCCTCCCATTAAATCTGGGAAAATATAACGTTATCAAATTCTATTATCGCTGATATCCTCTTAATTTTAAATAGTTTCCAATAAATACTTGTTGCAATCTGAAAAAATAGGTCAATTTACTCATGAGAATTAGGGAAATTCTTCGGAGAATTTGTCACCAATCACTGCTCTATGTGGGATAAAATGACAAAAACACCCAAATTTCTACCTTGGGTGTTTTCGATCCGTTTATTTTCAATTCTTTAAAATGACTTCATTGACCACTCTTTCTGCCGCATGCCCATCTTCTAGGTAACAAAACTGTTGATAAAAATCATTCATCCGTTCATTTGAAACCGTAGGATTGACTTGGTCTTTAATAGCAGCAATCACTTCTTCAGTTGTTTCGACGAGCGGTCCTGGTGCTTTTTCTTCAAAATTAAAGTAAAAACCTCTTATATCGTCCTTATATTCCTCAAGATCGTAGGTAAAGAATATCATCGGCCGTTTCAAATTCGCATAATCAAAAAATACAGACGAATAATCCGTAATCAGTAAATCACTGATTAAATATAGTTCTCGGATGTCCTCATGCTTGGAAAAATCCCAAGCAAAGCCTTTATACGCCTCCAAGTCAAAGTTTTCAGCGACTAGATAATGCATCCGGAGAATGATAATATATTCATCCCCGAGGTCTTGTTTAAGTTTTTCCAAATCCAACTGCAAATCAAGCTTATATTTACCTTCTTGATGAAATTGATTGTCGCGCCACGTCGGCGCATAAAGGATCACCTTTTTATCCTCAGGAAGCTGATGCTTCTGCTTAAATTCCTTGGCACGATCGTCACGATCATCTTTATAAAAAATATCATTTCGTGGATAACCCGATTCAATCATTTCTTTATCGAATTTAAAGGCACGCTTAAATATTTCTGTTGAATACCGATTGGGAGAAATTAAATAATCCCAGTTCCGTGATTCAAGATAAAATTCTTGCTTATACTGCTCCGTCGTTGTCCCTGCCATGAGCACTTCTTTCATATCATGGGCCAGCTTTTTCAAGGGGGTCCCATGCCATGTTTGCAAGTAAATGGTCTGCTTTGGCTTCGGAATCCACAGGGGCATCCGGCTATTCGTTACCCAAAACCTTGCCCTCGCCATCAAAAACAGCCATTTTACCGAAAAGCGTCGGGCATACGGAATTCCTTTCTCAACAAAGCCTTTTTCAAACCGGGGATCGACACTCCAAATAAGTTCATATTCAGGATGATTTCTTTGCAGGTATTCGTAAATCGCCCGAGGATTACAACTGTATTGCTTGCCAAGAAAGCTTTCAAACATAATTAATTTTTTCTGTGGCGGGAAAAGTGAAACCAACTGAAATAACCATTTGTATCCTGCTATTACTAACTTTTTCACGGATGATACCAATAAAACCGCGCTCCTAACCGTTGAAGAAGAAACACTGAAAGGGCTGCATAAAAAAAAGCAGCCTCGTGTTTACTCAAAAAACTATTTATTCATTTTCACTTCTTGATTAACCAGTTTCACTAGGTACTCAAGCAATTGCTCCCTTAGTTCCTCTCTGCTTAAAGCCATTTCAATCGTTGTCTTAATAAAACCAAATTTCTCACCCACGTCATAGCGGATTCCTTCAAAGTCATAGGCAAAAACATCCTGGATACTATTCAAGCGTTGAATCGCATCTGTCAGTTGAATTTCACCGCCTGATCCTGTTTCTTGATTTTCAAGGAGATCAAAAATCTCAGGTGTTAAAATATATCTTCCCAAAATGGCAAGATTTGATGGCGCTAACTCGACGGGCGGCTTTTCAACAAAATTTCTTACCTCATACATGCGTCCATCTTGCCGGCTGGGATCAATAATCCCGTAGCGGTTTGTTTCTTCCATTGGAACGGGCTGCACCCCAATAACAGAAGAACCTACTTTATCATATATGTTCATTAACTGTTTTAATGAAGGCACCTTTGCTTGGACAATATCATCCCCTAATAACACCGCAAATGGCTCATTGCCAATGAACTTTCTCGCACACCAAATCGCATGACCTAACCCTCTTGGCTCTTTTTGTCTTATGTAATGTATATCAACATTCCCGGGCTTACGAACTTCTTCGAGGAGCTCGAACTTCTCTTTACGAGCTAAATTTTCTTCCAGTTCAAATGCGCTGTCAAAGTGATCTTCGATGGCTCTTTTCCCTTTACCGGTTACGATGATAATATCTTCAATTCCTGATTCGATTGCTTCTTCCACAATATATTGAATCGTTGGTTTATCAACGATTGGCAGCATTTCCTTCGGCATTGCTTTCGTAGCAGGTAAAAACCTTGTGCCCAATCCCGCTGCTGGAATAATCGCCTTTTTGACTTTACTCATTTTTATGTCTCCTTATTTCGTATTCAAATTATGATCCATTCTAAATTTCTGCATCAATCTAATATTTGATAAAACGATGCCATTGCCTTTTTATTGTATTCTTCTGGAATAAATTCATCAAGCTTAATATCCAGCTCATTTCCCGCCAATTGAGTGAGACCTTTTTCCAGCCCTTCAATGCTATTTTCAACTAATAACCCATACCGCCCATTTTCCAATACATTTCGATTCGCAACAATATCTGTCGCAATGATTTTCATCCCATGGGTCATCGCCTCTAGTAACACCATTGGCTGGCCCTCATAATGGGAGGAAAGAACAAAACAATCGCATTTCTTCATTAATATAAATGGGTTCTCTAATTGGCCCATCAAGTATACAGAATCTGATAGCTCCAATTCCGCAATCAAATTCTCCAAGTCATTCCTTAACGGACCTTCACCTAGAATAAACAACTTTGAATTGGGGAATTTCTGCTGAAATTGACTGAAGGCCTTAATCAAGTTATCCTGGCCTTTTTCAGGAGATAATCGTCCCATCGTAATGAAATTATAATTTTCTGCAAGCGGCTGAGGAGGGATCACTGTTTCTTCAATCGTTTCAAGTTTTTCTTCTATTTTAGTTGGAACCACTAGTTTGTATTTTTTCGAATGGAGCATTTTATACAACGGAGGATGGATCTTGGAATGAAGTTGCTTCCTTCCATCATATTCCCGAACAATCGTCAATGCCGACGAATCAATCCAGCCAATCATGGTTCCCTTGATAGAAAGCCGGCTATAGATTCCTTGCTGTGTTCTTGCTTCTTCATCTACATCGACTAATCGACCTTTATAATCCTTGCCAGAAGCGACTTTCTCTGTTCCTTCTAGATTATAGGGCATACTCCAAATGTCATATCTATTTCCATGAGAAATAATCGCTAATTTCTGCACGGGCGTATGGAATAAGACACGATCTGGAAGCAATTCAAAACAGCCTTGGTCAAGCCAGCCAACGATCCGGTCATCGATACTAAATTTATAATAATTAGTAGACTTTGTTTGCACCTCTCGTAAAATGGCGACTTCCTCGTTTAGGTATTTCAGAGCTGGTGCCACTTCAGCTGCTCCGCTTACGACAGGTGGTCTGTTCCAGATTACCTCGCTTTTTGGATTCGTGATCCTTGCACTTGCTTTAAAGACCGTATTACTGATGATTTGGTCTTCAGCGATAACCTCATTGATTATCGATTTCGTTATACTTTCTGTCCATTCTTCATTCCCTAGTCTCAGAATTTTCTCTGGATTAATCGAGTTCATGACAAAATCAAATTTAAATTCCTCAGCAAATTCCGCTAAATTACTTCTGTTTAGCTCCATTGTTGCTGGTGATACACTTACCAGTTTGTCAAACCGATCATAGACGGAAAAGAGACCCCGTAAATTTATTCGATGGGGACGACGCCCATTAATGACCTTTTCACTATCCGAACGGATGTCATTATGCATATAACAGATTTTTTTCTTTGCATCGGAAGCAAGCAAATATTTGGCCCAATACAAGCTGTAACCACTAAAATCGATGGCATAATCAAATTGTGCCCGACCTGATAATCTGTTGTATTCCCGCTTATAGGCGTTCTCTGGGTAAAGTTTTTTGGTCACTTTACTATGTGCTCCTCGATTATGAACAAATTTATCCCGATACACTTCAAAAAGACTATGTACTTCTAATCCATTTCGAAACAAGAACCTAGCATTCTTATTTACCTTTGCGATATTATTTAAGGTTTCTTTCGATTTTGGTGATTTCATGAAAATACTAACATCAAACTTACTAAAGTCAATATTGTCGACTAGATTGATAAAGGATGAGGTAATGCCATTGTTTTGCAACCCGCCCGGATAAATAAGGATTTTCTTTTTTTCCCGGTCCAATTGATTAATGATATTGATTGGAGTCTTTTCCTGGTTAAAGACGTATTGGACGATTCTAGCCGTCACCTTTCCATCATCATGTGATGTGAATTTGTTTTTTGCTGCCTGATAGACAGAGCGATAGCTATCACTTATTTTTTTAATATCTTGAACGGCGTCAGCTACTTCTTCGATGGTAAAGAGCGTAGGTCCTGGTAGTTCATCCTCGGATAAATACATACCTCTTTCTTCCTGGTAATCGTCATAATCCCAAATATAGAATAATATTGGTTTTTCAGTTACAAGGTAATCAAAAAAGATACTCGAGTAATCGGTGATTAAAAGATCCACAGTACTTAACAGCTCGTTAGTATCTACAAAGTCCGGAACTAAGATCTCTTTAATTTCAGTAAATTTCTTCGCTTGATTATACAAAAAGGGATGAACTTTGATTAAAAGGTTATACTCGTTTCCTACCTTTTGCCTCAAATAGGTCATTTCACTAATGATTTGGAACATATCATTTTTTGCTTTTGATACATTTGTCCCTTTCCATGTAGGTGCATACAGAATCGTCTGTTTATTTTTATCGATTTCTAGCCCTAATCGAGTGAGTAAAGAATGAAATCTATCTGCATCAGTATGATAGGTTAGATCTATTCTTGGATAGCCTTCTTGAATAATTTCTCCATTATATAGTCCGTTTAGTTTATAACTTTTAAGAAACATTTTGGTTGTATGGTCATTGGGACTTAAGAGATAATCCGCACTAAGAAAATTCCTCACTACATTCTGCGAGTGGGCTGGATTTCCAGGGATATCAAATCCCATTCTTTTTAACGGAGTCCCATGCCAGGTATTAATATAGACTTGCTCTTTTTTGGGAATAAAAAAAGGCTGAAAGGTAGAATTATTAATCAAGTACTTGCTCGTGGCTAACCACTTAAGATATTCCTTTGAATTCCGTTTCACAAATATCACATTTTTCAAGTCTTTATAGTTGGCGATCACGCTTTCTAACTCTTTCTCATGATGGATTGACCAAATATGTTTGAAATGCTGAAATTCGGGGTGATGTAAGAGGTATTTAAAAATAGCATATGGGCTATCGGTTACACTTTTTCCGTCCCTGCTTTCATAAAGTATAGTATGGTCCCTCACCTTTGATTTTTCATAAAATCTTCTATACTGAAAATTTCTGCGATGATTGGCCTTTCTAACATAATTATAGAGGGGTCCGAAAATAAATTTAATTCTTCTTTTTAAAACCTTTTTATTCATGAACATCTACAGCTCCCTTACCAGTTCACTTTCTTCTAATTTTTTATTAGTTATTCTTACCATTTTTGATGCATTATATGTACGGAGCTGACCATCTACTTTTTCTAAACGACAAAAAAGCAAATGGATATCAGGATTTCCCGGTCATCCATTTGCTTGATAAAGAACTTCCAATATTGTTCGTAGTGTAATAATAACTAGCAGTTGTTGCGAGATTGTTGAATTCTGATTACAAGGAATATTGTACTCATCCAGACACTCTACTATAATGAATACAATACCTACCACAAATACAGTTAAGGGGCAGTTACCGCATGCTTTTTTCGATGATCATTCCTGTCTATAATGCAGAGAAATATGTACAAGAAGCGATTGAAAGCCTTATCCATCAAACAGTTGACTTTAAACAAAATGTCGAAATAATTCTTGTTGATGACGGAAGTACCGATCAATCAAAAGATATCTGTCAAAACTACGTCAACCAATATCCTAGTAATATTAAATATGTTTACCGTGAAAATGCCGGTCCTGGCAGTGCAAGGAATACCGGCTTTGATCATGTATCACCACATTCAGATTATATTGGTTTTCTAGATGCCGATGACCTTCTGTCTGAGGATACACTTGAAAAAGTGGGTTCTTTTTTTTCGCGGAATTCTGAAATACAACTAGCTGTGATTCCTCTCTACCATTTTGAACGAATCGATACTCCGCACAGATTGAACTATCGTTTTGAGCAAGGAGACCGTGTTATCCATATTCTCGAGGAGTATACGGCGATTCATTTTCATATTGGCGGATGCTTTTTTAAAGCGAAACATTTCCTAACTAATCCGGATTTGCGATTTCAAACCGACATCAAATTTTGGGAGGATGCCCTCTTTATCAATACCTTTTTATTAGAGCACAAGCAATATGGGGTAGTCTCGGAAGCAAAATATCATTACCGCCGACGTGTCGATGAGGATTCACTTGTTAGTAATGCTTGGTATCAAAAATCACGATACACGGAAATGATTAGACGCTGTTATTTAACGTTGATTAACGAATCAAAGAGCCGTTATAACGAGATCCTCCCTTATGTGCAGTTTTTAATCACGTACCATATTCGGTTGTATCTTTTTCCAAAGAACAACCCGATAATCTTTGAAGTATTAACCAAAGAAGAACAAGATGAGTTTTTCGAGGAATTTGTGAAGTTAATTCAACTGTTTGATCAGAAATACATCAAGGAACAGGACATGCCTTTTTATTATAAAACCTATTTGTTAAACCTAAGTGAAAATGGCTGGCCGTACAAAGAAAATATAAGTCCCAAGAAGATTGAAAAACAGAAAGTAGTCATAACTGAATGTCATCACCGTGCATTAAAGTGGACAATAAAAGGTCACTTCATGAATAAAGTCTATTTTATGAAGGAAAATGATCGGCTGTTTATCCAGGCGAAAGACAAGATCACGTATTTGCCAAAAGTCGAAATTCCAGGAAAACTGCGGATCATCTGGGGAACCGTCGTCCGAAACTACGAGCATGCTGGTTTTGAAACCACTTTGCCCTTCTATCGGAGTAAATTCCAATTCGGCCTAGAAACCGAATCCGGCAGGAAATACATGTTAAACAAAGTAAACTTGAAAGAAGTAGAGTTGAATTAATTGAACAAAAAGGGTGAATCCAAAATGGATTCACCCTTTATTCTTTATTGATAAACCGGAACATCGTATAGCAGCGAGAATTGTGTTAACGTACTTAACATCTGCGCCATTCTAGTCGTTTGTTTTGCAGCCCAGCCGATATCTGTTGCATATTGATGGGAGGCATAACCATAGGTATCCATCGCTTCTGGATTCCAGCGCATTTTATAAAGCGTATCTTGTCCTGCATGAATATAATTTTCAGCAGCAAATTTGGCACCGCCAATGATCGCTTTCTCGACAGTTGTCCATCCTTGTTCATAGGCAAACTTGGCACCATAGTAATCAGGGTTGCTATCATAGGCACCTACGCCGTAGACATTATAAACCGTTACGCCATTTACTTTTATCCCAGTGGCAAGCTTACTTGAACCATTACCAGTTTCTAAAAGTGAATGACTGATGAGGTAGATCTCATTGACATGGTAAGTTTGGGCTGCATTTATATAGGAATTCCCCTTACCTGCAAGAACACCTTTTCCATAAAGAATCCGGTTATTCAACTCAGTTGCGTTTGTCCCTGCCGGATGCGACAAGATTAAGAATTGCAAATACGTATCCGAATTAGATCGGAAGTTTAGAGGGTCCAGATAATATTCAACTTGTTCACTTGTAGCGGATAACCACTCTGCGTCTTTATCGGTTACTGGCGAAGCATTCTTTTGCATATTTACCGCTTGATCTAAAGTCAAATCATAGACCGTTCTTCGCTGTTCACCAATATCTGACTTGTTAATATAGCAGATCACAACTTTTCCATTTACAGTAGCATAGGATTTATACCAGTGTTCACTATAGTTATAAAATTTTAGTATCATATTTTTCGGATAATCTCTTAGAATCTTCGAATCTCTTGAAGGCAATGAATAAACATGAGTAGATGATCTTAATGACAGACCTTGTAAAGTAGTATTCGAGAAGTTAGATTGCTCGAGATCATCCTTATGAATATAAATCGTCTGAACAGTCCCATTTACTGTTACATACGACTTTTTCCAATGAGTTGTATACGAATAATATTTTAAAATGGATCCGGGTTTATAGCTTTTCAATACTTTCGCATCCCTAGTTGGAGAAGCGTATAATTTGGTAGGATTTAAAAGCGCAATTCCTTCCTCTTTTTCCGATTGATTAACCAGCTGGTCCACTTCATCCTTTGCAATATAGACAACAGTTGGGACCCCATTATAAGTCACAGTTGACTTATACCATTGTGATGAAAACGTGTAATACAATAACTTTGCACCGGGACGATAGGTTTTTAAAACCTTTGACCCCTTTACTGGAGCAGAGTACATGTTTGTTGGGTTTGATACCGCGATCCCGGATTGTTTCACAGGATTGGTTGTTGGTTTATCAACATCGTCTTTATGAATATAAATCGTACGGATCTGTCCATTCACAGATACGGCCGATTTATACCAATCAGATGTATAGGTATAAAAAGAAAGATAGGAATTTTCTGCAAAGGTTCGTAATACTTGAGCATTTCTTGATGGTGAGGCATATAAATTAGTTGGGTTCTTTGCAGCAAAACCATCTTGTTTAACTGGATTAGCGATAATCTGCTCGACATCATCCTTGTTAATGTAGACGGATTGCAGCACACCATTAACATTCACGCTTGATTTATACCAACCGGATGTATAGGTATAATATTTTAATAGAGAGCCTTCGCTATAAATTCTTACAACTTTTGAACTTCTCATTGGTGAGGTGTATAAATTAGTCGGATCCTTCAACGCAATCCCTTCAGACTTAACCGGTGTTGAGGTGATTAAATCTATCTCACTTTTTTGGATATAACCTAACTGATTGGTGCCTTCAACATTGGCTGTGGTAACATACCAATCAGCTGAAAAATCATACACTTTTACAGAAGTACCTTCCGTAAACGTCTTAATAGGGGCAGAATCTGTAGATGCTTCTCCATACACAACAGTCTCAGGCTGAATGGTTATCCCGGCAAGCTCGACCTCAACAGTCGCCATTTTAGCAGCCTTAGTCATATTGTTTTTTTCGACCGCAGCGTTTGAGTCTAACTGTTCTTTCTCAACTGTAGGTGGTGTTTCTTCAGTAACTGCTTCGTTCTCAACAGCCGCAGGTGATTCCTCAGCTTCTGTTTTCTGTTCAACATCCGCCGTAGATGATTTTTCAGCTTCTGTCTTCTGTTCAACATCCGCCGTATTTTCCTCGGCAGCTTGAACCTTATCATCCGAAGCCGTTGAATCTTGTTCCGTATCGACAGCAGTTATTGCTGCCTCAGTCGCACTCCCCTCTGCAAACGCAGGTAAAGGACTCATTGTTGTTGTGAACAATAAGCCTGCGACAGCGGCATGTCCAACTATTTTTCTAACCTTTTCCATAATACCTCCCTAAAAAGTGATTATTAATTTGTATAGAAGTCAATTACGACCCTCAAGTCCTCTACAAAGTTTGACCTTGAAATGAGAATCAACGTGTTCTCTATAAATCTAGCAATATTTCAAGAACATATTTCAGTAGACGAACTATTTTCTATTGTAACAATATAGTCATAGAATTTTAATCTATTTTTACAAATTACGACAAATTACATATACCAAAATCGACAAATTATGGGACTTTTCTACCAAAAACACAAAAAAAACAAAGAGCTATTCTCTGTTGGAAAATAGCTCTTTTGCACCTTGTTCTAGTTTTATTTTTTCGACTTTTTGGGTTGATTTATTTGGCGAATCGCTTCATAAACCCGTTTACAGTTATCTTGATCCGTAAAGGAATAAAATTGATTCACTCGTTCCTGAAACGCGGCTTCCATTTGACAATTTTGATTCATATATTGAATAATTCTGTCTGCCACTTGCTCACTTTCAGTCAAGACATCACCAAACCCCATCGTTTGATAATCAAAATAACCTTCTGCCAAATGGTTCATTCCAAATTGATAATATATTACCGGCTTCTTTAGATAAGCAAAATCAAAGGCGACCGAGGAAAAATCCGTGACCAGTAAACTGGATTGATTAAAATTATCACGATAACTGCTATTCATGTCCGCCACTTCAATCGAATCATCAATCTGATAATCCTTCAACTGCTGCCTGATATTAGGATGTGGGAAAAAGACAAGCTTATAACCTTTTTCTTTTGCTGCTTTTAATAACTTTTCATTGTTCAGCAAATCATTGAAGGCCTTAAAGTATTCTGATTCCTTAAAAACAGGATTATATTCGCGCGTTCCAGTGATTGGATTTAGTTTTGCTACCAAATCGCTGCGCCATGTCGGCATGATAAGAATCCGCTTCTTATCATCATTTTGCAGCTTATCAAAGCGCGGAAACCCTGATAAAAGGACCTCTTTTTCGGTGTAATCATAATGGCCATTTACAATCGAATCGTATTCCTGATTGGCCGCCGTGATAAACAGACGAATATTCTTCTTATATTTATTTAACCAACTCGAAATATCGTCCTTCGTGATGCCGTGCTGCAGGAAAATAAAATCATACGTAAATAAATCCTTAAGATACTTTTTCATTTTCCCAAATGGATTGACAATAAACTCATCGGCATGAGAGGAAATCAACTTGTCGGCAAGTAATAAATACCGTTTGTGCTGGCGCGATCCATATGGAATAACATTGCCAATTTTTTGAAGTCGTTTAAAATCTTCACTATCTTGATTTATAACAAAGTATTTCTGAATGCCATCCTGCTGCTTTGTCGCATATTCAAACAGAACTTCCGCATTGTCATCGGCTTTATTAACCCGGTCCATAAATAACCAAATACGCTTCTTTTGAAAGAAGTGCTTTTGGAAAAAATGATCTAATCTGATCAATAACGCCTTTCTGGAGCCTGGTTTATTCAATTTATATAAAGTCTTAAGTACGGCAATTTCTTTCCCACGAATTAATTTAAATTCACTTTTTCTAATCAAAAATTGCTTCTTCTTTTTCTGGTAAATAACCATGTAGCCGTTCTTATTAAAATAAGAATAACTATTATCTTTTAAGTGGCTTTGCCCGCTAAATAGCATATCTAACTTTACTTTACTCTCTTTGACGATTACATAAAAAGTAACTTTTAGAGATTTACTCTGTTTTCCTATTTTATCTAAAGGAAAGTTGAATTTAATCCCTAGCGCCTTTTTTATGTTTTTCCCAAAGACATTCGTATCTTTATAAAAACGTTCGACGATTTGTGTTTCAATCATTTCACCATTAACGTCAGCAACAATTTTCGTATCACTATTTTCAAAAAGGGAAGTAAAATGACCTTCAATGAAAAGCTGCTTATTCTCAATATTGATTAACTCTACTGCCAATTGATGCTGGTCCAAAGCATCCATGACCCGATTGCCATGTAATAAGACAGCATTATTAGGTGAATGGAATGGTTGGTAAAAATCAGCATAATTCTGGTCGTACTTAATTCGTAACAAATAATTCTTCCGATACATATTTAAATGCTTCTGTTCCAGAATAATATCCTCATCGATAAAACTTAATAACTCTTTAAGTTTTTTCAGGAAATTTTCTGTTTCCTCTGCTGTCATAAGTACATTTAAATCATTATTATTAAGACGCCACTGCAAATCATACATAATCATATATTGGAAGTATTTCGGAACAAATCCCAAAATCTCCAGTGACATATTAATGAACGTAAATGAAAAGTTCTTTAGACTGTGCAAATAATAATCCTTATCCTGTAAGGCTTGCTGGGTCGCCGAAGTATTAGTACTTCGTTTACGGTAATGATATTTAGCTTTTTTTACAACACCATATTCACACTTTTTTAAAATAATCCGATTTAACCATTCTGCATCTTCCCCATATTTAAGGGTTTCTTTAAATCTTTGCTCGCCAATTGCCGTCCTTCGAACAAACGAACTAGATGCAGACATTTGAATAAAGCGATGGTCCTTTAGTATATTGATGATTCTATTGGATGCGTATTTGTAATTTAGTAGATGCTCACCTTTAGCCTGGTCAAACCAATAGATTGGAATGGAAACAACATCGATATCTTTTCCTTGCTTTTCAAAAAAGTTATAGACTTTTTCTAAAGCATTTAATGATAATTTATCATCTGGATCGAGGAAGTTAACATATTTCCCCTTTGCTGCCTCTAACCCGGCATTACGGGCACTACTTACCCCTTGGTTTTCTTGATCAATAAAGACGATATTATTCGGATACTTTTTTTGAAACTTTTTACATAGTTTCCCGCTTTCATCTATGCTTCCATCGTTAATCAAAATCAATTGAATATGCTTGTCGAAATTTAACGTTTGATTAATGATGCTCTCGACAGCTTCTTTTAAATAGTCTTCAACATTATACACCGCCATAATGATTGAAAAATAAAAATCATTATAGGACCGATTTTCTGGCTCCAAATTTACTACCTCCGAAAGAATAGATTAGAAAAAGGGCAAGCATCATGTTTACTGATTTTCACCCTGCCCTGGATGATTAAAATTTGTTAATGCAGGGGTTACAAATATTGAGTTAATATTATTAAGTAGGATAACTTGGTCAATATTGTTTTTCTCCACATATTTTTCGATGGGCATTTTGTTGTAATGGCGGAGATCTAATACATGCGTCTCTTTATAGTGTGGAACAAGAAATTGAATAAATGCATTTGCATAAGAATCCTTAATCACTAATACCTTTTTTCCATTTGATTTATTAGGATTGGTTATTAGCAGGTGGGCATAATCCCCGCCTAAGTAGGCTTGATAACGATTGGTGTACGGATCTTCCATCGTTAAGAAATCCATATTATATAATCCGTTTTTTGTCCGATTTCCCCATTTCATTGTAAATGGCTGATGTTTTTCTTTTAGCTCTGCTACAAGAATCGCATCTGTCATTTTGGCATTGGCACTTGTTGTTTTCCGCGCATCGGAACCATAAAATGGTTTTCCTGATATTTTCCAATCATAATCGCTGTATTGGTAAACTTGATCATCGATTGGCTCATTTGCATTTATTTCAGACATGACATTTTGATAGGCATAAAAGGCAGCCTTTGCTTGCCAATGGTGGTCTGTATAGAAAAACATATAGTCTTCATTCATATGCTTATTTAGTGCAGCCCTGGAGTCAATCGGATGGGACGCTTTTTCAAGCTCCTTATAAAGTAGGTTCATATTTTTTTGACCATAGCTTGGAAAATAGGCAGGAAATTTATTCTCCATCATGGTTGATTTATTGGGCATTAATGCGGTATACACACTGACGTTCTTTTTTGAAAGATGAGCAGCAAGTTCATTAATTCTGCCTGCTGTTTGTTTCGCATCGGCAGGAGTAACCTCAGCAATTTGTGATAACAAATAACCATCATCCGCCACATAGACATCCTCAATAATATTTTGGCGGAAGAAATTCTTATTAATTAAGGCATTTGTTTCAATAAATGAATCACGCATTGGAAATTGATCATTATAATATTGCTCAAACCGCTTGGAGTACTCCCCAGTAAGTAAATTATCCTTATTTAAATCGGGCCTTTGCGCCAGCTTTCGATTTTCTAGTAACGACATGGACTTCGATGGGGTCACAAATGTAAAGATAAAGAAACCGAAGATCGTTAATAGAAAAATAGCTATAACGGCAATGCCTTGTACATTAGCTTTTTTCATAATTCCCTCCATACTCATTAAAACCGGAAATAAATAAATGGATTGAAGGTGGACGATACCACGCTAACAAGCGTTAAAAAGAAAATAACAGCATAACTTGCTGTAACCACAAAATCTCTGCCGCTTGCGATGCCCGTTGTCCCCGGTTTAATAACTTTGTCTTTGAGAACTTGGAATACAGGTGTAGCAGCAATGATAGCAATCAATAGAACGATTCCATATTGGGAAAGGTAAAAGCTTGCCTGCTGGTCCCAAATCGGGTTGCCATTCGCAAAAAACATCACTTTCAAATAATTAAACCCATACGTGAATGTCTCTGCTCGAAAGAATACCCAGCCAATCAGCACAGCAATAAGGGCGTAAAGATGCTGGAATACCCTCGGAATACGTTTGATCCATTTCAGTAAAAATGCTTTTTCTAACATGATTAACACTCCGTAATAAACTCCCCACGCGATGAACGTCCAGGCGGCACCATGCCAAATCCCAGTTGCAAGCCAGACAATGAACAAATTTCGGTAGGTTTTATATGTTCCACCACGGTTTCCGCCTAAAGGAATATATAAATAATCCTTGAACCAGGTACTTAAGGAGATATGCCATCTTCTCCAGAATTCCGTTGCAGAACGCGAAATATACGGATAATTAAAGTTCTCAAGAAAATCAAAGCCAAACATTCTTCCTAAACCGATGGCCATATCGGAGTATCCCGAAAAGTCAAAGTAGATTTGTAATGAATAAGCTATGATTCCAATCCATGCCATGCCCACGGACATTTCACCTGCAGGCATGGAAAAAACTTGGTCAGCGACCCAGCCGCAATTATTGGCTAGAATCATTTTCTTGGCAAGGCCAATGATAAATCGTTTCGTCCCATACGCAAATTTCGATATCGATTCTTTCCGTTCATCGATTTGGTGTGCCACTGTGACATAGCGGACAATCGGTCCAGCAATCAGCTGCGGAAACAACGCTTTATACATCGCCATATTGATTAGGTTTTTTTGTGCTTTCGCATCTTTTCTGTACACATCAATTACATAGCTTAGTCCTTGAAAGGTAAAAAAGGAGATCCCTAACGGAAACGGAATATTTCCCAATTCAATCGTGGTTCCAAACAGTTCATTAATGTTATCGACAATAAAATTTGCGTATTTGAAAACAATCAAAATGGACAAATTCGCAAAAATAGTTACCCCCATTATCCACTTAATCAAGACATGTTTTTCCCTATTTTGATCAACTAATAGTGCAAAAACATAATTGAGAACAATAGAAAGAAACAAAAATAAAACAAACTTTGGTTCGCCCCATGCGTAAAAAAACAAACTAGCCAAAAGTAAAACGGTGTTCCTTAACTTTCGGGGGGCTAAAAAATATAAAGTTAGTGTAAGAGGCAAAAATAAAAATAAAAATACGGTTGAACTAAATAGCACGATTTTTATCCTCCGTGATTCTCTGATTGTTTTTGAAAGCTTGGGTCCTCACCCAGCAATACTTTTTTAACGACCTTCTCCGTGGATTTTCCATCATGCCAGCTGCAGAACCGTTCATAGAATGCAGCGTATCTATCTGAGTACTGCTCACTTATCACATCAATGTTTGCAATCGCATCTATGACGGCATCACTTGTCCGCAGTAATGGTCCTGGGCCTTCATTTTCAAAATCCAGATAGAACCCTCTTAATTGGTCCCGATACTTATCCAGGTCATACGTAAAGAATAAAATAGGGCGCTTAAGATTGGCGTAATCAAAAAATACTGAAGAATAATCAGTGATAAGAATATCCGAAATCAGGTATAATTCAGCAATATCATCATACTTTGAAAGATTGAACGCAAAGCCATCCAAACCTTCCACATTAATATCATCCGCAATAAAATAGTGCATCCTTAGTGCGACTACATAGTCACCTCCAAGAGTTTCCTTCATTTTATGTAAATCCAACTGCAGTTGAAATTTATATTTTCCTGGCTCATAGAAGTCATCATCCCGCCAGGTTGGTGCATATAATACCACCTTTTTATGGTCAGGAATCCCTATGGTTTTCTTGACACGAGCCACAATTTCTTCTTTTTGCGGTGAATAAAGAATGTCATTGCGGGGGTAGCCAAACTCCAGCATTTCGTTATCAAACTTAAAGGCACTTCGAAAAATTTCAGAAGAATAGCGGTTTGGTGATAATAAATAATCCCACGCCCGTGACTGCATATAGAAATCCCGCTTATATCTTGGATTGGCCGAATAGACGTCCTTCATATCAAATACCAATTTTTTTAGCGGAGTCCCATGCCACGTTTCTAAAAAAACATTTCCCTCTCGTTTGACAAGATGGAGCGGTTGCCGCATATTATTGATCCAGTATTTCGATACCGCAAAATAATAATAGTAGGCAAGACTGAATCGTTTTACGATTTTCGCATTTCCAGGAATTTGACGATTTTTATCATTGAAAACCCAGATACACTGATACTCAAGATTGTTTTCAATAATATATTCGTAAATATTTCGAGGACTATCCGAGTAGTTTTTTCCTAAGAAGCTCTCAAAAATAATGTAATTCTCCTTCATCGGAAATCTCAAGAAAAACTTATTGTAGATGTACCTTTTAAGCCTAGTAAACCCTTTTATCGCATTCTTAAAATCCCTTGCTTCTACATGAAGTTTATATCCTTTAATGAATTTGTCTTTATTTCCAGCCCGTAACTGATTGACTTCCCTTTTAATATGACTAGGCTGCGAAGCAATACTAGCTGGGTTGAGAATACTCATTGCTGAAGACAATAAGTCAAAGAACTCATCCATGTGTTTTTGGTCGTTAAAAATATTTATAACCTGTCGTCGATAGAACCTGAGAAGCAGCCCGTCCAAATATTCCTTCACTGATTGAGACGTTCCATACTGTTGATTCATTTCCATATAGACTTTGATAAAATCACGAGTTCTCTCTTGGATTGAACGTTGGACCAGACTTGGATTGGAAATGGGGTCATTACGAACCCGTTGAAAATATGTATGGATATTCAAGCTGGGTAAACTCTTTACGTATAAGAGAAACGGGATGATCCCCGATATATCTGTGGCTCCTTCCGTGCCCTCATAAAAGCGAACCTTATGTTCCTTGATGAAACTGCTCCGAATCAATACATTTAAAATACTTCCGCTATGGAATATTTTTTGAGTTGGTTTAGAGGTCACGATGACTTCTGGAGGCTGTGGAACCTCTAAATCATTAGGTCTTAATAATCGTTTAGTTTTCCCTGCAATCGCGGGTGCATCTTCAATAGATGATAGAAGAATTTCAATCGCTTTTTCTGCTAGGATGTCCTCACTATCTAGAAAAAGCACAAACTCTCCAGTTGCGGAACTCAAGCCTTTATTCCGTGAGTAGGCTACTCCCTTTTTTGATTCATTTTTTATATAGACCATTCTTTTGTCGTGTTGCAACGTTTCAATGTATCCAGAATTTTCTGCATCCGAACCATCATTTATGATGATAATCTCCAGATTCGTATAGGTTTGTGATAATACGGAATTTAAACAATCTCCGATGAATTCCATGGAGTTATAATATGGGATGATGATTGATACCGTCGCTTTTTGTTTAATATTCATGCTTTTTCTGTCACACTCCCTGAAATTTCGACAATATTCCTATTAGATTTTAACAATTAATCATTGTTATGTATAGATTTTGTTAATTTATACAATTTTATAGGTTTATTAGACGATTTGTGTTAATGAAAATCAAATAAAATGACTGGGGACATAATTGATAGACAAGAATACATCAAAAGGGGAAGGATTGAACAGATGAAAAAGTAGTATTTTATTAGCTTTTTTCTAGCTGTTATTATTTATACAAAGTATCGGGGAATCCCTTGAATTTTCAGATCTAAATATGCCTATAATTTAACCACAACAAAAAGAGCTGCCTCTCTTGCAGCCCTTTTTGTGTTTTATTATTGTAAGTAAATCTTAATAGTATCGTGGTCAAACACCATTTAATCTTTAGTCAATGGTCTGATTAAAATCGCTTATCATTCCAAAAATTCTTCACAATATGTTTTTGCGGGTTATAGACCTCTAGTGTATAACCTTTTTTGCGCAGGTAATCAATAATAATCGGAAGCTGCTGTGCTGTTCCTTTTGAATCATGGAATAGAATCACGATTGGTCCTTTTTTACCTTTAAGTCCGGATTTCACTCTTGATGTAATCGTCTTCGGACTGGTCCGATTATATTTCCAATCAAGTGTATCAATGTCCCAATCCCACATTTTAAAGCCCTTTTTCGCTAATGCATCCCTTAAGGGTTTCTTCATATAGGGTTTGCTTCCATACGGCGCGCGGATTAACATACTATTAAACTTCGAAACTCTTAACAAAGTTTGCCGTGTCTTCTCCATTTCGACTGCAACGTTCTTTGAACTTCCTCGATATAATTTTTTAACACTGTGGGAAACACTGTGTAATGCTGGATAATTGCCTTCTTTAATCATTCTCTTAACCGTTTTAGGATTTCGTTTGATATTTCCTTCGATCATAAAAAAGGTTGCATGTGCTTGTTTCTTTTTCAAAATATCAAGTATTTTAGGCGTGTATTGATTCGGGCCATCATCAAAGGTCAAATAAACAACCTTACTAGCTGTTTTCTCGCTCGCATACGTTTTATTTGTTGAAAAAAAACAGGTACTTAGCAGAAGCAGCATCGCAAAAATAACTGTGGTTGTTTTTTTTAACATATCTTTTTCCCCCTCTAAAATAAAAAACTCTAAATCTTCTATTCTAAGATATGCAATTGACGCTTTTCCTCAATTCTCGTACAAAAGATAAATCCTCAATGATGAATAATCCTGCATGATTCCAAACAACCTATGGATAAAACGGGATTTTTTTCCTGAGGTGAATGATATATGGAAGATAAACCATTTATTTTTTCTAGAAATATGACCGCGATTTCCAAGGGACTTGCCATCGTCTTAATGGTTTATCACCATTTATTTGCTTTTCCCAACCGTATTGAGGCTGTCCATTACAAGCCGATTATGATGGTTGATAACTTACCTTTAGACCAGCTCATTGGTCAGTTTGGTAAACTATGTGTAGCTATTTTCCTGTTCCTCAGCGGATTGGGTCTTTATAAAAGCTTCGAATCAAAACACAAGTTTACCTTCCGCCAGGGGCTGATAAGGGTATTTAACTTTTTTACTATTTACTGGCTTGTCTTTTTTATTTTTATTCCGATTGGACTCAAATATTTTGATGACACGGTAAGGTATGCGTGGAACCCTAAACTGTTTATTTATAATTTATTTGCTCTGATTCATACCTATAATGGCGAGTGGTGGTTCATCTCTGTTTACATTGAATTGGTACTGCTTTTCCCATTGATTATAAAATTGATTGAAAAATGGCCTACTTTGACAAGCTACCTCTCATTTATTTTTTTGTTTCTTTCTGCTTTCTTTTTACACATTGACGAATTTTTTTCTAACCTGGAACTAGTTCAGATTGGAATCAATCATTTAGGGACGTTATTTCAGTGGCAAATCATGTTCATTACTGGGATCTACTTTTCCAAATATTCTTTATTTGAAAAAATGGATGCATTTTTCTCTAAAATACACCTAAATAATAAGATTGTGTTTTTGCTGCTTCTTGTTCTCTACTTTTATTTTAGACAGTACTCTTTCAAATTTATTATTGGAACAAGAGGGCCTGAAATAGAAGGAATCTATAACTACTCAGATTTTATTCTTGCCCCTATGGTGATTTTCTCGTTTGTGAAACTAGTTCAAAATATCACCATACTGGAGAGGTTATTTCTTCTATTAGGAAAACACTCAACGATTATTTGGCTGACACATACCTTTTTTATCTATTACTTTTTTCAAGAAATCAGCTTTGCTCCATACTATTCGACCCTAATCGTGATTTGGGTGTTTATCCTAACCATCATGGTTTCGATCGGAATTAACTTCCTAATCGATCTGGTTCATATTCCTTTTTTCAGAAAAACAAGGATGGGAACGTCTTAAAAATAACTAATCGCTTGGCTTCCAAATTGTTTCCATCCCTCAACAAATGTTTTGATCGGGCGCTTTTTATTCTTCGTTCCATCCAACGGATCATTGAAATAAACATATTTAGAATCGTAGCCAGTGATCACAACTGAATGTTCCTTATAGGTAATCCGAACCGTTCCATGTGAAGTGTACCATGTCTGCCAATAAGAATTAGGAACACGGCTGAACCAGCTCGTATTAATAATCCAGACCGGATGGCCGGCACTTACGTAACTTAAAATCGTTTCGAACGGCTTTCCAGTTAAATTTTTAATCCGATTCGGTTTATATCGTTCTGCTAAAGCTTCAATCGGTTTATTAAAAACACCTAACCCTGGTTTATTGAAGGTATACATATTGCCGACAAACCCATAATTAGGATGGCCGAAATAGATTTTGCCGTTTTTCCGTTGCATGACAGCTGGGTTCTTTTTCACTTGTTTGGCCAGTGTCATTTTATTTGCCTTTGTACCTGAATAATTCAACATCATCGCTAAACTCGTCACTTCACACCCACGCGGCAGCTCAGGCATTTGGCGAATGACGGACACATTCAATTTCTGCTTTTTTAGCTTGGGCTTTGACTTAACAATCACTTTTCTTGCTAAACTTTTATTTTTTGCTTGATCGACAGCATAAACCTCGATGACCGTTTGTTTTTTTTGCTGCGGAATCGGAAAAGAATAATTTCCGTTTTTGTCTGCAGCCTTCTTTAAATAATACTTTGAGTTTCTATTTACATAAACGATGGCATTTGCCTCAGCCTTACCTGAGATCGTAAAGGACTTATTGGTCAGATTATTTACCGTAGGCATTTTCGGCGGCGTTTTATCAATCACACTAGTGGCTGCCTCTGCCTTACCTGTGTTTGCTGCCAATAGCAGTAAACTCAGCAATGGTACCATCCATTTTATTCTCTTCATCTCTCGTCAACCCCTCCATAGAATGATGTAAAAAAGCTAGGGGTGAATTCTCCCTAGCTAAGACGGAAAATTTACATGCTTATACTAAGATCAGTAATATATTTACTAGCGACATAGCCAACTCTTCCACCTAAATCAACAACATAGTAATCTTTGTCTATTTTGAAAAAATAGTAATCTTGGTCTTTATTAATATAGGCAATGACTCTACCTGAAATAGTTTTGTCGACCACTGGGGTTTTCTCCTTCATTTTAATGATGCCGATTTGGGGAAGGGTTGCAGCCCAGCCGCTTACGGTCGTTTTCTTTAGGGCAACCACTGATTTCTTTTCAATATATCCGGTTCCTTTTCCAAATTTGACTCCAAACCAAGTACCCTTGGTTGAGATAATTTTCAGAGTTTGGTACTTTTTCAATGTTCCAATCGCAGCTGTTTTGCTGTTATTTTGATAGATGGTTACATCTGCTTTACTCTTAAAATATGGTGCTGACGCCTTCGCTTTATGATATTTATTAACTATAGCCGCAACCCCGGCAATGACCTTTTGAGACTTCTCATAGGAAATACCTCTTGTCATGATTGCTAAGACGTAAGGGTTTTTGTCATACACAATCGCTGCATCGTTATAGATTCGGTCCATTGGAATCATCCCAACCTTGTGGGCCACGGGGGTCCCCTTAATTCCGCGTGGAATGGTCGTATTATAAACGGTTTTTTTCAAATAGCCGACTAGTTCTTTGCCTAACGGGCTTCTATTCGAGAATTGATAGAGCCTTTTCGCATAGATTGTTAAATCTTTTGCAGAAGTTAAATTTCTCCCATTCGGATAGGCATACTTGCCGCCAACGCTTTTCATATATTTAATAAAATTTTGTTGTCCGACTCGTTCCTTTAACATGATAAAGGCAATATTATCACTATAAATCATCGCTTTTTTAACCAAATCACGAATGGTGTAGTACGTCCCAACTTTATCCTTTTGAATGACGCCGCTGCCGCCATAATAATGATAACTCTTGTATTTCAGCTTCTGATTCAAATTGATCTTGCCTTTAGCTGCTTGCTCCATAATATAGAGGGCTAGCGGCAATTTAATCGTGCTTGCCGCACTGGTAGAGGTTTTCCCTTTTATTTGAAAGCTCTCACCTGTTACTAAATCCTGGTACTGCAGCATAACTACACCGCCAGATTTTTTTATGTACTTGTTTAGTTCAACAGATACCTTTTTAGTAAAATCCTGATGCGCTGTTAATTCTGCAGCATTTGCCTGTTGGCTAGGGATAATCATGGAAAATACTAAAAAAGCACTAATTATTCCTAGTAAAAAACGTCCTGCCTTCAACCCTTTCCCCATCCTTCTTACATTTTATCTTTCTTAAATTTTAACAAAATTCACAATTTATGAATATAGGATTCTACTATAAAAAGGAAATAGATAGTGGAAAAGGATATCCAATGTGGATACCCACAAAAAAAAGACTATCGGCAAACCCCAATTTTTAGGATTTGTCGACAGTCTGAGGCGGAAAGAGGATGTCCTATTCATTCCACTTTTTTAATTTTTTACTTTACCTTTACCTGCTTCTACATCAAAGGTTAATTCCGTTCGCGCTTCATAATAATATGAAGATAATCCAGAATTATATTTGTCTTTTGCTTCTACAAAAATAGTATAGGTACCTGGATTTTTTGCTGTCCATTTCAAAGTATTGCTGACACCGTAATCTTGTAATACGATTACTGCTCCCTTTTTATCAAGAATATAGAAGCGATATTCAGGGCCCCTGCTTCCTTGTGAAGTAGCTGTAAACTGAATTGGATCTTTAAATACCTGTGTTCCAGGCTTGTCTGTTGCGACACTCACAGTTGTAACTTTTTCGTCTTGGACTGTTTTTTCAGTCTCTAAACTTACATTGCCCGCTTTGTCAGCAGCTGTTACAACAATTTTCACGCCTGCTGCTTGTTTAGCTATGGTCATTGTAAATTGACCTTCAGCATTAACTGTTGCTGTACCTATTTCTTGACCTTCTACTTTTGCGACAACTTTAGAGCCCGTTTCTGCTGTTCCACTGATTACTTCATCAGCATCAGTCACAGCATTTACAAACGGCTTTTCTGGAGCAGTAGTATCTGCCGTTCCTATTAGTTCTCTTGTATCTCTTACACGGATACGTGTACCCTGTGCAAAAGCACCAGATAAACCAACTGCCTCTAGGGTGTCACCCGTTTTAAGAACTGGTACCTGAACATTGCTTTGGTTCACAATGTATCCATCCGTGAACACTAACACATCACCAGAACCATCATTGATGACATAAGAATTTTCATCAAACTTGGATACGACTTGACCTTTAACTTTCACTAGGAATCCTTGGTTGGCAGCAGATGTTGCTTCCCCAGTCGGTACTAGTTTCGGTTGGACAGGATCACCTGATCCAAGTTTAATAACATCTTTTGCAAAGCTAGTAAACTCTAACTCAATATTATTATCAAATCTCTTAATGTGACCATAAACACGTACTTTATCGCCTGGTTTTAATGAACCATCTGGAACTTCAAGGTATGCCATGATACCGCCAGTCTCATCTTGTAAGTTGAACGCATCAAAGAAGACGCCTGCACCAGTGGTAACCGTTCCTTCAACCACTACATCTGTATCATCAGCCAGTTTACGCACATCTGCAATATTTTGCACTTGCATTTCACGATGTGCCAACCAATTGACTGAGTTAAAAATTAATTCGTCATTGCCCTTTGGTTCATAAGATTCATCCATCTGTTTATCATTAAAGATGTTCATCCCTGAAACAATGATTCTTCCATTTTCGCCAATTTCTTCAGAAGCGATTAATGGAATGGCTGATCCGCCTGATGCATCAGAAACGGCATCATAGGTGTATCCGCCTTTAATATTTCCTTGGTACGTTGTTTCATTTCCTTTGGCAAGGATCGTTACCTTACTTGTTTCAGTTAATGCCTGATTATCAGCGCCAGATAGGCTTGTTCCGCTATAGTAATCGACAAACGATACGCGGTCAGTTATATGGTTGGCTACTAATCCTGGATGTACTCTGACTGCATATGGGCTGACAGCTGGGTCGCTCCAGAAGTTCCCACTCTTACTATCATCAAATACGCCATCATTCCCCATACGGATGGCAGAACCAAGGTCACTTAATAATCCGTTATTAACGGTTGGATCTGTGGAACCATTATTGCTTTTACCAGCCATTAATAAAGACCCACCATTTTTCACAAACTTTGTTACGGCTGCTCTTTCATCAGTTGTAAGAGCTGTTCTTGCATGTGTTAACACTAATACTTTTGCACTGCTTAACACTTCATCTGTTAAAGCTGCTTTATTTTCAGCAACCGTGTATCCTTCTTTTTGAAGCATAAGTGTAAAGGCTTTTAAGTTATCCTTATACGTTCCACTGTCACCACTTGTATTTTCGTTAGAATGGTTCGCATCAATTAATACTTTAATGCCAAGCGGCTCTTTGATTTTTACAGGTAATGTGTATTGAACATCACCAAGATCAAGTCCGTCTAAGGATGTAACCACCGCAATGATTTTATGGTCCCCTTTAATCGGGCTATCCCATGTGGCTGTTGCTGTGGCGGAAGCTTTAGATAAAATGGAAGAGATATTATTTGTACCAATAAAATTCTCAGTCTTTACTTCATCATAATAGAAATCTACTTTTAGATTTTTAACGACTTCTGTACCATTGTTTGCAACTGCTGCCTTTAATGTAGAAGGGTTGCCGCCAACGATAACTCCGCCATCAATATCAATTCCATTTACTTTTACATCTACTGATTCTTCTTTTGACCAGATTGGAGAAGAATAAATACGTTCGCCATCCATTTGAGTAACTTTCACGACAAACCATTGCTGGCCGCCTGTTACCGTATATTCTGGTTTCCAAGCAAACTCATTTTTCATTGGTGTAATTGAATCGACTACTTTGCTGCCATTTGAGATTAATTCAACTTTTGCAATTCTATCATCTGATTTATATGATGCTGGAAGATAATCATAGTCTGTGCTATTTTTCGCTTCCGCTACTAAGTCGCTTCCCTTAATATCAAATGTTAGGTTCTTACTATCAACCGTTGAACCCATATAGTAGCCATTAGCTGATACATCTAATGTGAAGTTTGGATCTTCTTCCATGTAGACGCGCATATTACGCATCGAGTTCATTAAAGAATCCTGAGAAAGATCGTCTGCTACGATTACGGTACGAGCATTGATTTGCCCCCATGTTCCTTCGTGATTATCTTCACCATACGTAGGAGCAAGGTGCCAGCCTAAATCTAATGTAGAGAAGTATTTTGCTTCGGCATTGGCGTAGCCATAGTGACCAGAACCATTACCGACTTCAAGCATGGTAAATAATTTATCAACATCGCTATTGTAAGGCTTAAAGTTGTTAAAAGCATTGGCTGACATATCAGGATGGTTAAATTGACCAACGATATTGTCGTATGTTAATACCCATGCATAATACTGATTTAAGTCTTGGTATTGCTTCCCGTTAATGTTACGGTCGATAAAATTATCTGTACCAAAGATATTGGAGTGGCCCCATGTAGTTGAAGTCATTTCAAATGCAGGGAATACAACATATTCACCGTTCTTTGTATATTCTTTCGCTAGGTCTTTCGTTGTTTGCCACTGTGTTCCACCTGAACGTTCCTGCATTACAGTTTTACCATCTTTTGCAGTACGGTTGACTGTATCAGTTCCTAATTTTTCAGGATCAATATCATGTGAGTGGTCAGAGAAAGCAAACCAATCGTAATTATATTTTTGACCAGCTTTTAAGGCATCTTCTGGCGTTCCCGCACCATCATGTGAAATGTTGGTGTGATTGTGTGTGGTACCACGGTAGTGGTTTCCGCCATCAAAACGTGGAACGATTTCAAACGTCCATTCCGTTGTATTCTCGTTGCCTTTTGTATCTGTTGCAGACACCTTTACCGTATGGACCCCAATTGTAAGATCCTCTGTTGGTGTGTATTTAACCTGCGTTTTAGTAATTGTAGCTTCTGGAGCCTTCAGTTCTTTGTCATCAAGCCACATTTGAACAGATGACTCATCAACTCCGCTTGGATCATTAATTAGAGCTGTAATTTCAGGACGTGGAGTTTCCACTTTTGCATCTTTTTGCGGTGTCTCTCCGCTGAAGGCAGGACCCGTTGTATCTTCAATCACCGCTACCGAATTTGGTGCTGCACCTGTTCCAACTGATTGTACCTTCGTGCCTGCTATAGCTTCGATATAGTAATCAAAACCGTTTGGTGGAACGTTTGCTGCTTCCAATGTTGCTGTATAACGACCTGTGTCGTCATTGCCCATTGTCAATGGAATATACTCAGTTGTTTCTCCTTTAGCACGATAGTAAACAGTTACACTTTCTGCACCATCGGCATTGGCTACAAATTCAACATTTGTATCTTTGTATACTTCTGTTAATGGTGTGTGTGTAATTCCTAAGATAGAAGCTATATCTTTTACGTCACGAGGGAATACTTGGTATCCATTAACGTGTGTAGCATTTGAAGTGTATTGACCGACAATTCCTGTGATGGAGTAGCTTTTACCAATCACAAGATCGGTATCTGGATTGATGCCAGTCTTCTCCATAACTCTTAGAATAGTAGTTTTATTGTTTTCATCAACAATTGTTACGTTATAATTTGGTGCAGTTACTTCTACTGCAGAAATTTTTCCTGTTACTTTTACAAGGCTTCCTTCAAGAGGTTCAGCTGATGCAAATGTAGTTACTTCTGGAATGGTTACTTCCTTAACCGTTGGAAGTGCTAGGCCTTCATCCAATTTCTGAATAGCAGTAGGCTCAAACTCAGTCATTCCCTTATAAACGATGACTTTACCTGTAACTCGTAACTTGTCACCGCGTTGTACAGTTAGACCTGAATCAAGGCTTCCAAAAACATTGATTCCGCCTGTTGCATCTTGGATATAGAAGTTGTTCTTCTGTGTACCTAAAATACCATTTTGAATGGTTACAATACCTTCAACTGTGAAGAACCCGTTTAGGTTTGTTAGAATCCCTTTCGAGTCAGTTGCTTTCACTTCGTTAAGTGGTGTGATGGTATTCAACACAGCCTTTTCAATCGCTACAGGAGCACTTGGAAGCATGATCCCCTTAGCTGAAGCGGTTTGTTGTGTTACATACACTTTATCAGGAGCATTGCTGTTAATTTTAATGTTAAAATCTCCAGTTGTTCCTGCTGTTGCCGTTGCAAGTGCTTCAGTTGCACTTTCTGTGGCATATACATTTATAATGGAATCTTTAGCAGCTGCGCCTGCATTACCAATTAATGTACCTGTACCACCTGATACCATGTAGTTTAATTTATCAACAGTAACATTTGCTGATGCTTTGGCTGCATCAATTTGAATAGCCGCACTTTCGTCCATATCTCCTTGTTTAGCAGACACATAAACAGTTGGAAGTGCTTTAGATGCTGTGAAGCTGATTTCAAAGGAACCGTCAGCAGCTGCCTTTGCTGTGCCAAATGCTGTTCCTTTAGCTGCTGTTTCATAGATACTCACGGTTGAGTTAGGTTCAGCTGAACCAGCACCACCCTTTAAGGTAGCTGAATTATCTTGTTGTTGTAAAAATTGAATTGTATTTCCTTTTGGCTGCAAGCTGATTACTGGAACCATCGGGGCTTCAGTTGGGCTCTGTGAGTTCCTAGGATTAGGAGTAATAGTAACAAAATCTGCTGCATTATCATTAGTATCCCACGCATTACCTAGATTGGCTGCTGGTGCAGTATTCGCATAAGGAATACGTACTGCACTAAGGGTTGCTGATGGGGTTTTTGTAGGACCTGTTGTCCCTTCATAACCAACGGTTCCTGAGCCATAACCAACAAAATCGACTACATTATTAGGATATTGCCCAGTAACTGTTGTAGTATTATCGACTAGTACAACTTTTCCTGACCCTGCTCCCATTGTAAAAGGACCTGTAGTATCAGGTGTTGGTAAAGGTTTGTCCTTAACAGTAGTTCCTGCCGCTTCTTGAATTAAGTAATATCCATGAGATTTAATGGTTCCAGTTAAAGTGTTAACGGCCCAAGAAGTTCCAGTACCACTTGCCCACTGGACAGACCAACCATCTAATGCAATATCACTATCCGTTGGATTATATAATTCAATAAAGTCATTTGTGTATACAGCACTACCATTACCTCCCCCTCCATAAACTTGAGAGATAACAATGTGATCAGCCTGTTCTGCATGTGCTCTAGTAATTAGACCACTCGGCAAAAAGGTACTGACCAAAAGAAGTGCTGCCGTGACCGTGCTTGTCCAGCGCTTAAACTTCCTATGACTTGCTTTCATCCATCTACCACCCTTTGTAGTAATTTCATTTACCCCAATAAAAAAACGCTTACATTGCTTTCGCACCAAGGTATTATATTGCTCTATAATTCTACAAAATTTTCAGTACTTTGGATATAGAAACATTTTTACAATTTTTTCTAAATAGCTAAAATAATTTTTCATTTCTGTATACAAATATAGATACAATGTGATTATATTAAGGAGGTTTTACATTCATTATTCTAATTGGTAAATTTAGTTAATTTTTTTATAATATACAGGAGGTTCATTAGTGCATCCATTTATCTGCAAAATCCGACAAATTGTGAATTATTTTGACAGAAGCCGCTATTTCTGTAGTTTACTATCCATCCTTCTTATTAGCTTACTTTGTTTCCCTAAACTCACCGATGCCCATGCATATAGTGCTAGTTATACAAAAATAACAATGGACGAAAAGAAAACTGAGTTAGTATTCACCCTTGATACTTTATCCCTTATAGAACTATTACCCGATATTGACCTAAATAAAAACTGGGTACTTGAAAAATCTGAGGTAAAAAAAGAGCAGCATCATATTGAGGAATTAATTACTGAAGGTTTGACCTTGGACAAGAACAACAAAGAAGTGACTCCTAAAGTAGAAACAATGAAGCTAGTAAAAAAAGAAAACAAAGAGTTTCTTTCCACGACGATGACCTTTCCGGCCTTTTCGGCTGGGGATACAATCGTTTATAATGATGGCTTTTATTTTAATGATACGGGGACGAATTATGTTGATTTGATTTCAGCATCTTTTATGGGCCAAACGAGTGAGGCTGTATTACAAGGGAAGGAACGGACTTGGACGATTCTTTTAACTGAGGTACAGCAGGAACAAGGTCAGGACCAAACCACCCAGCCTGCGCCTGGCACGGAACAAGATCAAGCCAAGGCAGCTGCGCCAGAACCACAAACCACCACTTCTTCGTGGTTTTCATTTTTCAAATTAGGGATGCTCCATATTATTACTGGCTATGATCACCTATTATTTCTTTTTGCCTTGTTGTTAAGAAAACAAACCCTCAAACAGTATATTTCTATTGTCACAGCCTTTACATTGGCACACAGCGTCACCCTTAGCCTCGCGGTTTTAGGCTGGATCACGTTACCTTCTCGTTTTGTAGAAGCCACCATCGCCTTTAGTATTTGTTACGTGGCTTTAGAGAATATTTTCCGCAAGGAGATTAGACACCGCTGGAGTATCACTTTTTTGTTTGGTTTAATTCACGGGCTTGGGTTTGCTAGTATTTTAAAGGAAATGGAGATTGCGAAAAGCCACCTTGCTGTTGCATTAGTTAATTTTAACCTGGGGATTGAAGCGGTGCAGTTAGCAATTGTTCTTTTACTATTACCTTTACTTACGTATATTTTCAGATTAAAGATCTCACGTAGATTCGTTCAAATCAGTTCATCGATCATATTTATTTTAGGAGCTATTTGGCTAGTCGAACGAATCATTTCATAGATTTGAAACAGAAAAAACCCCTGAAAAATTTTTTCAGAGGTTTTTTCTGTTTAACTTATTACTTTACGGTTACTTTCTTAGCCTTACTTACATTTCCAGCCTTGTCTACTGCTACGACTTCAACCACTTTGCCAGCTTTTTGTTTTTTGATTGAGATCGAGAACTTGCCATATTTATCAGCTTTTTTAGAACCAATCACCTTGCCGCTCACTTTTACACTGACCGTTGAATAGGCTTCTGCTTTACCAGTTACTTTGGTAGTTTTCACCGTAATTTTATCAACAGATGGTGTGCTTGGAGCTTTTTTATCAATTGCAAACTTGACAGATGTTTTGTTACCAGCTGCATCCATTACCACTAATGTGTAACTTCCGTCAGTTTTCACTACTTTCTTAGTTGGTATAGCTCTATTATTCAATAATGCTTTACCTTCATTAAAGTTGATGGTTACATCTTTTTTGTAAAGTCCGTTATTTACAACACCTGTAACGACTGGCGCCTTTTTATCAATCGTGAACTTTACGGTTGTTTTGTTGCCTGCTTCATCAGTTGCCACTAATGTGTGGACTCCTTCTTTAGCAACAAGTGTGCCATTTCTGAAGGATTTACCATCTAACTTTGCAGTTCCTTCATTAAATTTAACGGTAACGTTTTTATTGTAGATCCCATTATTAACGACTCCGCTTACAACTGGAGAAATTTTATCACCAACTGTAACAGTTGTTGCTTCACTCTTATTGCCTGATGGATCAGTTACCACGACAGTTACTACAGTTTTGGCACCTAGAGCAGATTTTAGAGATATAGAGAATTTACCATCAGCACCAGTTTTTGCAGTGCCTAGAACACCTTTGCTGCTAGATACAGTAACTGTAGAACCAGCCTCAGCAGTTCCAGATACCACTTTATCTTTGTTGCTTACTGCATTTACGACAGCCTTATTCGGAGCAATTACGTCAAGAACGACTGTATAGCCAATTGGACTTAAGTTGAATGATAAATCAACAGAGAATGCGAATATTTGGGTGCCTTCTTTAAGCGGCGCCATTAATGGAACACTGAAATTACCATTAGCATCTGCTGTTAAATGTACCTTCAAATTGAAACCATTTGTAATGTAAACATGTGTACCAGGTTCTGCACCGTGACCTTTAATTACAGTAGACAAATTGGTTACCGGTTCAAGAACAGGAGCATTTGGATCAGTTACGTCTTTAACAGTTAAGCGAACTTCTTTTACGTTTAGAGCTTTATCCGTAATAGAAACAACAACTTCAGTTCCTGCTTTTTGGACTGGAATCTCTACTGAGAAACTTCCATCTTCAGCAGCAGTGGTTGTTTTACTAATTTCACCAGCTGTTACCGCAACAGTTGCACCAGCTTCAGTTTTACCCGTTACAGTAGTCGATTGGTCTGTTACTTCATTAATGTCAGCAGTTACTTCTTTATCAATGATAATTCTTTTTTCAATTTGTGCAGAAACAGGTTGTGGTAAGGATTTGAAATACTGAACAAATCCGTCTAAGTCCGTTACATTTGTTAAGCGATTCTTACCTGACTTAAGGATCTCAAATCCGTCGCCGCCGTCTGCCATAAAGTTATTTACTGTAATCGTGTATTCGGATGTTGGATTTATTAGAGTACCGTTCTCTAGATAGATATCAAGCACTTTGCTTCCATATGGCTTATTATTGCTCCAAGTGTATTTAAGACCTGAAATTGCCATGATTTTATTGTAGCTTGGTGGTGCTTGGAATTGCTGATTTAATAGTGTTCTAATTTGATCACCAGTGATAGTCATTGTTACTAGATCATTACCAAATGGCTGTACCTTGAACAAATCGCCCCAAGTGATCTCTCCTCCTGGAAGTGGGTTACGAATACCGCCAGAATTCATGAATCCTAATTGAGTACCAGTCACTGTGCGCATTCCATCGGCAATTAAGTTACCAAGTGCAGATTCACCTGATTCATTTGCAGTATTTGTGATTGGTGCAGAGGTAGCCCCTACTACTTGGCTGACTACTGGTTTAATATCTTCTTGGTATCCATCAAGCTCAGCTTTAATTTTTGTATCTGCTTTAATCTTGCTGTGAAGTGTATCGACAACTTCAGCTTTAGTTTGATTTTTAATCACATCTCCTGTAGAAGGGTCAATCGTTAAATCAATATCAGAGAAGGCTGTCCCATAAGACCAAGACTGAACTAATACTTTTCCATCAACATTTGTATTGAGATATTTATGGTCATGCGCTCCATAAATAACGTCGACTGCTGGGTCAATGTCTTTAGCCATATCAACAACTTTTCCAGTTGCTGCAGTACCATCTGTTTTTGAAGTTCCAGGATCATGCGCCAATACAACAATTGTTTTAACGCCCTGATCCGTTAATTCTTTTGCATATTTGTTAACAGCTGTAACTTCATCAGTGAATTTCACGCCTGCAACACCGCTTGGAGTAACAATTGTTGGAGTTTCAGTTGTAACAACGCCGATAAAGCCAATCTTAATGCCGTCTACTTCTTTTACAACATATGGGTCTAAAATAGGTTGATTAGTTTTTTCATCCACTACGTTTGCAACAACGTAATCCATTGTTGAACCTGTAAACTTGCCATATTTAGCTTCATATTGCGCGGTTTTCGGATTATCCCCACCGTTAATCAGACGCTTCATTTCTGCTACGCCTTCGTCAAATTCATGGTTACCTATTGTACCAACATCTAAACCAATTTCATTCATCAAACGAATTGTTGGCTCATCTTGTAATAATGCAGATACTGGTGGGCTAGCCCCAACAAGGTCGCCAGCTTGGATCATTAAGGTATTTGCTGGGTTAGTTGCTTCTCTGTCTTTTAAATAACCTGCTAACCATTCAATACCACCAGAGTAATCGACAACATTACCTGTGGAGTCCTTAATAGATCGCCAAGTATCTAATTGTCCATGGAAGTCATTGATTCCTAATAATTGAACGTGTACATTTTGGTCTAATTCATATAGTTGGTAGCCTGGTTTTGTTGTTGATGGACCAAGGTCTTTAACATCTGGTTGTTGACCAAGGTATGCATTAGCATCCGGATTAGAGTGGAAGACAACCTTCGCTGTGCCGCCAACCGGAGCAATTTTCCAGTTGTTATCCGGAACCGGATTGATGGTACCTTGTGCACTGATATAATCCATAAGGATTTGACGATTTTCAAACGGAGAATCCACAACAGGCTTTAAATTCTTCAATTCTGCTAGACCGCCGCTTCCGCCAGCACGATAGTTATTTGTTGCGATGATGAATTTTTGGTCCATCTTAACAAGAGTTCCATCCATCATTCGGAGGTTCACAACACGCTCACCTTTTGGCTTTGTCACGTCAATGTCGTATTTTACCCCATCAATGACATCGTAATTGTAAGGGCGGAAATCATAATCAAGTAAATCTTGCTGCTCCGGATTATTAGGGTCAATTGTATTAAACTGTTTCGCTGATTCTTCGATCCAGCGCTTCACTTGATCACCTGTAATTTCTAGAGCCTTTAAGGTGTTATCAAACAAGTATAAATCAGCTGCACTCTTAATCGTGACATCGCCTTTAGCAATGTTTGTGTAATCTGTTACACCGCCGCGGCCGCCTTTAAATGGTGCTGCAGCTGAAATAACTGGCACATCCTTATATTCTGTGTTCGCAATCGCTTTTTTCACATAATCCATTTGTGCATTGTTTACAATTTGTGTGGAGGCGTCATCCATAACACGTGTGAAGAAGCTGTGCATTGGAATTTCTGTCGTACCAATCTTTCCACGTACATATTCAAGCGTTTTGTTATGAATTTCTTGGGTATCACTAACAATGGTCTCGTCTGAAGCCGTATCAGCACTTACTGGACGGTTAACGGATTTTGAATTAGCTTTATCCACAGACCACTTGCCATTTGTATCTTGTACAAGCGCTAAGTCCATGACACCTAGGTTATTACCCCAGAAGCCTGCTTCAACTGCCGGTGTGCCATTGATTGTACCTTTTGTATTATCGATACTTGGAAGATCTGGATTTTCTACTTTTCCACCTTGATGGAATTCTGGACCATTCGGGAAATTTACATGAGCATGTCCGAATAACATCGCATCAATGCCAGGTACTTTTGTTAAATCATAAACAGCATTCTCTGCGTCCTCTTGCCCTTCAGCAGTGATATCACAGCCAGAGTGGGCAATTGCTACAATAACATCGGCACCTTCAGCCTTCATTTGTGGAATAAATTTATTGGCTTGGGAAACAATATTTTTTGTAATGACTTTACCCGTTAGGTTATCTTTATCCCAATTCATGATTTGCGGTGGAGCAAAACCGATAACCCCGACTTTAATAATATGTTCATTGCCGGCAGCATCCTTAATGGTTTTGTCTACAATTTTATATGGAGTGAAATAGTTTACATCATTGGTTGAGTCGGAATCGTGGTCATCTTTATAAATGTTAGCGTTTACAATCGGAAATTGGACTTCTTCCTGAACATCCTTTAAGTAATCTAAACCATAGTTAAATTCATGGTTCCCAACGATACCTGCATCATATTTTAAATAGTTCATTGCTTTGTAAATAGGATGGGTTTCATTTGGTCCTAGTTTATTTACTTTTGCTACATAGCTTGCTAGTGGATTTCCTTGAATCGTATCACCAGCATCAAATAGCATCGAGTTATCAACTTCTGATCGTGCTTGCTTTATTAGTGTAGCAGTTTTTGCCAAACCATAATTCGGCACTGCAACATCCTTGAAATAATCATACGGTAAAACATTAGAATGTAAGTCTGTAGTTTCCAAGATACGTAGTGTAGCTGTATTCCCTGTTCCTTCAGCTTTTGCAGCCTGTGGGAAAATATTCAAAGGAATTGCTGTAAGCGCTAGCGCAGTTGCTAGAGAACTATTAAGCATCCGTCTCTTCATGCTTCTTTTTATCTGTCTCTTCACACTTTTTCCGCCCTTCGACAAAATAATTTGTATTGCATGACTATTCTACTAATTTTTCCAAAAGAATAATAGACCTTTTTCTATAATTTACGAATTATTCACAATATATTTTTTGAGTTTTCTTCCTTTTAATCTATTGTTTTTAAAGAATCCTCTCCATTTTTTATAGATTATTCATGAAAGAATTATTTCCAATAAATCCAGTAAAAAAATATGTAAGTTTTTGAAATAAATGTATTAAATTTCGATAAGTTCTGATATTCTAAAATATAGTTCAAAATACCGTTGTGGAGGAAAATTTGATGAGAGCTGTAAAAAAGAAAAAGAGAACATGGCTACGCGTAACTGGGATTGTCTTACTTTTATTAATAATCGGGGTGGGAGTTTATGCCTATTCCGTATATAATTCTTTAACAACTGCTGTCGAAACTATGCATCACCCTGTCGAGCGTACATCAGAAAAGCGGACTGAGGAAGTATCCTTACAAAACAAACAGCCATTTTCCGTATTACTTTTAGGGGTCGACCAGCGTAAAGGGGATAGAGGCCGTTCAGACACCATGATTGTTTTATCCATTAATCCGAAGCTTAATTCGGTTAAGATGCTAAGTATCCCTCGGGATACACGTACGGAAATTGTTGGAAAAGGAACAGAGGATAAAATAAATCATGCCTACGCATTTGGCGGCGAAGAAATGGCGATGAACACGGTTGAACACTTCTTAGATATCCCGATTGATTACTTTGTAAGAGTGAACATGGAAGGTTTTAAGGATATCGTCGATGCTGTTGGCGGTATAACGGTGAATAATGATCTGGATTTTTCTTATGGAGGCTATCATTTTCCTAAAGGGGAAGTGACCTTGAATGGCAAAAAGGCTCTTGCCTATACTCGAATGAGGAAAGAAGACCCGCGCGGTGATTTTGGCCGCCAAATCCGCCAGCGTCAAATTATCCAAGGGGTCATCAAAGAGGGAGCAAGTCTATCTTCACTGGCCAATTATAGTGATATTTTCTCTGCACTCGGGAAAAATGTAAAAACAAATCTCACCTTTGATCAAATGATTGCTATTCAAAAGAACTACAAAAGTGTAGTTGGTAACATCGACCAAATGACCATCGAAGGAAAAGGAACAAGAATGAACGGCATCTATTACTACGTCGTTCCCGCTGACGAAAAAGAACGGCTTCAAACAGAAATGAAAACACAATTGGAAACTACTTGAAGATAAAAACAGTCCGCCCAAGATTTGGCAGACTGTTTTTTATTATTCATTAATTTCATACCAATATTCATTTCCTAATGAATCACGATATTCGATCAAATAGTAATACCAGGAATATTTTGAAGGCTTGGTATAGACAAGCGTATTAGAACCTGCCTTCACCGTATATTGCTTTTGGGCAATTTGCGAACTGCCCTCATCATTATAAACATGAACGATAGCCGTTATCTGCTGTTTTGTGTTAATTTTCATCTGTAATTGGTCGTTATAAATTTGATCAGAAGCTAAGTGAAAGCTAAAACTATGTGAAACTAACCACGCTGGGTTACCTGTTGAAGTCATTTTCCCCTTAACAGACTTTTGTCCGTAAGCATTCTTTGCGGTAATGACATAATAATACGTGTCACCTTTCTCATCGCCGCTAAGCCAGCTAAAAGATTGGATTCCTTCACTTAATGCTTTATCTTGTGCTATGGTTTTAATCTTTTGATTCGCTTGATTCAAAATTTCTATCGTCACATTCGCTGGCCGTGAGAGTTTGTAATGGACCTCACTGCCTTCACCTGGATAGAACATGACCACTGCAGGATAACTTATTTCAATTGTATTCAGCTCGACATGGACATTTCCTGAGTAGATTTGAGTGATATTATACTTATCAACGACTTTAATTTTAAACTGATAGAGACCGTCGTTAAGCTGGTTGTTGACATCATCCGTCCCATTCCATGTAAACGAGTGCTGCCCCGCTAATTCGGCTGCATCTGTTTTAATAGTAGATAGGCGTTTTCCGTTTTGATAAATTCCAATTGTCACCTTTCCAGGTTTGTTTAAGGTATAGCCGATGGTCATGGCTCCTTTTGTTTTTAAATAATAATCTTTTCCCGACGTGATTACAGGTACACGCCAGTCCTGCAGGATCAGTGAAGGGCTGTTTATCTTGGTTAAATTTCCAGCCATATCTTTAAACTGAACGAAATAACGGTACGTGCCTTCAGGAACCAGTTGATTTTTATCATTTTTCCCATTCCAGTTGGCGGTGAGAGTACCAGGGTTAGCTTTTTTGTTAATTACTTTCTTAATGATTGTCCCTTGTTCATTGACAACATAAACGATTACATATGAGGTTTCTTTTAAATTCATTTTCAAGGTGTTCGTGCTTTTGGTGTCCATTTTAAACAGGGTGGATGATAGTGTTATTGTTCCAGTTGGCCGGACACTGTCCACTGTTAGTTGAACTTTTTTGGTTTTCACTTTTTTATTGTGACTATCTGTCAATGTCCAAGCGATCTGGTATGTCCCATCCTTCACTAGACGACCTTTGGTTGTTTTCCCATTCCATACGATTGAATGCTTTCCGGCTGAGATGGTTTTTTTAGATAGAATTTTCTTAACCGTTTTACCGTTTTTATCCATCACAACAGCAGTTACCTTCACTTTTTGCGTTAACTCATAAGGGATTGTAACCTTCCTACTTACATTCGGAGAATAGGAGTAGGTGCCTGACACCAAAATGGCAGGTTTCGTATGATTAACAACCTTAATCATCGTACTTTTATAGTAGCTTTCGGACCCTTTGGTGATTTTCACTTCTATTTTATAGGTACCCGTTGTAACAAACTTTTTACTTGTTGATTTTCCATCCCACGAAGCGGAGATTTTCGCTCCTGTAGAGGTTTTATTAGATAGTACCTTTCTTACTGTTTTTCCGTGTGCATCTTTGATTGATAAAGAAACCTTGGTTTTACTTGTTGTTTTAAATGAAAATGCAGCTTTGTTTTTCCCTGTCATGGTATAGGTTTTCGGAGCCGTTATGGTTGAAATCGGTGCAGGTGTATTCGAAACTGCCTTATACGCATCAATTCTTCCATATCCGAAATCTTCATCCCATCCCCTGCTGCCGAGATCAATTGTTGATTTTTTCAGAATGGTTTCTACCTGGCTTGGACTTAAAAATGGGTTCTTCGTACGGACAAGCGCAGCAATTCCTGAAACCATCGGTGCAGCCATTGATGTGCCGTCATACGAAGCATATGTACTTCCAGCTATGGATGAATAAATATCCACCCCTGGAGCAGCAAGATCTATATAATTTCCATAGTTTGAAAAGCTGGCAATTCGATCGTTTCGGTCAGTGGCACTAACCCCTATCACACCCTCAGATGCGGCAGGATACATCGGCAAAAACGTACTAGAATTACCGGCCGCAGCCACGAGGACCACACCTTTTGATTTGGCATACTTTGTAGCAGACTCTAGTAAATAACTATAACTATCATCCCCAAGGCTCATATTAATAACATCCGCATGGTGAGCTACGGCATAATAGATGGCTCGGATGACCGTATCACTACTTGCCAGGTCTCCTTGAAAAACATTAATTGGCATGATTTTTACATCTGGAGCAATCCCAGCAATCCCATACTTATTAAAACTTCCTGCGATAATGCCAGCAACATGTGTAGCATGTTCATCAGGAGCATAACTGGAAGAACCATTTACGGCATTATAAGGGCTGACAATTTTTCCTTTTATGTCTGGGTGATCCTTCTGAACCCCGCCATCAATAATTGCAACGGTAATTTTCGAAGACCCCTTTGTTTTGTCCCATGCTTTAGGCAGTTGGAGTTTAGGAAGGTACCATTGCCGGCTATAGCCAGGCTCTTTCGGAAGGTATGCTTTTTTGAACTTGTAATTTGGTTCGACTAAAAGCACTTGCTTACTCATTAATAACTGTTTCGCAATCGTGGTTAAATTCGTACCGGGCGTGACTTTAACTAAGGAGAAATCCTGGTCATCTAATGGAGTTTCTTCTTCTACATCCACTTGTTTCAGTAAATCCTCCCGTTCCGTTTGTGTTGTATCTGGCGCAAATTTGACGATTAGTTCTTCGGCAATGTATTCCGCCTTCTCCTTAAATAACACATCTGGATCAATTTTCTTTGGATGGGCATTAATCCCATCAGCACTGGCGTCCGAAGACATAAAAAGTAAGCTGAGAACCATCAGACTCAGAGACCAAATATATTTCACTAGTAAACCTCCATTATGATTATTTCACATAATATGCCATTCTATTTATTAATCATTTTATCATTTCGTTGATAGATTAGGTGCAATAGAAGAATATTATTTCTCCTCTAGTTAACCTAAGTAGAGAAAATAATATTGTAAAATAATTCCAAATTAAATAATACATGCACTCCACACAGACAAAAACGTAGTTTTTGTCCACAAACGGTGCCTGACACCAAATTAATAACTCATTATTACTAAATGACACCTTAATATAACGAATTTGTCATGAAACTAGTAAGCTATTGAAATATTTGTGTAATATTATTGTGGTAACTTTTATATAACAGTAGAAAGGGGTTTTAGTTATGAAGAAATTCCTCGTCATGTTTGGTTTGGCAGGTATGATATTATTTGGAAGTAATCACGACGCATCCGCAGCATCCAATACATATAAAGTTAAGAGTGGCGATTCACTTTATCGTATTGCAAAAAAATATAAAGTCTCAGTAAATACATTAAAAAAATGGAATAACCTTAAATCAAATACGATTCACCCAAATCAAAAGCTAAAGGTGTCTGGCACAACGGCTAGTAAACCTGCTAAGAAGGCCACAACTACTACAACGGGCTCAAAGAAGCAAAAAGTAGTAAAAACAATTACTGTTAGCGCTACTGCTTATACAGCAAATTGTAAAAGATGTTCTGGTATCACTGCTTTAGGTTTAAATTTAAAGAAAAATCCAAAACTTAAAGTTATCTCTGTTGACCCTAAAGTCATCAAATTAGGCACAAAGGTTTATGTTGAAGGGTATGGCTATGCGATCGCCGGTGACACGGGCGGTGCGATAAAAGGGAAAAAGATTGATCTCTTCGTTCCTTCTTATAAGAAAGCTATTCAATGGGGAAGAAAAACAGTGAAAGTTCAAATTCTAAAATAAAAAAAGTTACGTCCCAGGTGAGTTCATTCACTTGGGACTTTTTATATTAATCTTTAATAAAGGAACAGCACCCGAATCACGAATGATCGAGTGCTGTCTTCCTTTTCAGCGCCATTTATTTCTCGGCACTTAAAATATTAAACTGGCATCGGCACCTTTGTAATAGTGAATTTCACTGTTGTCTTATTTCCAGCTGCATCAGTTACAACTAAAGTATGTGGTCCCTCTGTAGAAACCACCGTTCCTGATGTAAATGCATTCCCATCTAATGTTGCTTTTCCTTCATTAAATGAGATGGTAACATTCTTATCATAAGTTACGTTATTCTCTACTCCCGTAACTACTGGTGTTGTTTTATCAATGATAAATACCACCGTTCTCTTGTTCCCAACTGCATCTTTTAGAACTAAAGTGTATTTTCCAGCTGTTTTAACAACATAGCCTGTTTTAACTGCTTTTCCATTCAATGTTGCCGTTCCTTCTTTAAAAGTGAGCGTTACATCTTTATTATAAATAGCATTATGGTTTACTCCACTAACCACTGGTGCTGTTTTATCAATGGTAAACACAATAGTTGTTTTATTACCAGCCGCATCTTTTACCACTAAAGTACGTTTTCCTTCTGTTTTAACTACATATTTTGAACTAATTGCTTTCCCATTTAATGTGGCCTTTCCTTCATTGAAGGTAATCTTAACATCTTTATTGTAAGTTTTATTGTTGATTACGCCACTTACCACTGGAGCTGTTTTGTCTTTTACAACTATGGTTTTAGTTTTACTGATGTTACCTGACAGATCCTTCGCTGATAAGTATAGTTTTTTCCCAGCTTTTTGTTTAGGGATTTTCACCTTGAATTTCCCTTTTGAATCTGCTTTTTTAGTATATTTTTTAGAGCCAATTTTAACTGTAACTGTTGCACTCTTTTCTGTTACGCCCGACACTTCACTTGATTTATCAGAAACAGCAGCTACTGATGGGAACGTTGGAGCTTTGATGTCGATGTTTTTAAAATACGGTTTTGCTAGTTGATTAAAGGTTTTTTTCGAAGTAGTAATACGGACTTTCGCCCCGATCTTTACCTTGCTGAATAGTTCGATTACCTCTTTATTATGCATCCGGATACATCCACCCGAGATATATTTTCCAATCGAACTTTCATCACTATTTCCATGAATTGCATATGGATAGCCGCCATTTTCTTGTTTGCTTATACCCAACCAGCGTTTTCCAAGTGGATTACGAGGATCGCCGCCAGGAATATTATGTTTATAATAAGGTCTATTTTTAATCTTTTCCCTTATGTAAAAAGTTCCTTCTGGTGTTAGTTTAGATGTTCTGCCTGTTGCAACATTGTATGTTTTTACTAATTTACCATTCTCATAAAATGCTAGTTTATTGATCTTTTTATTAACAATAATCAGTTGCTTCTTTGATACGGTGCTAGCCTCAGCTTGTTGAGCTTGAGGAAAAACAGAAAAACCTAAAAATAAGATAATAAATCCAATCAAAATACGCCTTAACACAAGTGAACCCCCCTGTAATTTCCATTTATATTACTACAATATTACAATATTACTACAATACCATAATTAATGTTTTAATAGAAACAGATTAACCTTATATTTATTTCGGCAAAATCCAACAAACTTTTCACATCTATAGAAGTAACAAACTATGATGTAAATGATGGTGCCTGACACCATTGCAGAAATATCGCCATTTCTCGGGAAATACCCTTCAAAATATAGAATAATTGGAGAAATTATGGATTTTTTGTCGCTCCATGTAGTAGGATAGTAATAGACTCTCAACAAACCATACTAGGTAAATTGGAGGGCAGAAAGATGCTCACAACCGCCCAACAAAAAGTAAAGCAAGAACTAGAAGAATTGCATATTTATGCCCTTGCCCATCCAAACAATAAACCAGTGATTTCCCGCAAAAGGCGTTCTAATAAAAAGTGGATGCTAACGATAACGGCGATCATTCTGTTGATAATGACTTGTATTCTTTTATTTAAAGTAGATTGGAATCAAAACGAAATAAGCGTAACATCCTACTTAACTAATATTCATGATTACAACGAACAAAGTGAACAGATACTAACCGGCTTCCTCACAGGTAATAGTGAAAATCTAGAGCAAAGTAAAGTCCAACAAGAGAAACTATTAATAAAAGTAACAAACCTAAAGTCGGCAGATAACTTTCATGAATACCATCAGGATATTATCACTGTTTTCAAACACCGCCTCGACATGATGACCTCCTATAAGGACCCCAGCCATTCCGACCAAGTGCAAATAAAAAGATCATTAATCGAGCTAAGTGTGATGCAGGAATTAGCAGCGGATAGTTTAATCAAAGGTTTGGAGCAGGAAAAAATCAAGTATAAACAAATAGAGAATGGGACCATTCAATATTGGATAAACTCCAAATCCTATTCCCTAAAAAATTAAAAGAAAAGAGGCCGCCGCATTACGGGAGCCTCTTTCCTTTTATTCTACCTTTTGCGACAACCCTTCCAACTGTTCTTCCTGAACTGTGACACTCTGTTGCAAAGATCGTTTTTGATGTATTTTTCCAAAAATAACAAGACACACATGAACCAGTAAAATACCCAACGTAAAATATTCCACGGCATAATCGATATAGGACCATGAGAGTGTAGCCGTTATGTCATATACCGCATGGACAATAACCGTCAACCAAAGGTTCCGCGTCCATAAAAGAATCACCCCAAACAAAAAGCCCATATTGGCGAAGGTTACGATCGCCCCGATGCGATTCGCCCATGGCTGTTCAGTATCGAGTGTATGATCAATCCCGAAAAGAATAGAAGTGATAAACAATGCTGCCATAAGGAAAACATCCCTTGATCCCCTCTCCCAGCGCCGTGGAAACACCTGTTTAAAAACAAAAAGCAATAGAATCATATAAGCAAGCCGCCAAACTTCTTCCAGGCCAGCTAATAGATCATTATAAATATCCGTACCAATCGAATCTATTTTTCCAAAAAAGTCCCCTATCGTTTGCTCTTGAAGGGCAGGAACTTCCGATTCATTCCCATCCCCATCAATGACCTGCGACTCCTTGTACTCTTGAACATATTGATTATAATCCTCGTTAAAATCTTCAAAAGTAAGACTTGAATAGACATTAACAAACGAGCTTCCCAGGAAAAAAATCAAAAAGGCTCCAGTGAATTGAAGCATATGCTGGCGCGGACTTTTTAGATGAGCCCGCTCGCCTCCAAGCCTGCCATAAAGCTTCCAGCCGATAAAAAACGAGGATACCATGACCGCATCATATAATGTACTGGCCAAATAGCTGTAACGAGTAAGATAGAGGAGAATTTCCGCACCAAATGTGACAATAAGTATGGAAAATAGTAGTTTTTTTGAAATCGGTTTGGTTAAATTTGTTGTCATCCCCATCATTCCCTACCTGCAAAATTTCGCGGAGAAATCCCGTTTCCCCCTTACCTGCCCAAAATCTTAACTGCAATGATTCCCAACGCATTCATAAAAAGCAGGAATAAGAAACAGAAAACCGTCCACTTCCATTTTCTCGTCACGAATTAATCCCCTCATTTTCATAATAGATGTTAGTATTAATTTAGCATATTAATAGTTAATAAGCATCCATATTATTTTTCCAAGTAATCAGAAAGTTTCAGTGATTTTTCATGTCGGGCTAACATATGCTTGTACAAGCAATCATAGATAAGTCAGTATATTATTTCCCATTAATCTTTTAAAAAGTTAGGAGTCTTGCTCAATGAAACGTATTGTTCCTATCATTATTTTAATCGTGCTTATCTATGTTTTAGCAACAACAAATCCTAAACGTTCTGCCTATATCGACTGGGTTAATCACAAGACAATGGATAAATCTTCGAGCTTGATTGAAAAAGGAGTTTTATCTCTAGCAGGGGAATCTATTTTCGATGCCGGAACTACACAGAAAGACTATTTTATTTTCACCATCTACAAAACTGACTTTTCCGAAGTAGGATTTGGAACCGTTACATCGATTGGCATCTTTAATAGATTTATCACCATCTCTAGTAAAGAATAATTGCTACTTAAAGGCCGGTCTCTTTCGGGACTGACCTTTATTGAATACAAAAGTAGATTCTCAGGGGAAAATATAAACTTTTGAAACTGCCGGTGCCTGACACCAATGCGAAAATTGTCGACAATTAATTCATCTCTTTTTTTACAATAATACTTAGGTTATTTGTGGTTCTGATGTAAAATGCACTATATAACGAACAAATTTTTCTCATTAAACAACAATACTTATTCCTGCCATTGGAGGTTAGATAGATGGTAAAAAATATAATAAGATATTTTTTCATGTTTATACTTATTCTTATTCCGATCTTTTCCAGTGTTGCTCTCCATGCAGATGCAGTGGAAGGCCCAGTATATTCCGCTTCTCAAATGGAAGGTGTTCTAGTCGTAGATGTCAGTAAATCCATGCTCACTAGTGATCCAAATAAGGTAAGTAACGAAGCAATGAAGATGTTTATAGATATGTCTTCACTTAATCGGGACAAAATTGCGGTCATTTCATACTCTGATGAGGTCCGCAGCAAGAAAGACCTCGTCAAAATCGGTACAGAAAAAGACAAAGAAACCTTAAAAGCCCACATTGATTCTCTCAAAAAATATCCTGCTACTGATATCTCCGTAGGAGTCAAAGAGGCAGTCAATGTCCTTAATAAAAACCATGAAAAGAACTATCTTCCCATCATAGTATTACTCGCAGATGGTAACAATGATTTGCTGTCAAATAAGGGCAAAACGATTAAGCAGGCCGATGATGACCTTGCTCAGGCAGTGACTCAAGCTAAAGCACAGAGATACCCGATTTATGTAATTGGCTTAAACGCTAACGGGAAGCTTAATAAGGAGGTCCTCCAAAACATTGCCTCAAGGACTAACGGGAAATTTTTCGAAACAAGTAATGCGAATGATTTACCCGGAATCCTCCGTGAAATATTCGCCAATCATTTAAAGTTAAAAGTAGTTCCTGTAAAAGATCTATCTGCAAAAGAAGAATATCAGGATATTATAATAAAAATTCCGAATGAGAATGTTCTAGAGGCAAACATTTCACTTGTATCAAACAAACCAGTGGAACTCAAAATTTACGATCCAGCAGGAAAGATGTATCCCCTGCCTTCGGACAAAATCCTGTTATCAAAATCGAAGAACTACTCCATTTTAAAATTATTGAATCCTGTCAAAGGGGATTGGGTCCTTAAAGTAAAAGGCTTTCCAAAAGATAAAATTGACATTAAACTTGTTTTTAGCAATAATTCACAGACGACCGTGGCCCCACTTTCAAAGAAAATGGAGAGAAATACGCCTGAACTTAAAACTAGCGCGACAGATATTCCACACGCAAAAGAAGGGCAGCAGCGGTATCCGTGGATTTATATTATCCTTACGGTGGCGGGGGCTATACTTCTGGTAACGCTTATCTTGATTTTTATTGCAAAAAAAAGGAAGGAAAATCGTGGCTTTAGTGGTCAAATTGTAGTGGAAATCGAAGATGGTAATACAGAGGAACGTACAGAACCACAAATTAAGAAGTTGAAATCCTTTAAGGGAGAATTCCGTCTTAAAGAATTGGTTTCACTTGATTCTGAGTTTAATGAAATTGATAAAATCACATTTGTTCCAATTACTGACAATACATTACTAATTATCAATAAGTCGAACTGTTCAATTGAAATGGGAAATGAGTTGATTGACGCGGAGACAGGTCATCGATTAAGGCGCAACGATAAGCTGCGCATCCGATTAATGGACTATAATAAATGCATTTATATTGAGAATGTTAGTTAGAAAGATTTCCAGGCCATAACAAAAAAGGACAGCGCTTCAGCTGTCCCTTTTTGTGCCTGGCAACGTCCTACTCTCACAGGGACGCGTGTCCCAACTACCATCGGCGCTGAGAAGCTTAACTTCCGTGTTCGGTATGGGAACGGGTGTGACCTTCTCGCCATTGCTGCCAGACTATTTTGTTTGAGGCTTCATTCCCTCAAAACTAGATAATGCTGAAGAAGTTTGTAAACTTGAGTTCACCTTAAAATATGGTTAAGTCCTCGAACGATTAGTATCAGTCAGCTCCACGTGTTACCACGCTTCCACCTCTGACCTATCAACCTGATCATCTTTCAGGGTTCTTACTAGCTTGCGCTATGGGAAATCTCATCTTGAGGGGGGCTTCATGCTTAGATGCTTTCAGCACTTATCCCGTC